>CAZMZR010000001.1:0-2990 GCA_964570855.1 uncultured Pirellulales bacterium
TAGAAATTCAAGAAAGTAAATTATAACCATTGACAGATGGCCTCATAGCAGTCCCATAGACATGAATAAAATGTTCGATAAGCTTCTTAAAAAGAAGAAATGGAAAGAAAGCCGGGTTAGCTATTGGGTAACAAAAAGCGAAAAACTCATACGAAAAACCCTGACTATGCAACCTGAGGAACAAAAGCGAGAGATAGAAGAAGCTGGTGAAGTCCCAATTTACAGCTATAATCAAACCGATTTTGTTAAAGACCGTGTAGCAATAGAAGTTCAATTTGGAAAATATTCTTTCGTTGCATATGATCTTTTCGTTAAACATCTGGCTTTTTACGTTGGAGATCATATTGATTTAGGTATTGAAATCCTTCCCATGAAATCACTCCAAGCCCAAATGAGTTCCGGTGTACCTTATTATGAAGGTGAATTCTACAATGTCGTCAGACAAGGGCGAGGTGTTCCTGCTGTTCCTTTGGTGATCATTGGGATTACACCCTAACAAAATAACTAAAACAAGGGGAATACTAGGGACAGCCAAAGATAAACATCAGTTTTTAGTGTTGAGTTCAAAGTAAAAACGGCGGGGAATGGAAACGAGGGAAGACAGACGAGGGACGCATGGAATCTGCTGTAATTAAGTATGGAGTTACCTGAATTTTCTGCCATACCTTCTGACTTACTTTTGTGTGATTTTTTCTTTGCCGTTCATATATGGTCGAAGGACTTGCGGCACAGTTATTGAGCCGTCGGCGTTCTGATATAGTTCGAGTATCGGTATCAGGATTCTCGGTGATGCGACGACAGTGTTATTTAATGTATGGCAGAACAGATTCTTTTTGGTTGACGATTCTTTATAGCGAAGGTTCATTCGCCTTGCCTGGAATTCGTAGAATTTGCTCGCACTATGCGTTTCGCAGTAGTTGCCTCGCGAGGGCATCCATGCTTCTATATCGAATTTTTTCGCCTGGCCTCGACCGAGGTCACCCGTGCAGACGTTCGCAATACGGTAGGGCAGTTCCAGCGCCTGCATTACAGCTTCGGCGTTGGCTAAAATCTCATTATGGTATTTGTTGCTTTCTTCGATGCTGTTTTTGCAGATAACGACCTGCTCGACCTTATCGAATTGATGAATTCTATAGAGGCCGTAAGTGTCCTTGCCGGCGGAACCGGCTTCGCGTCTGAAGCAGCTTGAAAGGGCGACGTATTTTAACGGCAGCTCCTCCTCGTTTAGAATCTCACCCATATGATAAGCGGTCAGAGGCACCTCGGCGGTTCCGACGAGATTGAGCTGGTCTTTTTCCATGCGGTAGGTCTGCTCTTCAGAGCCGGGATAGTAACCGGTTCCCTGCATTGCCTGGTCTTTCATAAGAAGCGGGACCGACATCGGGACATATCCTTTGGAGACCATAACATCCATTGCGAAACGCAGAACGGCCCAGTGCAGCAGGGCGCCATCGCCTTTCAAGAAGTAGTTTCTCTTGCCTGCTAATTTTACACCTCGCTCGACGTCAATTATGCCAAGGTCAAGGCCGAGACTTAGGTGGTCTTTAAGCTCGAAATCGAATTGTGGTATTTGCCCTTCTTTTCTGATTTCGATATTCTCGGTGTCGTCTTTGCCTAAGGGGACATCATCATCCGCCGGTTGTGGCACCTGCTGCATAAGTTCATCGAACTGAGGTTGAAGTTCTTTGAGTTCTTCGTTGTATTTTGATTCCTGCTTTTTGAGTTCCGCCAATTGAGATAGAGCGGGTTGCTTTTGCTCCGATGATAGCTTTGGGATTGATTTGCCGATACGATTCTTGTCTGTGGATATGTCCTGTAGTTGCTGCTTTATATTTTTCAGGTTGGCCTCTAATTCGAGCAGTCTGTCGATATCAGCTTCGAACTTTTTTGCCCGGCAGGCGGCCTTGAACTTTTCCGGTTCTTCTCGTATTTGCTTTATGTCTATCATAGTTTTGTTTATCAGAATATCAGGTTATCAGGTAATGGGTATCAGAAAATCAGGATACCAGGTTGTCACATTGACTTTACCTTTTCGATCCCTTTTTTTCTTTGATATAACGTATATAGCCATTAATGCCTCTAATAATTTCTTCGTACTGTTCTACCCATTTTTGTGATTGCGGTATTTCCAGATAAGACTTACCCGCCAGTTTGCGTATATGATTCTGTGTTTCACCTGCTTCCTTTCGTGCAATATTAAATCTCTTTATTTTATCATTATAATAATACGTTGTGTATCCTTCAGCGATATTATCACAAACCGATGAAGAACTACGCTCAATCTGGTCTCTCAGTCTAAATTTCTCATCTCTCGGCAGACTCCTGCAAAATTTATGAATTTCCTGCATAAGCTTATGAGCTTTTTGCCAAATCCACAGCTTCTCAAAACCCGCAACCGGTTTTTCCTGATCCCCTGATTTTCTGGTATCCTCCATCCTGATTTCCTGTTAACCTGATGCCCATCTTTTAATAATAACCACGTTATTTTGCCCGCCGAATCCGAAAGATTCGTTGATAACAATATCAACCGGCATCTTCCTCGGTTTGTTAGGTATATAATCCAGGTCGAGTTCAGGTTCACGATCTATCAGGTTCATTGTCGGCGGCAGTATATTATCCCGGATAGCGCAAACGCACGTAATTAGTTCCGCTGCACCGGCGGCCCCGATTAAATGACCCAGCATACTTTTAACACTACTGACGGGAGTATTTTTCGCCCGTTCCTTGAAGACCGCCTTGATCGCCTTAGTCTCGATGGAATCATTTTCCATTGTACTTGTGCCGTGGGTGTTAATGTAGTCCACGTCTTTATAGCTGATGCCGGCGTCGGCAAGTGCCGCGGTTATCGCCTGTATTGCTCCTCTGCCCTCTTCGTGCATATCAGTAACTCGAAATGCATCGGAGCTGCTTCCATAACCGATGACCTCGGCCAATATTTCCACGCCTCTTTTTTTTGCCGAACTGAGAGATTCGAGAATGGCAATCGCGGC
>CAZMZR010000001.1:3090-101194 GCA_964570855.1 uncultured Pirellulales bacterium
TTTCCACGCCTCTTTTTTTTGCCGAACTGAGAGATTCGAGAATGGCAATCGCGGCGCCTTCGCCTAAGATAAAGCCGTCCCGGGTGGCGGAAAACGGACGAGACGCCGTTTCAGGGCTGTCGTTTCTTGTCGATAGGGCGGTCAGACGATTGAAGCCCGTCAAACCGAGCGGGTGTATCATCGAATGTGCGCCGCCTGCTATGATTATGTCCGCATCGCCTTTGCGAATCAACATCATAGCTTCGCCGACCGCCTGAGTGCTGGCCGCACAGGCTGTTAGGCAGCTTCTTGTCGGCCCGCGAGCACTGGTAAGCATTGCGATATGGGTGGCAGGCATGTTCGGCTCCTGCTCGAGCTCACGCATGGAATCCATCTTCTCGAAGGCAACTTGTGCCCACCGGCCCCAGTCCATCTCGTTTTTCTCTGAGTCCCATCCGTTGACGATTGCTGCAAAAAAAACATCGTTATCGACGGAGCCTTCACCCGCTCCCAAGTAGATTCCCAATCTGGTGCGGTCTATTCCATCGGTTGGCTCGGCGGTTTCTATATTAATTTGTGCCTGTTTGCAGGCCTGGGCTGTTGCGCCGACTACGAACGCGGAGCCTCGGTTGCTGTTTTTGTGCAATTGCGGATTCTTTGTATATTTTGTAAGGTCGTAATCTTTGACCTCGGCGTCGAATGTCGTAGGAAATGTGGATGCGTCGAAAATTGTGTTTTTTGCCACTCCGCTCTTGCCTGAAAGCAGCGCCTGCCAGAGAGTATCTACATCATGCCCCAGCGGACTAACGATACCCATTCCGGTTATTACGACTCGTTCAGTCATTTCCTTTGTCATTCTTTTTTCGATAATATAGATTTAATCAAATCGTTTCAGTATTACGGCGGCGGTTTGCCCACCGTATGTGTAACTGCAACACAATATGTAACGAATATCTTTCTTTTTAGTTTGATTGACGATATTTAAGTTGCAGCCTTCAGCTTTTTTATCACAGTTTACAGCAGCGGGAATTTTGCTGTCGTTCATCGCACAAACGGCGGCTATAACATCTACCGCACCGCCCGCCGCACCTGTATTACTTAACATACTCTTGGTCGGCCAGACAGGGATTTTTTTTGCAGCTTCACCAAGAGCGCTGAAAATTGCTCGTGCTTCAGCCAAATCGTCGGCGGGAATGCCCGTTCCGTGCGGTACAATCAAATCCAGTTGTTCCGGTTCTATATGTGCTTGAGCCATTGCTTTTTCGATTGCTATTTGAAGTCCGTAGCCGTCCGGCTCGATGTGTTCATATTCAGGATTAATACTATTGCTGTGCCCGAGACCGATTAGTTCGGCGTAGATTTTTGCACCTCGCTTTTTTGCATTTTCGAGGTTCTCAAGTATTATTACCCCGGCGGCTTCACCGAAAACAGAGCCTTTTGCATCGGCATCGAAAGGCCTGCATGCAAAAGCGGGTTCATCGTTGTTTTGACTGGTGGCTCTTTTAAGCAGGCACTGGCGAATCATCACTATCGGATTGACTTTTGCCTCCGCACCGCCGGCCAGAGCGTAATCGCTGTTGCCGCGAGCAAGAACCTGATACGCTTCAGCTATCGCCAGATGCCCAGCCACTTCGGCACATGTTATTGTGTTGCTTGGTCCCTGTATGTCGTGAATAATTCCGATATGGCAGGCCAGCATGTTGGGAAGATATTTCAACAACCATAGCGGAGTCACTAATTCAAGGCCGTCTTTACCCCATTTGTGAATATCGAACTTCCCGTTAGTAACACTTGCCGCAACCGCAGGCGCCAGTTCGACCAGGTCACAACTTATAAGACCGGCGCCGATATTAATAGCCATGCGTTCTGGATTAACATTGATATTATCCGGGTCAATCCCTTTTGTGACCAGACCGCTGCTAAGAAAGGCTTCGTGTGCCGCTATTATCGATAGTTCGATATCTCTGGACATGAGCTTTACGGACTTACGAAGACTCTTGGGTACGAATTGTCTTATGTTATAATCGGGGACCTGCCCCGCTATTTTGCATGTGAAGCCGACCGGGTCGAATGCCGTAATCTTATCGATTCCGACTTTGCCGTCACAAAGTCCCGCCCACGTATCGCTGACGTTTAGTCCGAGTGGAGTTATTGCGCCGAGGCCGGTTATTACTACGCGAGCTGGGCTCACAATTGTGCCTCCGTCTTCTGTTTATTTTTTGAGAGTATATCTCGAAGGAGTGATTCGAATACCGATGTTCCGGTCCCGAAAACGAAGTTCTCAGCCGGAAATTCTTTACCGGCCAGATTCCGGTCGATATGGCTGAACATTAAATCAATCTCTGCAATCAATTTCTTTGAGCGTGTGATTGTGCCCTTTGTGCTTGCTGCTTCAGAGACTATGGATTCGATAATTGCTTCCAGCTCAATCGTGTCGCCCGGCTTGACATAATCGAAAAAGACGGCTTTTTTTATCTTTGCGAGAATGACCTTTTCCTGAAAATTTTTCGCTTCACCGACGAGTATTCCCGCGGTCTGGGCCATCGCCTCAATCATCAAGCATTCCGGCATAACGGGAAAGCCGGGAAAATGGTCGTGTAAATGTTCTTCGGCGAGCGTGACATTTTTCAGTGCAACGGCACGTCGCCCGCTTTCAAACTCAACAAATTTATCTATCCAAATCCAACGCATCTTTTTACCGGGGCGTATTTTCAATTTACTAACGAGTTTTTCACCAACGAGTTTTGCTCTCTTTATTAAATATGGCGACAGAAAATCCTCTGACCAATAAACCGCTGAGGTTCTTAATGACTTTTATACCTTACAGGATTAAGCAGCGTTGAGCTTGCCTTCAACGTAGTTCACAATGGCGTTGACGGTAAACAGGTCGCCTAATTTGTTAATGTCGGGGTCGCTTTCAAAATCCGTCAGGTCCGTATGCGGCATTTTGTCTCGTAATTCGGCCAGTCCTTTTTCCGTTAGTTTGCCGTTGTGGACATAATCGGAATTGTTCATCAGGCTTTCAGCCGGAAATAGCTCTTCCCGGGGTATCTTGATGCCAAAAGATTTTTCCAGGCGGAAAACTATATCCAGAAAATCAATACTTTCTGCCCCCAGGTCTCCCATTAAGGTCGCCTCGGTGGTTACCTCGTCATCATCAACACCTAACGCCTCGACAAGCACTTCCTGTACTTTTGTGAAAATTTCGTCCCTACTCATTGCCATACTTTATTACCTCAGTAGTTTCCATATTTTTTTCATATTTTCGATTATATTAGCGTCCACCGCAGCCATCGCGGAATTTTCATCGGCCAGGTTAAAGTGCCTTAGCCCGAATCGTGCTTCTACGATTTTTTCGCCTTGCGATACGCCAAATCCGCTAAAGCTGCTTACATTTTCTTCGATAGTTTTAGCCTCAACCGTATATTCTATCCGGGCTCCGGGCGCCAGAAAACTTTTATATTTAACATTTCTTGCCTGTTCAAGCAATATCATACTGTGAGCGAAGTTTTCGCTCTGGCGTACCAGCCACGATGCCGACTCAATCAGCCCTTCCAGCAGCAGCACCCCGGGTAATACCGGAAATGTCGGAAAATGGTCGGCCAGGTATTCTTCGGCAAGAGAAAGATTCTTGATGGATTTTATTTCTCTGCCGGTTTCAATCGAAACTATCTTGTCAATTAATATAAATCGCATAAAATTAGGTTACCGTTCATTTTCTGCAGGCCGTTATTAGAATTAAGCTGCCTGCGATATAGAATCCGCAATACGATATACCAGAGGCGGCCCTTTTTCCAGCCTTTTTTGATTTTTTATACCATTCGCTTTCACTTTCATTTGAATTTGGATTGATACTGGAAGTTCTTAATAGGATTAGTTAGAATCTTTTATCTGAGAACAAATATAGTATTAAAATCATATTTGCAATAAAAATAGCGTTAGATGTACCTGGTCTCTTGGGACTATTTAAAGAGGATTTGCCGATGGAATATATAAGAAAATGCCTTGTTCTCGTTAGTTTCTTGTTTCTATCGGTGACGACTGCTACTGCCCAGGATGTCGAGATGATAAAGCTTTCTGATAAGGTTATTGTCCTGAACATATTAGGCCTGGACTGTCGCACGAATATTGTGGTCATTTCCTCGCAGAAGGGATTAGTAATTATTGACACCGAGATATCGCCGTATGTGATGGAGATATTGAAACAGGCAGCCGAAAAGCACTTCAATCGTAACGACTGGGCCTATGCGATTAATACCCACGGCCATATTCATCATGTCTTTGGTAATGTGTTGTTCAAAGATGTTAAAATCATTGGCCATGAGAGAATTTTAGAGGGTTATCCGGAAAACGGTATCTTCAGCCGGCCTAAACCGGGGCAGAGACGGCGCATTTCTTATAGTGAACTAATTTCTAATTTGCGACAAATGTTGCGTGCTGCTACTGATCCTGCCCAGGTTCAGGTTCTTCAAAAACGAATTCGTTTCCTTATTATTGTTAACCGTCAATGGCGGGATGGTTTTGAATTGGTTCCGCCTAATATGACTTTTCAAGATCGTCTTGAATTGGACCTTGGTGACGTTCATCTTCGGTTAATCGACTGGGGGCCGGGGATCAACCATAGTTCCATTATGATACATATTGTGGAAGAAAATATACTTGTTAGTGTCGGTGGAAAATGGCTGCCGGATATCAGTAATGCAGCGGGCTTAAGCGGTATTAAGCGATATGTTTCGCTGTTGAAAGAGATTGCCGATGACAAAGTTGGCATCGAAACTGTTATTCCGTGTCATACTGATTTTGCGACCAGGCAGGATTTGCAGGCAAAATATGACTACGTAAGCGACATGTTGGAAGGTATCACTCGGGCAAAACAAAAGCAACTTTCTTTTGAGCAGGTAAAGCAGCAGTTCTCTCTGGAGCGATATGCACGTCTAAAAGGATTATGGGCGGGGAGTGTCCCCGAGAGAGTCGAAGAGAATCACCAAAAAAATATTCAGAGAATATGGGATTGCCTTGAGCAGGCCGATTAGATTCGTTTTTTATGAATGCTATTTTAAGCCAAACGATATGCAGATTTTCTTTGTTTCCTTGTGTATTGGAAGTTATACTCCTGACCTATGAATATACGTAATGCAAAAATATCGGATGCCAAGGCGATTCAGGTTCTAATCGGTTCTTATGCCGAGCGGGACAGGATGTTGTTTCGTTCTTTGGCTGATGTATACGAGAACTTGCAGACTTTTATTGTGGCCGAACACGACGGCGATGTTGTGGGGTGCTGCTCGCTGGAGATTATCTGGGCGGATTTGGCGGAAATAAAGTCCCTGGCTGTCAACGGACCAAACAAACAAAAAGGTTTTGGCAAGGCGCTGGTTATCGCCGCTCTTGAACGGGCGGCTGAGATTGGTGTTCCAAAAGTGTTTGCCCTGACAATGGAGCCGGATTTTTTTGTTAAACTGGGCTTTGGTGTAGTTGAGAAAGACGAGCTGCCGATGAAGGTCTGGAGCGATTGTGCCAGGTGTCCGAAGCAGCAGAATTGCGATGAAATCGCGGTCATAAAAAGCGTTTTGCATAGTTAGTGATGCGCTTTATCATAGCAAATCCAGATATACAATATATCTTATTGGTGAAATGTTAGAATCTCTGAGTACTCAGGTAAATAGTTGAGGAAAAGGCTAATGGCTGGAAGAGTGTGTCCGGTATGGATTGGGTATTTTCTTTCATGTCCCGTAAGAAAATTATTCCAGCACCCCCAGAAGATACTTTCACCTTATATCAAAGAAGGTATGAAAGTTTTGGATGTAGGTTGTGCGATGGGATTTTTTAGTTTACCTCTTGCACGGATGGTCGGTCCGAAGGGTAAAGTCGTTTGTGTTGATGTGCAGGAGGAGATGATTGAATCCCTCGAAAAACGTGCGCAGAAAGCGCATTTATTCGATAGAATCGAAACACGTATCTGTAATGGTGATTCTCTCGGTTTGTCTGATCTAAGGGAAGAATTTGATTTTGTTCTTGCCTCTGCCGTCGTACACGAAATTCCTGATGTTTCCGGTTTTTTCACGGAGGTATATGATACAGTAAAACCATCTGGAAAAGTTTTAGTACTGGAACCGAAGGGGCATGTATCGGAGGAGGATTTTGCGAAAACCATTTCCATTGCCCGTAAAAATGGCTTTGAGACAGCCGGCTCTCCGGAGATAAATGGCAGTCGTGCTATATTATTGAAAAAGGAGCTATCCCGGAAGTAAATGAATATTGGTCTGGTGAGAAAAGCACTATATGCCGGTCCGTTGAGTTTTTTTAACTTATCTGGCGACGTTGGAACAGAGCAATGGCTAAGGCGAGTATTGCTATTGTATAGCACAGGGCATAAGAGGCACTTATTGCAATGTATTTAAGCGGAACTTCGCTACCCTCATAAATGGCGTCACTTATCCAGAAAACCTGCAAATTGGGCACAAGATATTTCCCGATCTTTGCCCAGAGGTGTGTGTCGGCGAACCTGCCGAATGCATAATCGCTGACAAGCCCTAAGAAAAATATTCCCAGGCAGGCTGAGAGGGTCACTACTATGTTAAACCTGGATGATAATGCTACCGCCAGAGCCACAATTATTAGTGCAGCGAACAACAGAAGGACGGAGCCATATATATCCACAGCGTTAATACCGTTTTCGGCGGGTTTAAATTGCCAGTTGCGGTTAATAAAAGTCAGGAATACGATCCCGAATGTGGCTAATATGCTTAACAAAATCATAGCTGTCGATGGGAATTTCCAGTCGTAAACGTAGTTGAAAAAAGCACTTAGTAGAAATGTCGCGCCGATAATCACACCAGCCGAGCCAAGGACCGTCCAATCATGAGTATCATTAACTGTTTCGAGAACGCCGTGTCTGATAGACATAAGCAGGGCAATCGTGCAGATATAATGTGCCAGGACAACCGCAGCAGCAACACCGAGAAATTTGGCTATAATAAATATCGGACGTTGTATGGGTTTGCTCAGAACGGTTGTAACAGTCTTGTTTTCTATCTCTTCGGCTACAGCGCCTGAGGCTGAAAAAATTGCTATGAACAAGCTGGTCATGAATAACGTAGATAAGCCTATCTCGCGTAAGAGCTTATTATCGTCGCTCATTGTGTACATCGTCAGCGATGGGCTAATGAAAAATAAAAGTAAAGCTGCAACAATAATAATAGCATAGACCGGTTGTCTTAGAATTTCTATGAAAGTATTTTTTGCTATAGTAAATAATTTATCCATTTTATAATGCTTTTATATCAAACCGCTATGCTCTGTTGTAACTTATAAATCGTTTTTTGTAAAAGGGTCGGTTTTTTCTTAATTGTCCCTATACTAAAGTAGCATTAAACGTTATATTACGCAACTTATAATCGAGTTTTTTATATTGTAAAGGTAGTGCATACTTTGAACAAGTACTGTGTTTAGAATGTATTTGTTCAAAAAATAGGATTGGAAAAGAAAATGACAGACTCATCCAAACGACCTGAACACGTATCTTTGGTTTCTTTGATTTTGAGCGTTATCTTTTTTGGCATTACCTTTTTCTTAGGCCGATGGAGCGGTATTTTTGCAATTTCCGCAGTTAGCTGGTTTTACCTTTCGGTTGCTTTGATTTGGTTTGTTCTGAGCATACAGTTTCATCAGCGTTCATTGGCTGAGCGGGAAAAGCTCGATATGAGCTTATTAACCAGAGATGAGAAGGATTCAACAATATTTCAGGCTAAAAGTGAGCGGGCCACTCTTTTTTTCGTGGCCCAGCGTCGTCTTGAAGTAATTGAGAAATGGTTCATCCCTATATTCTCAGCTTTCATTGCCCTCTATCAGATTATTGTCGGTTTGTTTCTGCTTAATGCTCTTCGCTCGGGAATAGAGGGGCAGTTGAAACAGCCTTTGCTGTGTGCAATTTTCATGATGGCAATGGCGTTTGTAAGCTTTCTTCTCTCGCGTTACGCCACGGGTATGTCGGCTCAGATGCAATGGAAACCTTTAAGGGCCGGCGGCAGCTCCATGCTGGGTGCGGCCCTGTTGAGTTTTGCTCTGGCTGTAATATTGGCGCTTGTGCATCTGTTCGGTTTCGAGTTTCTCCTGAAAATAATGGGAGCGGTGATTCTGGCCCTGCTTATAATCCTCGGAACAGAAACTGCATTGAACCTCGTTTTGGATATATATCGTCCGAGGCTTAAAGGCCAATACAACAGAAGCGCCTTTGACAGTAGGCTGCTGGGTGTAATAAATGAGCCGGGCGGTATATTACGCAGTGCCGCAGATGCCATTGACTATCAGTTTGGTTTTAAGGTTTCTCAAACCTGGTTTTACAAACTCCTCGAACAGGCGATTGTACCTTTGGTATTATTTGGAGTGGTTACGCTTTATTTATTAAGTTGTGTTGTTGTAGTAGGGCCTGATGAAGAAGCGATAATAGAGCATTTTGGTAATCCCGTCAGCGATACCAACGATATCAGACTCATCGGTCCCGGATTAACTTTAAAGTGGCCCTGGCCGATCGAAATTGCTTATAAGTATCCGACACAGAGGATTTCGGAAATAGGAATCGGCTATGTTGTTGAAGATGACCCGGAAGCCAGAGAAAAACCTAAACCGAAATTATGGGGCAGTAAGCATTACAAAGAAGAATATCATTTACTTGTAGCCAGCGAACAGAGTAATACGGCTTCGGGAGCCGGAACAGTGCCTGTGAGTTTAGTCATTGCCGCCGTTCCTGTTCAGTACAGAATAAAGGATTTGTACTCTTATATCTACAATCATAATGAACCGGAGAAAGTGCTCGAATCTATTTGTTATCGCGAACTCACGAAATTTGCATCGAGTGCAAAAATAGAAGTTGAAAATGAAAGTGATACCGAACAAAGCCTGATTGGTGCGGGCAGAGCCGATGCAGCGCAAACTTTAACCGATAGAATTCAGGCAGCGGCCGATGAAGTGGGGCTGGGGATTGAAATTGTGTTCCTCGGTTTGCAGGGTGTTCACCCACCGGTCGAAGTTGCAGCCGATTATCAAAAGGTGATCGGTGCCGTTCAACAGAAGCAGAAACTTATTCTTGATGCTCAGGCAAAACGAAACAAAATATTAAGTACACGTGTCGGTTCCGTTGATAAGGCTGAAGATCTCTATGAGCTTGCATTAAAATATGAGCAGGTCCAGGATGTAAATTCACCGGAAGATATTGAAAAATACGGCAGACAGTTGGATGAAGCTTTCGAACAAGCCAAGGGTGAAATTTTTAAGACCTTAAGAGAATCGAGGACTTATGCCTTTGAAAAAGCAACACTTGCCGAGGCGACAGGTCAGCGTTTTGCAGGCCAGCTTAAGGCCTTCAGAGAAGCTCCTGAAATTTACATACGTGAACAGTGGTTGGCAATGCACGAGGAGGCTCTGAAGAATATTAGAAAATATGTAGTTGTGGCCGACCAGAATGATACACAAATAACCATAATCGATCTTACGCAGAGTCAGACGCCCGGTATATATCAGGGGCTGGGAGACTTTGAGGAGAGCAGCGAAAAATGAAAAATTTTGCAATTACAATCTTTATCCTGTTGATTGTTGCGACTTTGGGGCTCTATCTTATTTCGTTTCAGGTAAGAGAAACAGAATGTTGTATGGTGACAACTTTCGGTAAACCTACAGGTCAAATCATCGAACCGGGATGGTACTTCAAGTGGCCTTTTCCAATACAGCAGGTTCATAAGTTTGATTCCCGCATGAGGGTTTTTACTCCGGAAGTTGAAGAGACGCGGACGGCCGGGGGTGAGCCGATAATCGTCAACACTTATGTTGTCTGGAAAATTGCCGAACCGCTGAAATTTTTCAATTCCGTCAAGACGGTAAAAAATGCGGAAGATGAATTGTTGCGCAGCAGGATTCGTAACACGCAGAATAATGTGATAGGTCGCCATTATTTTTCCGAATTTGTCAACAGTGACCCGACAAAGATTAAGTTTGAAGATATCCAGAGAGATATGTTGACCGAACTTAAAGCGGCCGTCGCGGATGCTGAGTACGGCATTGAAATTGAAACTCTCGGTATTAAACAACTCAAAGTAAGCGAAGATGTGAGCAAAGAAGTTTTTGAGCGAATGAGGGCTGAAAGGAATCAAAGAGCTGAAGCGATAACGGCGCAGGGAGAAGCTGAGAAAATTAAGATTGAAACCCAGGCAAATTCAATCAGTGACGAATTAACTGCCGCTGCTGAAGCCAGAGCGAAAATCATACGCGGCAAGGGTGACGCTCAGGCGGCGAAATATTACAAGATGCTTGAAGCTGATCCGAAACTTGCGGCTTTTCTGCGCGACCTTGAAGCACTGCAAAAAATGCTTGAAAAAAGGACTACTTATGTAGTACCAACCGATAAAGAACCGTTCTCGCTGTTAAAAGGGATGCCCGACCTTAAACCCGCAGGGACAAATGACTCGGAATAAAACTTAGAACTCTCGATATTATGACAGAACAAAATAACAAAAAAAACATGGATTTGCACTCGCATAAGTCGTCTGGAACCTTACCTGATGAGTTTGATGCCGCCGGTAAGAGTCTTTCGGAGGCGTTGAGAATCAGCTTCATTATCCTGAAAATCATCATGATTGTCCTTGTTGTTGCTTTTTTAGCTTCAGGATTTAAGACGGTTGGCCCTGAAGAGCAGGCGCTCGTTTTGCGATTCGGCAAGATTCAGGGTGTAGGGGAAGAAAGACTTCTCGGTCCCGGTCTGCACTGGATATTTCCATATCCGATAGATGAAATTGTGAAGATTCCCGTTGAAACAAAAGTCAGTCTGGTCGTTGACTCATTTTGGTACCATGAATCCGCGAACGAAAAGCTTTCCGGGCAAAGTCGAATCCGTCCGACCGATCCGTTAAAGCCTCTGGTTGATGGTTATTGCTTAACCCGAAGCGAGCAGCGAATTAATCCGGTTTTAATAAATGAGATACAGGATGAGAATCTTTATCAGGCACAGGCGGAAAATAACAACCGGCAACAGGCACAACCTGATTCGGATGGAAGTGATTACAACATCGTTCATACGAAATGGCAGTTAGTCTATCAGATTGATAATCCCGAACAGTTTTATACGAACGTTCTGATTTCGGACGTTAGACCGGGCCAGACATATTTGAATGTAATCAAAGAAGGGATAGCTCCGCTTTTAAAAAGCATGTTTGAAGACGCCGTCGTAAGTGTGATGGTTAATTATACGATTGATGAAGCGATTTCCAGCCGGGACAGAATCCCCAGGGATGTAAGGACATATTTACAGGATAAGCTGGAGGAAATAGAAAGTGGTATCAAAGTTGTATCGGTGCAACTGACTCAGAGTGTATGTCCTCCCCAGGTCAAAGCCGCATTTGAAGCTTCCACTTTGGCCAGCCAAAATAGTTCCAGGGCGATAACAGAAGCAAGAACTTATGCTTATAACACCGTCAGTAAAGCCGCCGGTCCTGTAGCCGAGCAATTGTTTGCTGCTTTGCATGATGAAACAGTAAGTGAGCAGGCCGGAGAACTTTTATGGTCACAGGTGGCAGGTTCTGCTCAGGAGCAGCTCTCAGACGCTCGGGTATATGCGACAAAGGTGGAGAAGGATGCCGAAGCTAACGCAGATTATCTTAAAAGCCTGCTGCCGGAATATAGACAGCGTCCGGAGCTGGTTGTCCAAAAACTATACCTCGATGCAATTGAACAAATTCTCGCTAATGCCGATGAGAAATTTTTTATTCAAACAACCGAAGCTGCCAAGGACAAGGAAATTCGGATACAGTTGAATACGGACCCGTTAATAAAGTCGGAAAAGATCAGAGAGCAATCGACACAGGAAAATCGATAATTTACATTTAGCTTTATCTTATAAGTAAGGAAGCAGATATCGCAGACAAGAGACGAAATTATGGCTCATCAACACCTACATCTTCAGGAAAATATTGCCGTTGAGCATACTCATGGCAAGCAGTTTCGCGTAAGCATGGCTCTGCTTGGCACTCTGGCCGGCGGTATGTTATTGATAAACAGTGGTCTGGCCAGGTTTATTTACGGCGTCGATCATTTTAACACGGTGATTTTGGCAATGGTCGGCGCAATTTTACTCGGCGCTCCCATTGTTTGGAACGCGATAAAAAGTCTCATCAAGAGACATGCGCATATGGATGAGCTGGTGGCGCTGGCTATTCTTGCGGCTTTTGTGATCGGTGATTATGTCACCGCAGGTGTCGTTGCATTTTTTATGCTCCTGAGCGAACTGATAGAAACGCGCACCGCTCTTGGTGCTCGTGCATCGATCGAGTCGCTGATAAAGCTGACACCTACCAAAGCGAATCTTATCGAGGGTAATAATGAAAGGGAGGTAAAAGTCAGCGGCCTCAAACCAGGCAACCGCATTCGTGTCCGTCCCGGGGATAATATCCCTGCCGACGGCGAGGTCGTGGAGGGATTGAGTTCGGTGAATGAGGCTACGATAACGGGGGAATCTCTGCCTGTTGACAAAGTGCCGGGGATGCAGGTCTTTGCCGGAACAAGTAACCTTACCGGTGTTCTGGATGTCACCGTGACCAAAGCCGGTAAAGATACGACTCTTGGCAAGGTCCAGTCGCTTATTATACAGGCCGAGCAGACAAAAATTCCGATAATGCGGATTATTGACCGTTATGTTAAATGGTACACACCGACAATTATAATGATTGCCTTGATAGTGTTGTTTTTTACCCGTGATATCAACAGGGCAATTACGATTCTTGTTGTTTCATGTCCCTGTGCGTTGATTCTGGCGACACCTACGGCAATGGTTGCTGCGATTTCCGCATCGGCCCGTCTTGGAGTTCTGATTAAGAATGTTGCCGACCTTGAAGTTGCCGGAAGAATAACGGCGATGGTCTTCGACAAGACCGGGACGGTAACTACCGGCAGACTTTATGTGACAAAACTTACACCTGCAGAAGGCATCGAGCCTGCCGAATTATTGGCCGGCGCCGCTTCAGCCGAGCAGATGAGTAAACACCCCGCTGCAAGGGCGTTGCATGAAGTGGCAAAAGAGGCGAACCTTTCGCTTCCTGCACCCAAGAATTTCCGTGAAACACCGGGAAAAGGCGTTACCGCTGATGTTAATTCGTCGAGAATTATGGTCGGCAGAGATACCTTTCTTAAAGAAAATAATATTGAAATCAGCAATGTATCCGATCCGGCCCTGCACGAAGAGCAGGGTTTTAGCACTCTTTATGTGGCGAAGGATTCGAAGTGCATTGGCTGGATCGGCCTGCAGGACAAAACCAGGCCCGAAGCCGGGAAGGCCATAAAGGAGCTGCTGGATCTCGGCGTCAAGAGGGTCACCATGCTTACGGGTGACCGTGAAGAGGTGGCCCGCCGTGTCGCTGCGGAGCTGGCTTGCACCGATTTCAAGGCCCATTGTTTACCTCAGGACAAGTTGGCGATTGTCGAGCAGATAAAAAGGGACGGCCATACTGTGGTGGTTGTCGGGGACGGCATAAACGATGCACCGGCTTTGGCCGCGGGTGATTTGGGTATCGCCATGGGGGCTGCCGGCAGTGATGTGGCAATAAATTCCGCTTCGATTGCGTTGATGAGTGATGACCTGGGGCGACTTCCTTTTCTTATCAGGCTCTCGCAAAAAACCGGAAAAGTCATTTATCAAAATCTCGGTTTCGGGATTTTCTTTATTTTTCTCGGGATTGCCGCCGGTGGCGGAGGATGGCTGCCGGCGATATACGCTGCGATTTTGCACTTCGTAGGCTCACTGGTTGTCGTCTTTAATAGTGCTCGACTTGTCCGCTATGGCGAAGAGCTCGAACACTAAATACGCCCATATAAATCTAAAGAGCGGGGAGCAAATACGAGTAACAGAACGATGGAATATGCTATTGAAACTTTTTCACTTACCAAGATATTTTCCGATTGGTGGGGTCGAACCAAGGTATATGCTGTTGACGATCTTAATTTGCAGGTTCGACAAAATGAAGTGTTCGGGCTTTTAGGTCCCAACGGCTCAGGTAAAACAACCACGATGAAAATGTTACTGGGCCTGCTTCACCCTACTAAGGGTAAAGCCCTTATTCTGGGTGGGGACGGAGCGAATCCCAAGATCAATTCCAGGATAGGTTTTCTGCCGGAGGAGTCCTATCTCTACAAATATCTCAACGCGCGTGAAACACTGGATTTTTACGGCAGGTTATTTGGATTGCCCGCCAAATTGAGGAAAATGCGTATAGAAGCTCTCCTGGATATGGTCGGATTAAAGGCTGTTGCAAACAGGTCCGTTGGGACATACTCGAAAGGAATGGCGCGAAGGATTGGTTTGGCTCAGGCTCTAATCAACGATCCGGAGTTGTTAATACTGGATGAGCCGACTACAGGACTCGATCCGATTGGAACCAGGCAGATAAAAGATTTGATTCTGAAGCTTGCTCAGCGGGGGAAAACAGTCCTGCTTTGCAGTCACCTGCTTGCAGACGTTGAAGATGTATGCGATAGAATCGCCATTCTCTATGGCGGTAAAATCCAGACTCAGGGCCGGGTCAGAGAGCTTTTACAACAGAGTCATAAAATACAAATAACCACCGATGCCATAAGCGATTCGACACTCTCAAAAATTGAACAGCTTATTAAGGATGAAAAAGCTGAATATGAAGTCACTTCTCCTATGGATAAACTTGAAACGTTTTTCATCAATACCGTTGCTCAGGCGCAACGGCTGGCACAACCGACGAGTGGGGCGGTCAGTACTACGAAAATTGGTGGTTTTCTTGTACAGGATGTCCCTCTTGAGAACATTCTTGATAAGCTTGTTTCCTCGCCGGTGTCTAAGGAGACTTCACAGGAAGCCCCAACAACCGAGAAGGTTCCGGTCGATGAAGATTCCGGAACCGAACCTGATAAACAGTTGCTGACTGAATTGACCGGCACGGCTGAAACATCGCAATCCGAATCTGATGCCGGAGAGGAAAAAACTCGAACAGAGCCGGTTGAATCCGAGCAGGTTCCTCAGGAAACTCAGGATCAAGTCAAAAAGGATATTTTAGACCGCCTCACAGGACGCCCGGGCTCTCAAAACGATAAGAACAGGCAAACTGATTAATCATAGACAGGAGATAAAGGCGATGCGTGGCATCTGGGCTGTCGCCAAAAATACGATAAAACAGGCTTTGAGGATGAAGATAGCAGTTGTTTTTATTATACTGCTGTTTGTTCTGCTTCCGGTTTTGGGTATCACAACCACTGGTGACGATACGCTTAAAGGGCGTCTGCAGACCTTTATCAGTTATGGCCTTTCCCTGACCAGTTTATTGCTCTGTTTACTGACGATCTTTGTCTCTGTTTACACTGTGACAAGTGATATCAAATATAGGCAAATATATACTGTTATCACAAAACCAATTCGCCGTTTTCAGCTTTTGTTGGGTAAGCTGCTCGGTGTAATGATTCTGGATATTGTTCTGCTCGTTCTGTTTTCGGCTCTAATTTACACATTTGCTGTTTATATGCCGAAGATTTTCAAGGCAACCGACGAAGAGCTTGTTCAGGTTAACAACGAGTTTTATACGGCACGTGCAGCTTTGAATATTCCCGAAGTTGATGTTACCGGGGAGGTAAAAGAAAGATATGAAAAACTTGAACGTCTTAAACGTTTACCCGATCTTCCGCGTGAAGAAATAATAGCCGAACTTACCAAACAGGCACAGCTTGAAAAACGAGCTGCTGATGTCGGCGGGGTATTAATCTGGGAATTCGACAATGTTAAACCTCTCACTGAGAGCATGTTCATAAAATTCAAATACGACGTAGCAGTTAATCCTCCTGATATGCAGGTTTATGGCAGATGGTATGCCGGCGATCCTCAATATGTTAAATACGGCCAACAACCACCAACCCCTTTTTATGATAATATTCTGAAACATTCTATACAGACTTTTCATGAAATCGAATTCCCTGCCGATGTCGTGCCTGAAAATGGACATTTAGCTATTGCTTTTATGAATGTATCTCTAAACAGAACGAGTATCACTTTTCCGCCGGATGGTCTGGCGATCCTTTACAAGGCCGATACTTTTACCGCTAATTTCATAAGGGCTGTTTTTCTGATCCTGTTTCGTTTGGTTTTTCTGGCTTGTCTGGGTGTTTTGGCTTCGACTTTCGTATCCATGCCTGTGGCTATATTACTTTGTTTAGTGCTCTTTTCCACCGCAACTATCAGTGGTTTTGTTATCGAGTCATTTGATTCTCTCAGTGCGAATATGAGCATGTTCTATTCATATACAATTAAGTGGATAATTCGGCTTTTACCGCAATTTGATAAATTTAATCCAACAAAATTCCTGGTCCAGGCGCGATTATTGAGCTGGTCTGTTTTGGCTCAATGTGTAGTATTTATGGTTTTTATAAAATCTTCTATACTTCTTCTTCTTGCCTTTTTTATATTCAGTTACAGGGAAATCGCAAAAATTATAGTTTAGGCTGAAGGACTCAACGCCGGTTGTAAACTCGGCATTTTTTTATGTGTTTACGGGATATAATAATCTGGATAGTTTGTGCCGTTGTTGTCGTTGGTTTTCTTATTGCCGCCGGCATGCAGCTCGATTCTATAAATCGTCAACGTCAGGATATGAACCTGATAATCGACAAGCCTGAAAATATACCCCCTTCACTGGCTTTTGCAACTGTTGCCACAGGGGCCTTTCGGGGTCTGGTAGTAGATGTTTTATGGATGCGGGCCGACAAGCTCAAAGAAGAGAAGCAATTTTATGATGCCAGACAGCTTGCAGAATGGATCACGATTTTGCAGCCTCGTTTCGCATCGGTCTGGGAATTCCATGCCTGGAATATGGCTTATAACATTTCCGTAACAATACCTGCGTCTCAGCCCGACCAGCGTTGGCGTTGGGTTAAAAACGGCTATGAACTGCTTCGCGATCAGGCCATAGATAAATACAAACTCAAAAACATTACACTTTATCGTGAACTTGCGAGAATATTTCAACATAAGATCGGCGGTGTTTCGGACGATGCAAATAAATATTATAAACAACAGCTTGCAACAGCGCTGGAACCTTTGCTTGGAGAGGCGGATGATCAATATTTCGATGCACTTGCCAAAGCCCCGAAAACATTGCAGGAAATTGCCGCTGATCCGAATGTAGATGAGCTGATTAAGGCTTTGCAATCGGCCGACAATGTGTTTGCCGATGAGAAGGAGTTTGTAAACAATTATCTGTCTCTAAGACAAAACGCCGGCAGATTCGACCCGAATGCCGGCAGAGTTATAGATGATTTCAGAGGTAAAAGCGCCCTCGATAAGTTCGATATTTTTGCCAAAGCCTATCACTTAAGAAGAATCTGGAAGCTCGACCCGGTTCTGATGCGTGATTTGAATAAAACCTACGGACCTATCGATTGGAATGATCCGAATAAACATTTACCTTTGGATTGGCGTCATCCTGATACCCACGCAATATACTGGGCGGTAAGAGGTTTGCAGGTGAATGCCCATGAACAGTCCGAAGAATTAGAAATGGGGGAAACAAATACAGACCGTATCGTATCCCATAGCCTGCAAAATCTTTTCCGATACGGCAAATTATTTATCAATGATTATACCTTTCAGGTTCCTTCAGAAGATCCTTCACAAGAACCTCAAACATGGGTAAAAAAGGATGTTTTTTTAAGTCCTGATTTAAGGATGTTTGATTCGTATAATGCCTCTACGCTGGCTATTCTCGAAAAATACAAGGAAGATCAGGGCACTTATAAGTCGCTGCAGAACGGCCACCGTAATATGCTTATAAATGCGATTTTTTTATTCTACCAGGCCGGACATCGTGTCCAGGCGCAAAGGATTTACGACCAGCTAAGAAAATTATATCCGCGAGATGACTTTAAAGTTCCTATTGAGGTTTTTGCAAGAAATCGGTTGCTTGAGGAACTCGATAGTATCGGTATTCAGGATGCGACCGAGCAGATTATGGCGATTTTAAATGAAGGGTATTATTGTTACGCTATTCGCGATGATGAAGCGTCATTTGACAGAGAAAAGATGGCAACGGGGCTTTATAACTACTATCAGGACGAACACAGAGATGAATATAGGATTGACCTGCCCGAGCTTAAGGTGTTAAAATACCGGGCGCTGGTGAACTTTATTAGTGACCAGTTATATCCTCCTTATTTTAGGCGGGCTTTACTTGAACGGATCAACATAGAAAGACCCGATCTTTGGAAACAATTGATGACCGAAGAGGAGAGACAGAAGAAGCAATCAGAACAATCAAAATGACCCGGCACCAATTGAGCAAATTCCATGCCCGACCGGTGGCGGGGCGGTCGGTATATTTTATGGACGGCACCCTGCAACAACTAACACCTTCACAACAAAAAGCTGTTTATCATAAGGACGGGCCGCTGCTTGTTATCGCCGGGCCCGGCAGTGGCAAAACCCGTGTTATCACCTATCGAATTGCAGCGCTTATAGACTCAGGCGTCAGGCCGTATAATATATGCGCAATAACTTTTACGAACAAAGCGGCCGAAGAAATGCGCCAGAGGGCATTTGCTCTTGGCGCCTCTGCCGGTGCTCATATCAGTACATTTCACTCTTTATGTGTAAGGATTCTTCGCCAATACGCAGATAAGGCCGATATCAATCCAGGTTTCAGCGTATATGACGAATCCGATCAGACCAGGTGTATCAGGCAGGCGGTCAAAGATTCCAGGCTGGATACCTCAAACTTTTCTCCTGCTCGAATGCTTAATGCTATTTCAACTTTGAAAAATAAATTGATAGATGCCGAATCTTTTCGAAACGAAACCGATGATTTCTTCACAAGCAAATTAGCTGAAATATATCTGGCTTATCAGAATATTTTGAGCGAAAGAAACAGCCTGGATTTTGATGATTTACTTATGAAAACCGCTTTTTTGTTACGGGAACACCAGGATGTTTGTAGTGAACTTAATGATCGCTTCAGATTCCTTCTGATTGACGAATATCAGGATACTAATCATGCTCAATATATGATTGCCAAAGCCCTTGCCTCACAACACAATAATATATGTGCGACCGGTGATCCTGATCAGTCCATCTACCGCTGGCGTGGCGCAGACATAGGCAATATATTAGCCTTTGAACACGATTGGCCTGATGCTATTATTGTGAAACTTGAGGAAAATTTTCGCAGTGCCGCAAATATACTTGCAGATGCAGATGCTTTAATAGCGTATAACCGAAATCGAAAAGAGAAGAAGCTTGTTCCCACCAAACCTGAAACCGGAGATGTTGATGTCACGGCGTACGAAGATGAAAACCATGAGGCACAGGCCGTTGCCTGTCAGATAAAGGAGTTGAAGAAAAAGGGTGTCTCTCTCAGGGATATTGCCGTATTCTATCGTGTTAATTCTATGAGTCGTGTGCTCGAAGAGGCTTTGATATATAATAAGATATCTTATCAAATTGTCCGGGGCGTGGAGTTCTACAGGAGAAAGGAAATCCGCGACCTGCTCGCCTATTTGAAAATCCTTGTCAATGCGAACGATGAAGTTGCACTGTTACGCATTATCAACACACCCGCACGCGGAATAGGGAAGGTAACTACAGACAAGGTTCGAGTCTATGCCGTTCAGAATAGAATATCTTTTTTTGAGGCATTGAAGAAAGCCGAACATATTAAAACCCTTTCCAACGCTGCACAGGCAAAACTTGCTGTTTTTGTAAATATGCTGGAACAGTTTAAAAAAGATATTTCAGGCCCTGTTGCCTTGCTGGCCGAACGTGTTTTTAACGAATCCGGGTTGGCCCAGTCTTTTCGTTCGGCCGGTCCTGAGGGCCAGAACGACCTGGAAAATGTAAATGAGTTGATTAGTGCCGCCGCACAATATGACCAGAAGGCGGATGAACCCTCACTGCTCGATTATATACAGCAGATATCGCTTTTCAGTGACACTGATGCTTACGATGCATCAAGCGAATGTGTTGCATTGATGACACTTCACGCAGCAAAAGGTCTTGAATTCGATAATGTCTTTATTGTCGGCGTCGAGGAAGGCTTGTTGCCGCATGAAAGGACTGATACCACCGAAGATGAAGAAGAGATGGAAGAGGAACGAAGGCTTCTTTTTGTCGGAATGACCCGTGCTAAAACCGGCTTACATATCAGTTTTGCCAGGTATCGGACAGTGCGGGGACAAATGTTACGGACAATACCGTCACGGTTTCTTTTCGAAGTTGGTCGGGACATTAAGGGGCATACCGAAGACGATGAGAATGACGATTATGATAACGAATATTATAACCGGAATGAATCTCAATATTTGCCCGGCCAGTTAGTCCGGCATGAATCCTTCGGGCTCGGAAGAATCCAGAAGTTCATCGATATGGGCGAAAACAGCGTCGTTGTAGTCAAATTTAACACTGGGCAGACAAAATCGCTGATGGTACAATACGCGAATCTTTCAAAGATAGAAAAATAGTTTAAAGTAGATTTCGTAGGGCTTATTAGAAGTTTTAAAGGGATTTTTGTGTGAACGAATCAGAGATTGTGAACGGGTCAGCGATTAAATTTTATTACAAGAACGTATTTGCTAATGTTATTGGTAATGAACATGGTATAACACCTGGACAGTTCAAAGCTCTTGCTGAGAAGACATCGCCGCTAATTTCTAAACTCAATGAAGAACGAAAAAGTGGCAAAACTCCCTACCGGGACCTGCCTTTCAATGCTGAAATATCTCAGAAGGTTAAAAATCTGGCTGCACAACTCGGGGACAGATGCGAAAACCTGGTTGTATTAGGAATCGGCGGGTCCGCCCTTGGCAATATTGCTTTGCAAACTGCGCTTAATCCATATATGTATAACGTTGATCACAAACAAAGGAGAGGTCCTCGTTTATTTGTCTTTGATAATGTTGATCCCCCGCAGTTGGTGTCGTTTTTGGACTGGCTCGGTGACAGTCTCGAAAAGACTATTTTCAATGTTATCAGCAAGTCAGGCCGAACATCTGAAACAGCGGCTCAATTTATGATAATTCGCCAAATATTGCTCGACAAGTTCGGTCCCGAAAGCCTTCGGGAGCGGATAGTGGCAACTACCGACGCAAATCATGGGACACTTCGCAAGATAGCGGATGAATTAAATTTACGATGTCTTGAGGTTCCCGATGGTGTTGGAGGCAGATTCAGCGTTTTGAGTGCGGTTGGTCTGTTTAGTGCCGCTATGTGTGGCGTCGATATCGAATCACTTTTAGCAGGTGCGCGGGATATGGATACGCGTGTTAGCTGCAAAGATTTCTATAAAAATCCGGCCGCTGTTAATGCCGCGATCAACTACTATTATTACAATAGCGGTAAAACAATATCTGTAATGATGCCGTATAGCTATGCCTTAAAGGATTTGGCTGATTGGTATCGGCAGCTCTGGGCGGAGAGTCTTGGCAAGGCAGAAGACCTTGAAGGTAATGAAGTTTATGTTGGCCCCACACCTGTTAAAGCTTTGGGTACGACCGATCAGCATAGTCAGGTACAGTTGTATCGCGAAGGGCCCAACGACAAATTGTTTACTTTTCTGCAGGTTAAAAATTTCGACAAAGACCTGAAAATAGGCCCGGCGCCGGATTGTGCTCCTGAACTCGATTTTCTTGCCGGTAAAGATTTGAGCATGTTATTAAACAGTGAGAAGATAGCCACTGAATATGCACTCTTGGAGAGCAAACGGCCCTGTTTGACGGTTCTTTTTGATAAAGTCGATGCCTATGGCGTTGGTCAGTTTATATATTTATATGAGGTGACAACATCTATCGCCGGAGCGTTGTTTAATATCAATCCTTACGACCAGCTTGCGGTCGAATTAGGCAAAGAGGCGACGTTTGCTTTGATGGAAAATCCTGATTATGAAGATTTGGCACGTCAAATTAAAACTCTTAGCGAAGTTGACGAAAATTATTTGATTTGAGGTAAATTGAAATAAAAATTGTGAAATATCAGGTGCTCAAATGGATTATGCAGTAATAATGGCAGGAGGCACGGGTAAAAGGCTGTGGCCGCTTAGTCGCGAGAAACGCCCCAAACAGGTCTTAAAACTCCTCGATGGAGAAACCCTTCTTTGCCGATGTTTTGAGCGTTTAAGACCTATTTTCGATGCAAGAAATATTATCGTCCTGACAAATGCCGACTATGTAAATGTAGTCCGGGAAAATCTCACCGAATTACCCTATGATAATGTGGTTGCCGAGCCGGCGGTGCGTGATACGGCCGGAGCTATTGGATTGGTCTCGACGATTCTTGCCAAGTATGATCCTGAAGCTACGATGGCAGTAGTGACCGCCGACCAAATAATAAAACCCGCCGAGGTCATTCAACAAGCCATTAAGGATGCCTTTGTTTTTATCAATGATAATCCGGGCAGTCTGATTACATTCGGCATCCAGCCGACTTTCGGCAGCACTTTGCTTGGTTATATAAAATGCGTTAATGCCCGGGAGTATCCGAATTGTAAAAGTAAAATATATTCCGTGGAAGCGTTTAAGGAAAAGCCGGATGAAGCGACCGCGAAAAGGTATCTTGATACGGGTCAATATTTCTGGAATTCCGGAATGTTTGTATGGAAGGCTAAAACAATCTTGGATCACCTGGCGGAATTTCTACCCGAAACCGCCGAACCACTGGCTAAAATCCGGTCTGCATGGGACAGTCCCAACCAGCAGCAGGTGCTAAATGAGTGGTTTGTAAAATTGCCTAAGATCAGCATTGACTATGCCGTTATGGAAAAGGCTGAACAGGTGCATTCGATAAAATTGGATTGCCAATGGCTCGATATGGGCTCTTTTGCCGCCCTTGCTGATGTTATCAGTTCCGACAAAGATCATAATATTGTTGTTGCCGGTGTCAGTAAGTTGCTTGATTGCAGGAACAATATTATAGTAACTGAAGACGAAGGTCATCTTATTGCCGCGATTGGGCTGGAGAATATTGTCGTAGCCCACAGCCCTGATGCCACGTTTGTGTGTCCTGTGAATCAATCTCACAGACTTAAGGAGTTGCTTGAGTTGATAAAACAGGACACCGGTGATAAATTTCTATAACTTCTTTATTGACGGTATGATACGTAAAATACGAGATGAGATATTTAGCGATTGATTATGGTACTAAACGCACAGGATTAGCAATCTGCGATCCTTCTGAAACAATAGTCTCGCCTTTGGTTGTAATCAGATCTCGAAAAGAGCTGCCAGCTAAAATCTCAGAAATAGTCAAAACAGAGAATGTCGGGGCTATTATTCTCGGTTTACCATTAAATATGGACGATTCCAAGGGTTCTCAGGCTCAGCTTGTTCTGAAATTCGCTGAACGTTTGAGAAGCTATCTGAAGGTACCTGTTTATCTGCAGGATGAACGTCTAAGCACTTATACAGCCGAGGAAAAGCTTTCGTTAGCTAATTTAACAAAATCCGAGATTGTTGACCGTCTCGATGCTGTTGCTGCTGCGGAAATACTGGAAGCCTTTCTTGAACAAAACAGACCAAAAACCACGGGAGGAACTTAAAAATAGGCGTATTTTTAAACCCTTCTACAGAAAAATCTTGCAAATATCAAAACAGCCGGTTAAAATCCTCGGTTTGTTTTTATTAAATTTTATGAGATTTTGCGAGACGCATTTTTGAAAGGAATTTTGCAGGATATGCTTACGAAGCAGGAAAAAGAAAAAATTGTGAGTGGCTTTAAGACGCACCAGGAAGATACCGGTTCACCGGAGGTTCAAATTGCATTATTAACTCAAAGAATTAATGAGCTTACCGAACATCTCAAAATCCATCGTAAGGACCACGCATCCAGACGCGGTTTATTGAAAATGGTCGGGAACAGGTCGGCGTTGCTGAAATATGTAAGCAATAAGGACGTAAAGCGTTATAAAGAAATTATTTCCCGACTTGGCTTACGAAAATGAGAAAAATCCGAGTACAAATAAACCGTGTGTACGAATTTTGTGTTTATAGCAGAATCGTACTTGCCAATGAGGTAAGAAATGTTTGAATGTTCAAGAGTAGAAAGACAAATCGGGGGAAGGACTTTATCCATCGAAACCGGTAAAATCGCCAAGCAGGCAGACGGGGCTGTTGTAGTTCAATACGGCGATACCGTTGTTCTGGTTGCTGCAGTTACTGCACCACCGCGTTTTGAGGATATAGATTTTTTCCCCTTAAGTGTTGATTATCGCGAAAAGCAAAGTGCTGCCGGTAAATTCCCGGGTGGTTTTATTAAGCGCGAGGGTAGGCCGAGTACGAAGGAAATACTTACGGCAAGGCAGATCGACAGACCCATTCGCCCGTTATTTCCTAAAGGTTATTTCCAGGAAGTGCAGATTATGGCGAATGTTTTAAGTGCCGACCGCGAAAATGATCCGGATATTCTGGCAATGATAGGTGCCAGTGCTGCACTTACAATAAGCAAGATTCCTTTCATAGGACCTATCGGAGCCTGCCGATTGGGTAGGGTTAATGGTGAATTTATTATCAATCCTACACATAAGCAGCTTGCAGAGGGTGATTTGAACCTGCTTCTTGGCGGTCGGAAAGAAGCAATGAATATGATTGAGGTCAGTGCGAAAGAAGTCTCTGAACAGGTTATCGCTGATGCTATCGCAACGGCACAGAAAGCAGTTGTTCAGGTTTGTGAGATGATTGAGGAACTGCGTGAGAAAGTTGGTGTTGAGAAGGAAACGCCTTTGGTTGAAATTAACGAGCGGATCTATTCAACTATCCAGTCGCAGGTAGAAGACCAGTTATATGAAATCAAGACCATAACCGACAAGAAGGAACGTAACACAGCGGCGCAGAAGCTTTTTGACCAGATTTCTGCCGAATATGCTCCTGTGGAAAATCGCCCGATTTCAGAGGATGAAGATGAGGGAAGTGATGAGAAATATGATAAAACTATAATCAAGAGAATTCTTGAGGATATAGAGAGCAGTGTGGTTGGAAAAATGCTGTTGGAGGGTAAAAGACCTGACGGCAGAGGGTATAACGATGTGCGTCCTATTTCCTGTGAGGTTGGTATTTTACCCAGAACGCACGGTTCATCGTTATTCACCCGCGGTGAAACACAGGCGATTGTGAGTGTGACCCTTGGTACTATAAGGGATGCGCAGATTATAGATGGTTTATTGGATGAGTATGCTCAAAGTTTTACTCTGCATTATAATTTCCCTCCTTTTTCTGTCGGGGAGGTTCGACCGATTCGTGGACCCGGACGTAGAGAAATCGGTCATGGGGCACTTGCAGAAAAGGCATTAGAGGCCGTAAGGCCGCCGGATGATGAATTTGCATACACTATCAGGATTGTCTCTGATATTACCGAATCGAACGGCTCCAGCTCAATGGCGTCGGTTTGTGGCGGAAGTTTGGCATTAATGGATGCCGGGGTACCGATTATCAGACCTGTTGCCGGTATTTCGATAGGTTTGATTGGTGACCAAAACGGGCGATATGAGTTACTGACGGATATTATTGGAGAAGAAGATCACTATGGCTTGATGGACTTCAAAGTTGCAGGTACCACCGAGGGTATTACAGCAATTCAGTTGGATATCAAAGCCGAGGGACTGGCTCACAAAATAATGGTCGAAGCGTTGGAACGTGCAAAAGAAGCTCGTTTGAAGATTCTTAAAACTATGAATGAAGCGATTAACGTGCCGCGGCCCGAATTGAGTGTGTATGCCCCGAAGTTGGTTAGTATTGAAATTGATCCTGAATATATCGGTAAGGTAATTGGTCCGGGCGGGAAAATGATCAAGAGCATTCAGGAGCAGACGGACACTACCATTGAAGTCGAAGAGGATGGGACTATTTATATAAGCTGTCTCGGTGGTGACGGTCATCTTAAGGCCAGAGAAATTATCGAAAATATTACACAACCCCCCAAGGTAGGGCGGATATACCATGATTCGAAGGTGGTATCTTTGAAAGATTTCGGCGTATTCGTTGAAATTTTGCCGGGTGTCGAGGGCCTGTGCCATATTAGCGAACTAAGCGATGGTTACGTTAAGAACGTCGATGATGTTTGTAAAATGGGTGACTTGATACCTGTAAAACTATTATTGATTGACGACCAGGGTAGATTTAAGCTTTCCCGCAAAGCCGCTCTTGCCGAGATGGGTAAAACAGAAAAGGCGAAGGAAAAATAAGTGGTGCAGTTTGTAGTTGGTTTTATTGTTGCTTTGCCGGCGGTTGTTCCTCTTCTCGTGTTATTAAGTCTAAAAAATCCCGATTTAGGAAACAAAGCCGGCATAGTGAGGTCCTGATGCCGGATAAAATACAAGAAAGTAAAAGTGAGCACCTCTCACAACTGGAAGTATTGAGTAAGCTGACCGGCCAGCTTGCTCATGAGATCAAGAATCCTCTCTCTACTATCAAAATTAATTTGAAGCTTGTCAGTGAAGAATTGAATGATTTAATTTCCAGCGAATCCGGCCCGAATGTTGCGGATAGAAATACAAGAAATTTTACCAGGGCGCTGAGGAAAGTCGCTGTTATTCAAAAAGAAACCGACAGGCTGGAACATATACTCGATGATTTTCTGCGATACCTCGACCGGACCGAACTACAACTGGTAAGTGTTGATGTTAACGAGCTTATCAGTGACATGATCGATTTCTATACGCCGCAGGCATATAGCCACTCAATAACCATTCGTCAGGGTTTGTACAATAAACCGCTTATTTGCAGACTTGATGCAAATATGTTAAAACAGGTGATATTGAACCTGTTTATTAATGCCCAGCAGGCTATGAATGAAGGCGGAGAGTTGATAATAAGAACAGACCGACAGGAAAAACATGTGGTTATTCAAATTAGTGATACCGGCGGTGGTATCACACCGGATGTTTTGCCGCATATTTTCGATACTTACTATTCGTCTCGGCCTCAGGGCAGTGGTTTGGGTTTGCCGACGGCCAAAAAGATTGTTGAGTTACACGGAGGAACGATACAAGTTAACAGTACCTCGGGAAAAGGAACATCTTTTACCGTCAAATTGCCCGTTCAGGATTAGTGAGGTGTAAGTTTGAGCCCAAAATTAGGTGTAGTTCTGGTTGTCGATGATGAACGCGACCATGCAGACGGTATCGCTGAGGCTCTTGAAAAGTTATCTAAGAAAGCAATAGCGGTTTATAATGGCAAAGATGCTCTGGAAATCATTCGTAACAGGGATGTTGATGTTGTTGTAACTGATTTGAAATTGGGCGGCGAAATTGATGGATTGACCATTCTCGAAGAGACAAAAAAAAATAATGACAAAACCGAAGTCATTTTAATAACCGCTTACGCAACTATTGATACATGTAAAGAAGCCATAAAGCTGGGTGCATATGATTATCTTGTCAAACCTATAGATATTGGGCAGCTTCGCACGCTTGTTACCCAGGCCGGGCAAAAGGCATCAGCCGCTCAAGCCGGGCGAACACAAAAACACAAAACAAGCAGGAATAATTTCGAATTCGACGGTGTTCGGGGTCACAATCCGGCCATGGAAGGTATATTTGAAGTTCTTCGGCGTGTTTCACCGACGAATATATCCGTGCTTGTTGAGGGCGAATCGGGAACGGGTAAGGAACTGCTTGCAAGAGCGATTCATAATAATTCATTGCGATGGAACAAACCTTTCAAACCCGTTAATTGTGCCGGCCTTACCGAGACGTTGTTGGAGAGTGAATTATTCGGTCATGCCAAGGGTGCCTTTACCGGTGCGATTAACGACAGAAAAGGTTTATTCGAGGTGGCGGATAGGGGAACATTATTTTTGGATGAAATAGGTGATATGGCACCAAATTCCCAGGCTAAACTGCTGCGGGTAATAGAGGATGGTATAGTTATACCGGTCGGTTCTAACAAGCAAAGCGTTGTGGATGTCAGAATCATTAGTGCAACCAACCAGAATTTACCGGAGCTTATCGAAGAGAAAAAGTTCAGGCAGGATTTGTATTTCAGGATAAAGGGTGTAAACATTTCTCTGCTGGCTCTGCGAGACAGGGCTGATGATATACCGGTATTGGTTGATTATTTTCTTAAAAAAGCCGCATCCGAAATTGGCTCCAAAGTGACAGGTATAACCGATGACGCTATGGCTGTATTAACAAAATATGGCTGGCCGGGAAATATTCGTCAGCTTCGAAACTGTATCAGGACAATGGTGGTAATGTGTGACCGGGACAAGCTGGATGTCGCTGACATTCCTCCCGATATAGCAAAAAGACCACAATTAACTGCCGGCGGCAATGCGGCAACAGGGCTGGCTGGTGTATCGCTGGGTGAGCTGGAAAAAAAAGCCATAGCGGAAACGCTGACCAGAACTAAAGGCAACCGTGAACAGGCGGCAAAGATATTAGGCATCGGCGAAAGAACACTTTATCGAAAGATTAAAGAATACAACCTATAACGAGTTATAATACGAATGGGGGTTTTGTTGCGTAGTGAAAAAGCATAAAAATTTTCAACGATATCCGGTCAGGCTAAGAAATAGCCTAACGCCAATAACACGTCAGTTCCCAATACGGTTATGATATTTGCTTTCATAGCAGAGGTTATTTCAGGAAGATTATTATAATATTTCGTTGTTTTAATCATTGCTTTTAACGCCAGTGGTATCGTAACAAGTGCAATCAGACTCATAGTAGGCATCAATTTCAAGACCACTGGGCAGATAATACATAAATAAGTGAGAACTGTCACACCGGCATATAATCTGCTTGCTTTTTTCCTTCCCAGGGCGATGGCCAAGTGGTAGCGACCTCCTTTTTTGTCCGCCTCGGTATCCGGAAACTCGTTAAGGAGAAGCAGGTTTGCAGTTAGAAGTCCCGGGGCAAGAGAAGCAGCGATCGCTTCGGTGCTGTAGAAGCCGGTTTGGATGAAATAAGTTCCCATAACCGGCAGGCATCCTAATCCGAGACCGGCAAAAAATTCTCCAATCAGCCACTTTGTGAGATGTGATGTGTAGAAATAAATAATCCCTCCGCCGAGAAGAATCAGAGGTAGAAGCTGCCAGCCTGAAATGTAGGTCAGATAAATGCCGATCAGAAAGGCCGAACCCAGACAAGCAATACCGAACGCGTAAACGCTCTTTGGATTAAGAAGAGCGCTGGTGAGAATTCCGCTTCCACCGGAAAAAGGAGTTGGTGTGGTATCGAAATCTATACCGCTTTTATAGTCAAAGTAATCATTGAGGACATTGACGCTTGTGTGAGCCAAAAGCAGGCCGAACATCGTTAGGAAGAATTTAAGCCAATCAAAATAACCCTCGTTCAGGGAGATTGCCGTACCTAAAAGAACCAAAGCAATCGAAAGTAAAAGGAACTCGGGCCGAATTTCCAGGAACCAGATTCTTAATTTCATTGATGCTTACCTGAAAAATAATGTTTTTTGGGGAATTATTCAAATGATTCAGTGTTTTATTATTTCCTTTTAATATTTATATAGTCCGAAAACTACTAAAATTTGCGAGATCCGATTTACAAAATATCAAATATTCTCAAAGAAAGGAAACAAATTACACACCGGATTTAATCCAATGCTTTGTTATTTTATAAATATGGGTTTTTAGCGTGTCATCCTGTATTCTGTTTAGTTTAAGGATTGATTTATATGTTTGATTCACAGGATTATAGGAAAGCTTTTATATTTGAGAGTAATGAGATTGTTATTAATCAAAAAAGAAGATTTTTATCGAGTTACTATTTATATTCGGTAGAAAATTTTTCTTAACTCCTCTAATATAACATGCCGATAGTGTTTTCGCACAGTTTTATTGAAATGCCAATGTTATCGGAAGTGGACTTGTATAACTTGAATTATGTTAATGCTATATTGAAAAAGGGATGTTTAGTCCCGATGGTTGTTTTTAGAGTTCTGCTTTTTGCCGGACAATTCCAGTAGATTATTGGAAGAATAGGCATAGTGTAATTTTTATTCAGGACGGCAAAGTATATATAATCGATGAGAATGATTAAATTTTAACTGGCATTTAGGTTTTATCGATGAATTTCTGTAGCCCGAAAAAAATAACGTTGAGGTTTTATTTTTTATCACTTTTATTTATTACCCTGCTGATAATACCGTGCGGTGCGCAAAACAGGAGCGAGTCCGACCACAGTCGAGAGTATAAAATTAAGGCGGCTTTTTTATATAACTTTATCAAATTTGTGGATTGGCCGAAGGAGAAGGCTTCCGACCAGAACGAGCCTATAATTATCGGCATTATTGGCAAAGATCCGTTTGGAGATGCTTTCGACCCGGTTACTAAAAAACAGATTAAGGGAAAGTATGGTCTAATAAGTCGGTTCGAGAGTTTAGAAAAGCTTAAAAAGTCAAGTGAAACGGACAAATCAACAATCGAATCTTTAAGAAAATGTCACCTATTATTTATCTGTTCTTCGGAAAAAGAGCAGATGACCGATATCATTAATTATGTTGATAAACATGGTGTTTTAACGGTGAGTGAAATACCTAATATGCTCAAGTCCGGAGGAATGATTAATTTTATATTGGAGGAAAACAAAGTTAGTTTCGAGGTTAATCTTGCTGCTGCAAAGAATAACAATCTAAAGATTAGGTCGCAGCTTTTACGGTTGGCGAAAAGAGTGGTTGAAGGAAAATGATAATACGGACAATGAGCCGATGACAACAGTCATGCGTAATTTAACAATAAAATATAAACTGATAGCAATTACAATGCTAACATGTCTGACCGCACTGTTGTTGGCAGGTACAGGAGTTATTTTATGGGAATGGCTTAATCTGCGTCGCATAATGGCAAGAAATATTTCAACACAGGCTGAGATGATAGCAGATAATTGTAAGGCGGCATTAACTTTCGATGATAAAAATGATGCGATGGAGATACTTCAGGCTCTTCATGTACAAACATCTATTGTTTTTGGATGTGTATATGACAGTAAGGGTGAAAATTTTGCCAGTTATGTTAACAACAATGTTGACGAAGGTATCCGGTCGGCTGAGTTGATGGAGGATGGTTACAGGTTTGCTGACGGTTATTTGACGGTTTATAAAACTATTATTCTCGAAGATGAAATAATTGGAACTGTCTGTTTGCAATCGGATTTACAGCCCATGTATTCTATGCTCAGTCATAGTGCAAATATTATTATTTGTGTTATGTTAATCGCATTTTCCACGGCTTATCTTGTTTCGTCACGACTTCAGAGAATTATTTCCAGGCCGATTTTGGATATTACAGATGTTGCAAAGGTCGTATCGGAACAAAAAGATTATTCCACTCGTGCTGTAAGCCGCACTAATGATGAAGTTGGTGTTCTTGTTAATACTTTTAATGAAATGCTGGAACAAATCCAGCAACGGGATTCTGCTCTTGTCAAGGCCAAGATCAATCTGGAAGAACGGGTTAAGTTGCGTACCGCTGATCTTACCGCGGCCAATCAACAATTGATCAAGGAGATTGAAGAGCGTGAAAAATCAGAAGCAAGACAGGCCAGGCTCCTGAAAATATTGGCTAAAGCCAATAAGGAGTTAAAGGATTTTGCATATATTATTTCACATGATTTGAAAGCACCGCTGCGGGGAATCAGTACACTGACCGATTGGATAAAAAGTGATTATGGAGATAAATTTGATGAAGCCGGTAAAGAACAGATAAATTTGCTCTCATCTCGTGTGGTTCGAATGCATTGTTTGATTGAGGGTATACTCCTGTACTCAAGAATTGGACGCGTAAAAGAAGAAAAAGTTCAGATAAATCTTAACGAACTTATACCTGAAGTCATTGACATGATTTCTCCTCCGGACAATGTAAGAATAACGACCGAAAGCGAATTACCTGTAATCACCTGTGAACAGACCCGTATTATGCAGGTGTTCCAAAATCTGCTGAGCAATGCAGTAAAATACATGGATAAACCGGAAGGTTGGGTAAAAATCGATTGCAACGAAGAAGATAGCCAATGGATATTTAGTGTTACTGATAACGGTCCTGGTATCGAAGAAAGGTACTTCAAAAAAATCTTCGAGATTTTTCAGACTTTATCAACGGGAGATAAATATGAAAGTACCGGCGTAGGTCTTACGGTAACCAAGAAGATTGTAGAATTATACGGTGGAAAGATTTGGGTAGAATCAATACCCGGACAGGGAAGCTCATTCTTTTTCTCATTACTAAAACAGGAAAATGAGATATACGATGCAAAACTCGAAGCTATTATTAATTATGGATAATCAAATTGTTGCGTTAGGTTCTAAGGATTTCTGTTTGAGTGGCGGAATGTGATCCGTTAAGCCTGATGAAAAGCAGGCTTAACTTTATAGTTAAAATATGAAAATAAAAACTTTTTCTGAAAGATAAAATCTAATCATGAATAAGTTATTAAAAGGTCAAATTGAGGAATTCTTGGGAGATATAAACTCCGTTCCGCAAGATATTGAACCCTTGTTTCAGGCAATAAGCGATGCTTATGACGACTTCGATACAAACCAGCATTTGACCAAAAGCAACATTGCTATAAGTTCTGAAGAACTAAGAGAGGCAAATCTAAGACTGTCCAGAGAAGTTAGTAAGCAAAAAGAAGTGCAGGAAAATATAAAACAAACCCTTTCTCTTCTTACGGCAACCTTAGAGTCAACTGCGGATGGTATTCTTGTTGTTGACCTGAAGGGGAAGGTTGTTAGCTACAATAAAAAGTTCCTGCATTTGTGGCGCATTCCAAACAGCATAGTAGAAAGCGGAGATGATAATAAATTACTTGCACATGTCCTTGATCAACTGATTGATCCGGAAGGATTTCTGAATGGAGTTCGCAGGCTTTACGCCAGTGTCGAGGAAGAATCTTTCGATCTATTGAACTTTAAGGATGGTCGTGTATTTGAAAGGTTCTCAAAACCTCAGAGGGTTGAAGACGAGACTGTAGGGCGAGTATGGAGTTTCCACGATATCACCGAACGCATAAAGGCAGAAGCGGCTTTGAGTGAGAGCAAACATCGTTTAGACATCGTATTAAATTCTATTTTAACCGGAGTGGTGATTATTGATGCTAAAACGCATAAAATAGTTGATGCAAATCCTCTTGCTGCAGAATTAATCGGCCTGCCCAAAGGGGAAATAGTTGGTAAAGTGTGCCACAAATTTATTTGTCCTGCTGAGGTAGGAAAATGCCCAATGAGTGACTTAGGCCAAACAGTTGACCAAGCGGAACGTGTGCTTGTTAAAGGAAATGGCCGAGAAATTCCAATTCTCAAGACTGTTACCCCTGCATCATGGCAGGGGCGTTCGTATTTTATCGAGAGCTTCATAGACATAACCGCGCTTAAAGAAGCTAAAAAACGACAAGATGAGCTTTTAGAGCGGGTAAAAAAGACAAATCAGGAGCTTGAAGATTTTGCATACATAATTTCGCATGATTTGAAAGCTCCACTGCGTGGAATCAGTACCCTGGCTACATGGATATCCACTGATTATGCAGATAAATTTGACCAGGAAGGGAAAGAACAGATTAATCTGCTTATAACAAGGGTTGGCCGGATGCATGACTTGATTGAAGGTGTACTTCAGTATTCCAGGGTTGGACGTCTAAATGAAGAACAGGTTTATATAAATCTAAATGATCTCATACCTGAAGCTATCGATATGGTCAGTCCCCCGGATAATATCAAAGTCATAGTTGAAAATGAACTGCCTGTAATCAAATGTGAACGGACTCGCATTATACAGGTGTTTCAGAATCTGATTAGTAATGCGATAAAATACATGGACAAGCCGGAAGGTTGGGTAAAAATCGATTCTGTCGAAGAAGAGAGCCAGTGGGTATTCAGTGTTTCTGATAATGGCCCCGGTATAGAAGAGAAGTATTTTGAAAAAATATTTCAGATATTTCAGAGCGTATCACTACGAGACGGAATTGAAAGTACAGGTGTTGGCCTAACGGTGGCCAAAAAAATAGTAGAATTATATGGAGGAAGGATTTGGATAGAATCAAATCCCGGGCACGGAAGCACGTTCTTTTTCTCATTACCAAAACAAGAAAGTGAGGTACACGATGCGAAGTATGAAACCAATAATGTTAGTTGAGGATGATCATGTAGATGCGATGACGCTCAAACGTGCTCTAAAAGACCTTAAAGTGGCTAATCAATTAGTGCACAAATTAAACGGCGAAGAGGCTCTGGATTACTTAAAGGTTGAATCGAACCCAACACCGTGCGTTATTTTTCTTGATTTGAATATGCCTAAAATGAATGGCATTGAATTTCTTCAGGTGGCAAAAGCCGATAATAATTTCAGAAGAATTCCGGTTGTAGTATTCACAACATCAAAAAATGAATGGGATAGATTTGAAAGTTTCAATCTCAGCGCCGCCGGTTATATTGTCAAGCCTGCAGATTATAAAAGTTTTGTGGAAGCAATTAGAACGGTTGAGCTATACTGGACCTTGAGCGAATTTCCGGATGATGCTCCTGAATTTACAGAGGAAAAAATGGTTGGAAGTCATGCCGAATGAAGGTAAATAGCTAAACCAAGTGCTTTTATTTGCAAAATTGAAACTTTTGACAGTGTCAGATGCTTATGAGAGCATTCCGCACCTGTTTGCCTTCTCTGCATCTGCTTCTATGGGCGTTGTACTACCTCACCACTCTGTTTAAGCAGAATGATTAAATCAGGCGTTAATTTTTTCGTATTTTTTTACTTATTAACCCTGGTCTTAACTGCAATCAATCTGTGACATCAACATTATCAAAACGTATTTACCGAGAGTATAACCGGATTCTTAAAGTTCGGATATATACAGGTTTTGCTGGAGATAGTTTTTAACATAGTCTTTTATTGCATCTTCGAGTGACATTGTTTTTTTGTCATATCCCGCTTTGCGTATTTTGACTATCTCGGCACAGGTGTAGTATTGATATTGATTGCGAATAGAATCCGGCATTTCGATATACTCGATATCTGGTTTCCTTCCCATACCCGCAAAAACCGCCGTTACCAAATCATTCCATGTTCGAGGTTTACCGGTCCCGATGTTAAAAAGACCGTTGAACCGCGGATTATCCAGAAAAAACAAAGTCATATCCACTGCATCTTTGATGTAAATAAAGTCTCGTACCTGCTCACCGTCTTTAAATTCTTTTTTGTATGATTTGAAAAGACAGACTTTGCCGGTGTTGTTGATTTGCTCGAAGGCTTTTAAACAAAAGCTCTTCATGTTATTTTTATGATACTCATTGGGTCCAAATACATTAAAGTACTTCAGGCCGACAATTTTTTTTAACAGATTTGTTCTGCTTGCCCACAGGTCAAATAAATGCTTGGAATAACCGTACATATTCATAGGCCTGAGACTTTTTATCGCATTTTCATCATCGCCGAATCCGACCGAGCCATCACCATAAGTAGCTGCGCTCGAGGCATAAATGAAACGAATATTAGCCTTGGCAGCCCATTGGGCTAATAATTTGCTGTATTCATAATTGTTTTTTATAAGAAAGGAGGCGTTTGTTTCTGTGGTATCAGAGCATGCACCCAGGTGAAAAACAGCCTCGACGGAGCTATCGAGCTTGTCTTCGATGACCATTTCCAGAAAATCGTCTTTCTCAACGTAATCGGCAAAGGATAGATTCCGAAGATTCTTCCACCTCTGGTCACATCCCAGCTTGTCAACAACAAGGATATCGGTAATCTGTCTTTTGTTTAGTGCGGCAATTAATGCTGAGCCGATAAAGCCGGCTCCACCGGTAATTATTATCATTTAACGGCACTCCTATAGTTTAATCAAGTAGTCATAAATTAGTGTGCCATAGCAGGTGTGTCAATTATTTAAGCTCATAATGCGCATAAAAAAGCTGCCCGAGATCGAGCAGCGGGGGAAGATATCAAGAATGTAATCTCTCAACAAAGAGCGATATAGCTCGCGATAGCCAGAATCAAAATTCTTCTTTTATTGAACGTAAATGGAAGCCATTTTTCGTAATAAAATCTCTTCATTTGGTCCCTCGAATAATAATTCTATCAAGTCATAGCGTTCTAATTATGCAGTTATCATAACCGAAATAGACATGAAAATCAAGAAAAATTGACTATATATAAATATAAGTGGTTGTATACAAAGGGAATATGAGCCGAGAGTGCAGTACTTTTTTTGCTCTGTCAAAGTATTGCAGAACAGTTGATAACTGTATATTTATGCCGAATTTTCTTATTGTTTATTTAATGAATTATTTTTGAATATATAGAATTATTTATTAGAAGCTAAAAAATCACTGCATATACAAGAATTGATGAGACACCCAATTAGTCAAGAGATAACCGGTTTAGCCGACATTTCATCAATTCTATTCACTTGAACTTAAGCTTCTGTAAGATATAATTTGATGTAATATATGTATTATTTTACGCCGTTATCGTATGATAAGCTGTAAAAAGAAGATGTATGAGAAATGGATTGCTATTGAACTTGACGGCGTATCGCGTGTCGCAATATAATAACTCGATATGCAAATAAGGAGATTCAAATGATTGAATGCATGCGATATCTTGGTATTTGGACGCCTGGACCTTTTGAGCTTATCATAATTCTTATTATCGCAGTGCTCCTGTTCGGTAGAAGATTGCCCGAAATTGCCCGCGGTTTGGGTAAGAGCCTGACTGAGTTCAAAAAGGGCATTAACGAAGCCGAAAAAACCAAAGACGAATTTGTTAATGACGTCAGGAAAATCGGGGATGATGTAACTAAAGAAACTAAAAACGCGGCCGGTCTGGACGATTCAGAAGGTAAAAAGATTTAACTTGTCTAAGTACGAAACCATCACGTATTCTCCTTGTCTGTAATATGGACAAGACCAAGAAGAAAAAGAAGAAAATACGAGATCCCATTGATTCCACTATGAGCCTGGGTGACCACCTCGAGGAGTTGCGGATGCGCTTGATTTTTGCGCTTGTTGGATTGGTTGCCGGGTCGGTTATATGTCTGATTTTTTGTTCTAAGATAATAGATATTATTGAAAATCCATATCTTGATGCAATGGATGAGCAGGCCCGTTTGCAGACACTTGCTCCTGCGGATGGTATTGTAAGTTACATAAAAATAGCGTTAATCTCGGGATTGATCCTGTCGTCACCTTGGGTTTTTTACCAGATATGGATGTTCGTTGCAGCCGGTCTTTACCCTCATGAAAGGCGTTATGTTTACCTGGCCGCACCTTTTTCTGCAGCACTATTTGTGATTGGGGCAGTATTTTTTTTGTTTGTTGTCGCGCCGTTTACACTTAAGTTTCTTGTGTATTTCAACAGGGATGTTCTTGGTGTCAGCTCTAATTTTACATTTACGGATTATATATCTTTTATAACCATGCTTATGTTAGTCTTTGGAGTGGCTTTTCAAACACCCGTAGCTATTTTCTTTTTGAATCGGACTGGGCTTGTATCAATCAAGGCTTTGCAGAATTCAAGAAAATTTGTTCTACTTGGTGTCTTTGTAATTGCTGCTATGGCTACTCCACCGGATGTGATATCACAAGTTACCCTTGCGATACCACTCTATTCCCTGTTTGAACTGGGAATACTGCTGAGCTGGTTTGCGGAGCGGAAGAAATTACGGGATACGGCCGAATAGTTCGTAGCTGTTTGTTGTGTGCAAGTCAGATGCAGAATATGATTATTGTAAGAAAAAATAAGGCCTATGCCGAGTGAATCGGCATAGGCCCCAAGATAATCTTATCAAATTCTGTATTCGGGCAAAAAATGTGAATCGGACTTATGATTCACAATTTATAGATAATTGCCCGGATTAATTGTCATTTGCTATTCTACTGGCGGCCGGTATAACCGAATATCGTCGAAGAATAACGATCCTGTACCACCGAGCGTTGTCATATTTCCTTTCGTACCAACACCTAAAGTGATTTTGTTAACATTGCTGAGGTTCATGCCTTGATCTGCAAAATCCTTCAGGGGTATATTCCATTGAGTCCATGTTTTTATCTGTGTTGCATTCGGATCATCGTAATAGACTGTGGCATTATTATTGAGAGCCACATATATTGGCTGAGCACTGTTACTGGTTATTCCTATATCCTGAGCAGCCCAGGCTGATGTATCGCCGCTGCCTGCGGTAATAGTTACATTGGATAATACGGCCGTACAGACTGCCTCAGTGTTATGGCTGGTAACCGCCAGGCCAATGTACATTGGCGAAGTCATTGAGACTTGTTTTAAAGGAAGGTTTGTCCAATCGCTGCCGTTTTCCGAGTAAAACGCCCTTATAAGTCCGCCGGAGGTACGCTCTAATCTGACCCAATAAGGTACAACAACGTTGGGATCGAATTCCCTATCTGTAACACCATCGGCTGTGTTGCGATACTGGAACCTTACTCCCCATTCGGGAGTCATCAGGAGCGAGCAGTTTCTGGCGCCCGGTTCCAGCGTATCACGGATCATCACGCCGGCCTTGGCGTATGGGTCTGTATTGTCAAGACTATCGACCCTGGCTCGAATCGTTACGGCACCGGTGACCTCCTTATAGGCAAAGTGAAATTCGTCGGCACCGCCCCAGATATCTGCGCCGGCGGCCATCATTGTGTAAGTACCGGCAGGGTTCTCTACGAAACTGCCGACAGGCCCTGGAGCGCCGATGAACCATAGAGATAAATCATTGACGTCGTCTCTGGTCCAGTCACTTGCCGTAGCGCTTAACGTCATCACTGCTTCCGAGTATCTCATATCGTTGTCGTAGAAGTAAGGCATCGATTGAATGCCTGTGTGGATAGTAGTAGTCTCGACGAAGTGTTCATCATTTTCAAAATCAGGATCGGCATAACCTACAGTGGCACCATTCGTCGGAATCTCCCATCCATCTACCCATATATTAAATATCCTGTTACTGCCTTCTTCCTCGGGATTAAGGTCGTTATAAGATTCGAAATCGTCAACAACGATGAAGTTCGCCACCGTAAACTTCCAGATATTACCTCTATTTATTGTCACGCCGTCCACTTCGACTTCATCAACGCGCCAGTAGTAAAGCTGTCCATAATCCAGAAGGTCTGCTTGGTTGGATCCCTGGGGATCAAAAGTGAGTTCTTCCTGGTTTTCACTAACCAATACGTCCCTTGAATCGGTTATAGTGGCTTCGTTGACATCGTCGAAATTCGTTCCAAAATATACATTATGTGTGACTGCGGTGTCTCCCTCGGTCCAGCTTAGGATCGTATCACGTGGTACGTCAGTCGAGTTATTAGCTGGTAACGGCAAAGACGCCGGTAATGTAAGGGCCGCTCCGGCAGACATTACATCCTGAATCTCTTCTAAATTTAGGGCACGGCCGTAAATTTGTACATCATCGAGTAAGCCGGTGTATGTACGTGAACCATTAGCCATTTGACCAAGATACATGTGGGATAGCGGAAAACTTCTTGTACCTCGTGCCATTTGATGCAGTAATCTGCCGTTTAAGTACATCTTTGCGTTACCATCATCGTTGCCCCAGGTACAGGTAATGTGATGCCATTGATTGTCATTCACTAAAATAGGATTGTTAGGTTCATTTCCTGCAGGGTCGCCCTTGTTAGGGTCGGAGTGCAGGTGAAAGTTATTCGGGTCACTCTGACCGTGGAAACAAATCTCGCCGCCTATCCAAATATCTGCTACTGCAGTTTCTACATGTATGTGCATTTCGTTTTCCGAGCCGAAACCGCCGCCGGTGGTATTATCACCACCCCACCATATTGTATTAATACCTCCTGTTACCTCCGCCATTTTCATCCAGAATGCTACCGTACCTGAGTCGGAGCGCATTCCCATGCTCTCTGAGGGCAGATTGACATCCATGTTTCCATCGAATCCGAGTGCCCCGTCTATCCCGTCAATTAACCAGTTCGGATCGCCCCCTTCTACGTCTTCAGCGATTATTTCGATTATACCATCGTTGCCTTTAATACTTGAATCAACGGCAATATTACCGGACGTCTCATTGAACTTATAATGAGCCAGAAGCTGAGCTGAAGCATTACCCGTCAGGCTCAGCAATGAGATAACGCAAATTAAATAAAATAATCTTTTACACATGATACACCTCCTTCAAATAGAATCTTAATGAAAGCGATTTGTTAATATGGTTTTTTATCCTCACTCGGGTACGATAACTACCTACCCAGGATAAAGTTGTATAAGCTAACGCCACCTCCTTTCTTCAAAGACAGACCTTTAATTCAAAAGGAAAACACTGCTCTGAATCTTTCAATTCCCGTATCTAATCATCATGTGATGTTTTAGCTCTTTAGAAGCGATTCCAGGCGTTTTTTCGCTTCTTTGAAAGAGAAAACCATAATGTTAGCCTAAGCATTTGTCTGCTCCTTCATATATATTCATACCAAATTTGAGGCCATCTCGTCAAGAAAAAAAACCTGATTACAGTTGATAAAGTCTATTTTTTATTGATATCAGGGGATTTTGTATAGGACCTTCGTTTTTTATAACTAGAAGGACTAATCAAGAACGGCCTCCTGCTTGTATGCCGGTACTTCCACTTGCCAGCCGGTTTTCTCGATTAAGAAATCAGCAAACTGGTGTGCACTCTCGGCCTCACCGTGAACAACAAACAACTTTTTCGGCGGTTTTTTCAACGCACTTAACCATTTAAGCAGTTCTTCCCTGTCTGCATGGGCTGAAAAACCGTTTACCCGGACCACTCTTGCTTTTACCGGATACTGTTGTCCGAGTATTCGAACTTCCTTTTCACCGTCAACAATTCGTCTGCCGAGAGTGCCCATCGCCTGATAGCCGACGAACATTATAGTGCTTTCAGGCCTGGTAATATTATTGACAAGGTGATGTTTGACTCTGCCACCGGTACACATCCCGGAACCTGCAATGACCATAATTGTACCTTTGATATGGTTAATTGCTTTCGAATCCTGGCTTGTTCCTGTGATTTTCAGTCCCGGAAAATCAAAGGGTGATTCACCATTCTCTACTAATTCGGCCATCTCCTTGTCGAATAGTTCACGATGTCGTTGAAAAACCTTGGTAATTCCTGCCGCCATTGGACTGTCTAAAAAGACCATTAAATGCGGTATTGCATCTTCAAGCAGTAATTCATTGATGTAATACAGAACTTCCTGTGAACGCTCGAGGGCAAAGCTTGGGACGATTATATTACCCCCGGCTTTTTTCGTCGAGTTGATGACTTCAGCAATCATCTTTTTGGTTTCTTCAGGGTTTTGATGTACACGATCTCCGTAGGTGGACTCAATAAGGATGTAGTCCGCCTCTTTTAATAAAACAGGATCATGCAGGATAGGTCTGTTTGGCCTGCCAACATCCCCGGAGAACAAGATTGATTTCTGTTGCCCGTTTTGACTGACTTTTACTTTTATTACCGAAGAGCCAAGAACGTGACCGGCATCGCAAAAGATGGCTTCTATGCCTGAGCCGAGCTTGACAGACTGTTTATATCTGACAGGTTGAAATAATGGAAAACAAGCCTCTGCATCGGCTGTAGTATAGAGTGGTATTTCCGGATGGGTTCCTTTGCGGCCTTCACGCTCATGTCTTTTACGCTTGAACTCGGCATCTTCCTGTTGCAGCTTGGCCGAATCCAATAATATGATTCTTGCAATCTCCGCGGTAGCGGCGGTACAGTATATTTTTCCTTTGAATCCTTCTTTCACCAATCGCGGTAGAAGACCGCAATGATCCAGATGTGCGTGTGTTAAAAGGACTGCATCTATACTCGCCGGCGGCACAGAAAAAGCTTCCCAGTTTCTTTCTCGAAACTGTCGTTCCTGATAGAGTCCGCAATCTATCAGGAGCCTGGTTCCATTGACTTGTAAAAGATGCCTTGAGCCTGTAACATTCTGGGCCGCACCGAGGAACTGTAATTTTATCGACATTTCAAACCTTAATATGTGTAGCAATATCTTTTTGTTGTAGATATTATTCTACAAAAATTGAGCTTCTCTGTCAAACAAAGAACTGTTGTACGGTGGTCTAAAATGTCACAGAATTGACATTAATTATTGATTTATTGAGGGTGTTGGTTATAATTCTGATTTGAACACATATGTCAATTATAGCAATATTTGGTATTTTTGCTTTCTTTTTCAAGGATGACAGGAGTTGCAGGGATGGCAGTTTTAGTTGGGATTGATGAAGCCGGTTTTGGCCCGATTCTGGGGCCTTTAGTGGTATCATCCAGCACTTTTTCTCTTCCAGGCAATCAATTAACCTCTGATTTATGGGAGGTTTTAGTCAGAAGTGTCAGTAACAGGAGAAAACGGCTGAGTGGGCGATTACTCATTGCAGACAGTAAAAAGGTTTATAATAAGACGATTGGCATTAAACACCTTGAGCGGACCGTTATGACAGTGATGAAATGTCTCGGTATAGAGCCGGTTACTCTGGCCGAACTCGTAGGACCTTTGTGCCCGAGTTGCCTTGAGCGGTTAAGCAATTATCCATGGTACAAAGGCGCCGAAACTTACTGTCTTTCAGTAAATATTGCTGATATAGCGATTGCTTCGAAAGTGCTTGCTGATGATCTTGCTATAAATGGGATGGAGTTGAAGGAGATAAAAAGTTATTGCCTGGATGTAGAGTATTACAACAACATGGTTACTGTAGTGAAGAACAAAGCCAGTGTACTTTTTACGGCAACATCACAACTTATACAAACAGCTTTCGATAGCTTTGCGGATGATGATCTGCATATCATAATAGACAGACAGGGCGGGCGGATGCATTATCGTCAAAATCTTCAAAGGATGTTTCCGGATATGAAATTAAGGATTATCCATGAAAGCCCTGCAGTCAGCAGTTATGAATTACAAACTGATAAAGGAGCTATGCACATACATTTTAAGGTCGGAGCGGATGGACAATATTTGCCGGTCTCGCTGGCGTCAATGGTTAGTAAATATCTCCGCGAACTTATGATTGGCTGTATCAATCGTTATTTTGCCGGTTTTAATCCGGCCTTAAAGCCCACTGCAGGGTACTGGACGGATGGCCTGCGTTTTATTGAAGACTTAAAAACAAGTCTCCCGCATATCCGGATCAATCAAAATCAATTGATACGGTGTCGTTGACATGTATGACTTATAATCAGCCGCAATCAATTCGTGATTGGATTTTCGATTTGTAATTATCAAGATGGTTTATGCTGGGTTTCTTAAGTAACTATTGCTTTTTTAATTGTTCGCTGAGCAGGCGTATGTGTCGATTTTCTTCTTTTATAATCATATCAATTGTCTCCTCACTGGCCGGGTCCCGGGCGAAGCCTTTCAGGCCGTTATAAAAAACAATAGCTTCCTTTGCCCTGTTAATCGCATCTTTCAGGATTTCTGCTATGTTATCCTGGCTTAGCGGGCCTTTGAGTGAGCTATGTTTTGTGGCAAAAACTGCAAGGCCTGCCATTACGTCTGGATTGGACAATACATAATTGTTCGGATCGAAGGTGCCGAATTCGCCGGTTTTTTCTGAGAATCTTTTTCTTCTCTGTGCGAGAATTTTTTCATGTCTGGCTTTCCAGCTCGCCAGTGTATAGCATATATTGCGAAATTCCGGGTTATCAAGCAGCTCCGCTATTTCGAGATAAAACTTCGCTCCGTTATGCTCTATTTTCTCGGCTATTTGGAGAATTTCAAAGACGTTGAATCTTGTCTCCATTTTAGCACTTTCTTATAATATTTTTCACTTTTTCGAAGCTTTTCTTTATTTATAATATAATCGGTTTATGTGACAAATTCAATTCTGATAAATTTATATTATTTGTGATTTTATCTATGGTTCTCAGGGTAAGCCTATAATATTCCTCTGAGTGCGTTTCTCTATCTTAAACATAATTGGATGATTAACTTTTTCTAAAAAAAGGCTCTCTGGTTTTCGACTGTTGTTAATTTTAATGCTTTTGTTAAATCAGGGAGTTTTACCGCTTTTTTCCCGGATTTCCCGCTCAAGTTGCCTGGCGAAAACTTCATAGCTGTCATGTCCGAAAAGGCAAAAAACGACCTTTTCCAAGCCGGTCGGACCAATGATATAATCGATAGTTGTCTTTAACATTATTTCAGCGCATTTATCGATGGGATAGCCGAAAATACCCGTACTGATTGCCGGGAAGGAAATGCTTTTAATATTATTTTTGTCGGCAATTTTTAACGAGTTAAGCGTAGCATTTTTCAGCTTTTGGTCTTCATTACCTTCGCCCATCCGCGGTCCTGCTGCGTGGATAACATATTTTGCTTTTAAATTACCTGCACTTGTTATTACAGCTCCGCCCACGAATGTCCCGCCGATATTACTGCACTCCTGCTGGATTTTGGGACCACCTTTTCTGCTTATGGCACCGGCGACGCCGCCCCCTAAAATCAATTGAGTGTTGGCAGGATTGACAATGGCTTCGGTTTCCATATCAGTAATGTCGGCTTCAAGTATCTCAAGGAAAGAATGTGCAAATTCCGCTTTCATATTGGTTGTTTATAAAAAATGGTCATCTAAACCGCGTAAAGAGTTATTATGCTACAAAGAGTTTTATACTAAAAGATTTTATTGCGATCTGTAACAAACTTATCGACCTTTTTCAGTACTATTTCCTTGATTGGATGTTTATCTGTAATCCCGGATGCTGAGATTCCTTTTACTTTCAGTTCTTCCTCGATTTTGGCTATTGCATTCGCCGCCTCAGCTTTAATCCTGGATATTGCCTGGGCTTTCTCCGCTTTAATTTTTGCTATTTCCTCGCTATAGAATTCGGTCTTTCTTTGTAATTCGGCTTCGGTTTTTGTTCTTTTCGCGGCTTCAACACCGGCGATTTTTTCTGCTTTTGCCCTCAATTTAGCTTCGCTGTTGGCTCTGGCTTCGGCTTTAGCTCTTGTCTGTGCTTCGGACTTTAGTCCTTCTTCTGCTTTTGTTTTAGCCTCTGTGTAAAACCTTATTTTTTCCTCGGCCCTTGTCAATGCTTCATCATAAACTTTAACACTTTCCTCAGCTTTTAGGATTGATAATGCTTTGGCCTCAAGTCTCAGTTGTGCATCGGATTCGCTTATATCCTGTTCTCCGGGCTTGAAGAAAAGTGGCTCGGCAAACCGGACTACTACACGATATACCTGGCTGCTTAACTTATCCAGTCGCCAGACACAGCCGACGCGATTGAAAAGAATCGTGTCAAAGGAGTTGTTATGGTCGAAGTGCGGTGTGCCAAAGTTTATTTTCAGTGATTGGTCGAGGTGCGGACAGCTTTCATCGAAACGGCATAGAAAAGCCATACCCTCACTGGAAACATCTACAATCTGACCTGGAGAAGCCTTTTCTTTGTCATCCCTGGTGAAATAAACAGGCCAACGATAACTTAATCTTTTTTCTGCCCTTTGCTCGTTGGCTTTTTCCATCCTTAGAGTTCCCGGTTACTTTGCATGTATGTTTATCAGGCAATTAAAAAGCTGATATCACTCGGTTTATGACCTGTAAAAAAAGGCGGCGGCCGGATTCGAACCGGCGAATAACGGTTTTGCAAACCGTCGCCTTAGGCCGCTTGGCTACGCCGCCATATTTTAGTTTTAAATTAAATCGACCTTGATTTTTTTGTCAATATTCCAAGAACTTTAATTCATTTTGACTCATATATACATATGTTTGAAAAACCAGGGCTGACGATACCGGATCTTCGTTAATAATGGCCATATATATTAAAAAAACGCAAGTTTCATGTATAATCTACACATAGAGACTCTTTTTTGCAAAGAAATTAGGCATGATTTTACAGTAAATATTAACAAGTTTGTCGGAGATGGAGTCTGTTTACGGTCGCCTTATAAATATTAGATTTACCTGTAAAATACAGAAAATATTGTCGTAATATTAATTTTTAAGCAATATTCAGGTGGGACTAAACGTCTATTTTTTTAGTAACAGGTTGTGGTTTAGGTATTTCGTCTTTTATTTTATGCCTATATATCGTAATATAAAGGTTTTATAATATTGTTTATCAACATTGATATGAACAGAGATAATTCTATGCGAGGAAGAGGTTTATCAGGGAAAAAATCCATGATATGTAGGTTGTTGTCTGTAAAATTGGCACTCTTAATGCTTGGTATTGCCGGCGTTTTGGGTTTTACAGGTGCCTGTAGCAGTCCGGAGCAACTTGTAGCCGAGGCGGATCAGGAAACGTATAAAATCATCGAAGATAAATGGCGGGACGACTTTGGCCAAATGACGAACTATACGATTCGTGATACGGTACCAACTGAAGATGAAATTGCTTCAGGGGTACCGCCATTAGGCGTCATAACCCTTGCAAAGGCGGTTGAGATGGCTACAAAATATAATCGTGAATATCAAACTCAAAAGGAGTCGCTGTATCTGTCCGCCCTGGATTTAACATTGACCCGACATGAATATGCAAGACAGTGGTTCGGGACTTTTGATGGCCAGTACCTGAATTCCGAAGACGGTGAAAATAATACGCTTTCATCCGACTTCGGTGTGGATCAGGCGTTTATTACGGCCGGTGGTATTATAGCAAATGCCGGTCTTGCCATCGATTGGACACGTTTTCTCAGCGGTGATCAATACACTTCTTTAGGTTCGGTTCTCACTGCCAGTGTGACGGCACCTTTATTGGGACGCGGCGGGGGGAAAACCGCATGGGAGAACCTGACTCAGGCAGAGAGAAATGTTTTATATCGAATACGTACTTTCAACCGTTATCGTCAGACATTTGTTGTTTCGATTATCAGTGATTATTACCGTGTTTTACAGCAAAAAGACAACCTGGAAGTTACCAGAGCCAGCTATGAAAGGCAGATAGAATCAACAAATCAACTGAGAATGGAGGTTGAAGTTGGTCAAAGGGCACAGTCGGATGCGGATGAGGCGGAACAGAAGCTACTCAGTGCCGAAAACAATCTATTTTCTGCTGAACAAAGCTATGCACAAACTCTCGATAGCTTCAAAATCAGGTTGTCTTTACCTACTGAAGCTAATATAACGCTGGACCCGAATGAGTTGAAAGTGTTGGGAAATTTGGGTGTTGGACTTCCGGAATATACGGTAGAAGATGCGATTGAGATGGCGTTAGGACGCAGGTTGGATTTAGCTAACACAAGAGAAGGGCTTGAGGATGCCGAGAGGAAGCTTGTTCTGGCCGCCGAAGGCCTTGGTGTACAACTGAACCTGATTGGTAGCGCCGGCGTAGATTCAACTGAAAAAACTGATTTCACCAGGCTGCGTTTTCATGAAGGTACTTACTCATTAGGTTTTGAAACTGATTTGCCTTTCGACCAAAAATCAGAACGTAATGCTTACCGTGAGGCATTAATTTCATTGCAGCAGCGACAGCGAGGCTATGAAGAAGATATTGAAAGAATCAAGCTCGATGTGAACAAGGCTTATCGTGACCTGGCAGAGACGGCTGAGAGTTATAGAATTCAGCAGGTCGGCTTGAGATTGGCTGAAAGACGTCTTCAACAACAGAAATTGTTATTGGATTACGGTCGAGGCACTGTGCGACTTTTACTTGAATCGGAAGATGCTTTAGTACAGGCTCAAAATGCAGTGACACGTGCTTTGGTTGAGCATTTAATCGCCAAGATGAGCTTTTTTAGAGATATCGGAATTCTTGAAGTTAGGCCGGATGGCATGTGGGAGCAAAGAACATAATGGTAAATAATCAGATTAAACAAAAACCTCGAAGTCAACATCGAGGGAAGGCTAAACCCGGAATTAAAAAGTTTTGGTTCCTGCTGCTTTTTGTTGCGGTGGCTCTTGCAGTCACTGTTTTGGTGGCGGCAACGAGAAGAACTAATACGGCATCTTCCACCAGCGGAACATTTGCCGTACGCCGGGATAATTTAGTAGTTACAGTAGAGGTTGCCGGAAGTATCAGAGCCCATAAATCGATACAATACAAATGTCAGGTCGAGAGAGGCAGGGATGTAGGAGAAGTATCGATACTCAGTATCGTGCCTGCAGGAACCTATGTAACTCAAGAAGATGTGGATAACAGCATGGTACTTGTGGATTTAGATTCTTCGGCCCTGCAAGATAGGTTAAATCAGGAGAAGATAGAGCTTGCAGGTGACCAGGAAAATGCAGTTGCTGCAAAAGAGGCATATGAAATTCAGATAATAGAAAATGAAAGCAACATCGCGCGAAGTGAACTGGAAGTGAGATTTGCTTTGTTGGACCTACAAAAATATTTAGGTGCGGAACTCGCGGAAAAGTTGACGAAGGATGTTAACGATGCAGTTAACCTTTCAGACTATATAGCTCCATTTGTTATGGAAGTTGAAAAAGATCCTAATGTTTTAAATGGAACTAAATCCTGGCAGGAGATGAAGGATCTTCAGGATCAAATTGTCCTTGCTCAGGGCGATTTGAAAACAGCAGAGGATACTTATACCGGGACTTTGAAGCTTCATGATGCAAATTACGTCTCCGATTTGGAATTGGAAAGAGACAGACTAAACGTGGTAAATCGTCAGTTCAGGTCACAGAGTTCTGAAGTGGATCTGGATTTATTTATACGCTATGATTTCCCAAAAAATGCTGAGCAATTCCTCAGTAACTACATTGAAGCCGGGCGTAGTTTACTGCGAACGTATGCGCAGTGCCGTTCGAGAGAGGCACAAGCCAAGGTCAGGTTAAGTACTGCCGAACAAAGGTTACAAGAGCAGATGGAAAGGGTCAAAGAATTAGAGCAGCAGATAGATTATTGTACTATTAGAGCAAAAGCCCCCGGACTGGTAGTCTATGGTACCGGCGGTGAAGATGACATGTTTAGGGCGATGCGAGGCAGAGGATCGAGTAGTGGAATCATTGCCGAAGGTGAAACAGTCTCTGAGGGTCAGGTGCTTGTATCAATGCCGGATACGGCGTCGATGGTTGCCGAAATAAGTGTTCACGAAACCGAGGTTGATAAGGTTCGTCCCGGTCAGTTCGCAATTATAGTTATGGACGCTTTTCCAGATAAACAATTGAGGGGTAAAGTGCTTGAAGTAGCACCGCTGCCTGATCAGCAGCGAGGCTGGATGAATCCAGATCTGAAGGTTTACAAAACATTAGTTAATATAGATGGCACCCATGATTTTCTCAGAAGTCGAATGTCGTGTAAAGTGGAAATTCTCGTAGAGCAGTTAAGTGATGTTATCACCGTACCTATTACAGCGGTAGCAAATCGCGGCGGCAGAAAAGTATGTTATGTTGTGACTCCTCAGGGAACTGAAGAAGAACGTGTAGTACAAGCCGGTGTATTTAACGATTCTTCTGTGCAAATACTTGAAGGTTTGGAAGTTGGCGAGAATGTATTGCTTAATCCTCCGCTTCTGACTGAATCTTCTGCGGAGGCATTCCAACAAACGCTACCGGAGTTGATGTCCGAACAGGATAAGGTTGATGGTATGGATATGGGGGCGGGCAGTCAGGATGTAAGGGGAGCCGGACGATCACGGGAAGGCAGGCAAGGCGGAGGCATGCCCGCTATGACTGAAGAACAAATGAGACAGTTCAAAGAAAAGTTTGGAAGTCAGGGAGAAGGAGGTATGCCTGCTTTGACTGAAGAACAAATGAAACAGTTGAAGGAAAAATTTGGAAACCAGGGAGAAGGAGGTATGCCCCAATTTACTGAAGAACAAATGAAACAGTTCAGGGAAAAGTTTGGAAATAGGCAAGAAGGAGGAAGTATGCCGGGCATGACCGAGGAACAGAGAAAGCAATTGAGGGAGAAGTTTGGATCTGGAGGATCTGGAGGAGGTGGACGAGGGACGAGAAGGCAGAACCGTACTGAACAGCCACCGGTTAAGGAAGAAGAAACAAGTACCGAAAATTAAAGGAAATACAACGAGTCGGTCATGCAACAGTTAAGAGAAGCTATTGAGTTTGACAGCGACACACCAATATTGGTGATGGAGAAACTGTGTAAGAATTATCAACTTGGCTCTGTGGAATTGCGAGTCTTGAGGGAAATTGATCTGACCATAACAAGCGGTGAATATGTAGCAATCATGGGGCCAAGTGGTTCAGGCAAATCTACTTTACTAAACATGATCGGCTGTCTTGATCGTCCAACAAGTGGTGATTATCTGCTTGGCGGACAGAGCGTTTCTGAACTTGATGATGACCAGTTGTCTATGATACGCGGCATGCGTATTGGTTTTATATTTCAGTCATTTAACCTGATTAATCAGCTCAATGTAATAGAGAATATAGAAGTGCCGATGTATTACCAGGGCTTCACCGAACAGGAAAGCGCCGAACGAGCACTGGAATTAGCGGAAATTGTAGGCCTTGGTAACCGAGTTGACCATAAACCTTCGGAACTAAGTGGCGGACAGCAGCAGCGAGTGGCAATTGCCAGATCGCTGGCAAATGATCCACTTATTATTTTAGCCGACGAACCAACGGGGAATCTTGATTCTTCGAGCGGCTCCGAAATCCTTGAAATTCTTGCCCGTTTGCATGAGCAGGGTAAAACCCTGATAGCCGTTACCCACGATGAGAGTATCGCCGAAGGTGCGGGAAGGATTATACGCCTTTTCGATGGTCAAATAAGTAAACAGGAATATAATAAGCGATAAACACGGTATGTTTTTATTTCGTCTCAAACGCATAATGAAACTGGGGACAAAGAGCCTTTGGATGCATCGGCTGCGTTCAACTCTGACTGCATTAGGTATTATCTTCGGCGTCTCCTCGGTTATCGCAATGTTAGCCATAGGTGAAGGGGCCAGTCAGGATGCACAGGAAAAGATTGCCCAGCTTGGCAGCCAGAATATTATTATAAAAACTGTAAAGCCTCCTGAGGATCAGACGGCGGTCGGACAACAGCAGACTTTGACGGAATATGGTTTGACCTATGATGATGCAGACCGTTTCCGCAATGCCATACCGGATGTCCAGGTTATAGTGCCGAATCGCCGTATTTCCCAGCAGGCACAATATCGCAATCGCAGGGCATCCATAGAAGTAGTTGGAACTGTCCCGTGGTATCCCGAGATATCAACGCTTCAGGTAAAATTTGGACGATTTCTCTGTGGTACCGATACACGCTATAAGAAAGGCGTTTGTGTTGTTGATGATAAAATAGTCAATGAATTGTTTGGCTTTGACGATCCGTTGGGACAGAGTGTTAAAATAGGGAGTGATTACTATCGTGTAGTGGGCGTTGCTAATGAAAAAACCAGTACCAGGACCGAAAAAAATACTGAGAATAAGGACCCGACAGGAGCAAAAAAATCCGGTGCAAATTTGGGCGGCATCTATATTCCTCTTACTACCGTTAAGAATCGTTTCGGTGAGATGTCATTGCAGATGAGCTCCGGCTCAGGACGAACTTTGGAAAAAGTCGAGCTTCAGGAAATTATTGTCAAAGTCGGCCATATAGACCAGGTGCTTAATACACGCCAAAGTGTAGAGACTCTGATGAAACGATATCACAAGAAAAATGACTATGAAATAGTCGTTCCCTTGGAGTTGATGAGACAGGCGAAGGATTTCCAACGCATTTTTACTATCGTTCTCGGATCGATAGCTGCCATTTCTCTGATAGTCGGTGGTATTGGAATTATGAATATTATGCTGGCTACCGTAAGTGAGCGAACACGGGAAATAGGCATACGGCGTGCGCTCGGAGCCAAGAAGAGAGATATCATTTTCCAGTTTCTCTCAGAGACCTTGATTTTAACGTTATTCGGTGGGATCCTTGGGATTATGCTGGGTTCTCTGATACCATATTTAGTCACTCGATTTGGGGATATGCGCACGGTTATAACAAGCGGTTCATTAATACTGGCTTTTGGAATTAGTGCCGCTGTTGGAATAATCTTTGGACTTTATCCTGCTTATCGTGCCGCTAATATGGACCCGATAGAATCCTTGCGGCATGAATAAATTCATGTTTGTCGGGTCTCTTTGGTATCGGAGGAGATCTTTTTTTTCTCGTTATTGGATATTGCACTTCCCAAAGCGAACGCAACCCAGATGCCGCTGGCAATGGCAATTAAGGCCCCGATTATCACGATGACGAATATAAATAGTGCCATTATTATTCTCCTACGCTCCGATTTTTTGCGGATCCGATCCAATGTCCTATTATATATGCTACAAGTGCCGCTCCCAGAGCGACTATAATTACAGGTATATCGAATAAATCGGGGAAAATAAATTCGAACGTTACGGACGTGACAGTGCCTATACCCATTGATAAGATTCCGGCAAGTGGACGCGGCCGTTTCACCCATAAACCTATTATCAAAGCGGGAAGTATCGCAGGCGCCCAGATGGCATAGCATATAAGAAGTCCGCCGATGATACTGGGGACTGCTAATGCACCGGCGGCAGCAATTATTGCAATTATGATTGTGGCGGCCCGACCTGTGTTCAGAGCGGCGCCGTTCGATAACTTTGAAAAGGGTTTGACAATATCCTGAGTAAAAGCCACAGCACCGGCATTGAGAAGTGAATCAAGACTGGACATTATAACTGAGACAAGCACCACCAATAATAATGCGTATCCGGTTGCGGGCATGATTGATTTCACCAGGTTTAGTAAAACAAGGTCTTCAGCCGTATCCATTGGAATGATACTTCGGGCGGTTATTCCGAGCGAAACCATGACCATAAACCAAATCGCACTGAATATGCCTGCCAGTATGAAACCATTACGTGAGATTTTTGTTGTTTTTGAGGCTAAGGCCCTGTTTGCATAGGGTGGTATAAGTGTTTCTCCCAGCAGAAAAGCTGCCAATAAACCTACAATCTCGATAATCGGGGTCGAATCAAGGCCGTCAGTGGTTGCTTCCAGTGTCTGAGCGGTAAAAGTGAGCGGTTCACCGTTAAGATGGAACACAAATGCCAGTAATAACGTAACAGGCAGTAAAGAGGCGAATGCTGTGAACTGAAAGGCATCCGTTATCACACTCGCCCTCAATCCTCCGAATGTTGTGTATAAAGCCGTTATACCGACAACGATAGCAACAGAAGACCAGCCCGGCAATTTAAAGACATCGCTTAAAACAACTCCGGCGGCACTTGCCATTACCGTGGAAAAACCTGCACATAAGCCAACGGAAATAATACCGGCAACAACCTGGCATTTTCGGTCGTATTTTTGACCTATGGCATCACCCAGCGTGTGACAGTTTTTCAGGCCTCTGAGTCGTGGTGCGATAAACAAACCCACAAGTATATTCTGGAGCGAATACGCAAGACCTATACCGAGAAAAAGAAATCCGCTCTTAAAGCCCCGCCCTACGAATCCAATTGAATATCCCGGTCCGATATAAGTCGCGGCAAGGCTTCCAAAAACCAGGGCCAGGGGAAGAGCCCGTTTTGCCAACGAGAACTCTTCGAACTCGCGAGCGGCCCGTGCACGTACTGCAACGAAAGTAAGCAATACTACGTAGGCTACAACAACAGCCACAGGCAAGACCATACTCACAGTTTATGATCCTCTTAGATGTTTTATAAACTCAGTGTTTCAACCGGCTAAGATAGACTTATCTTTTTATTTTTTTTCGATAAAGAATAAAATTTCATAGTTCTCGAGCTATATTTGCAACGACCAAAAGACTATTCCCTGTGTTTGAGATCATCATGTCCGGCCTGGAACATTTCTTCTTCCAGTTCATTGATGGTAGTGTTCAATTCGGATTCCGTACGAATCCATCCGAATCGTGCATCAATGAGAAAGGTACGGTACCATTGAATCAAATTCTTCGAAAAGTCCTCGTCTTTACAGTAAATACCGAACGATATTTCTCCTGCATGTGATCCTGCTTTTCCTGGTATTTGTGGAAATGCAAGAAGTACGGAACTTCTGGTTAATAGAAACTCGATATCAGAAACCTGGCTGTTGTAGATTCTAAGTCTTCCTGATTCTATTGCCTCGGGATACTTGCGAAAGAGGTGACGTGCGGCGTTGGAGAAGCCGGGCACGCTCAGATTCAGTGCACGGTGCACCCTTACATCCTGATAATCCTCAATAATTTCATATAAAGTACTGAGGTAATCGTCCACAGGCTGCCTTTCCCCTTCAAATAACATGCACGTCCACAATTCTCCGTGGCCGGTCTCATCAAGCTGTTCCTGAAGCATTGTTTTCGCAAAGCTATAGGTTTCTCTTCGACTGGCTAATACTTTCAGCCGTCGTTCGGTCAGCATTTTTGCCCATGTCGGCATTTGTGTCGGCAGGGAGTCGGGAGGACAAACACCGAGTCGTGTTAAAAGTCTGAGGAATTGCTTATCGGCCGAACCATAGAACCTTCTGCCGACAACACTGCCTACATTGCCGTTACATTCCATTCCATATTGTTTGTGATAACCGAAAGACAGTAGATGAACATCATAGCCTTTTGCGTCGAGCATTTTTTTGAGCTCACCGATTAAATATACAGCTTGCTTCTCCGGAGCCCTGTCTATGGAAAGATGTACATTTGGACAAAGCAGGATCGGCCGTCTGCCTATGAGTTCGGAGAGAGCCGCAAATTCTTCTGCGGCTTCTTCGAGCTCCTGTTTGCTGTCGTAAATTTCGATACAGACGAATACAACCAGCACATTTTTATAGACTAATTTCGGTTGCTGTTGCGAGATTGTCGCCGGGTCAATCCTTGAGGACCGTTCCTTATCTTCAAAGTAACAGGTTGAACATTGGTGACAGTCTAAAATCATATCTGCTTCTCGGTCTTTTCCGTTTTAGTCGTGGACTTTGTGCCCCGGTTGTTTCGCTTTTGTAAAGTGAAACGGCCGGAGTGTTTACGCTGTGATGACGCCCTCGCTTTTTTTGAGCGGGATACGATATTGGCATCAACCCGCGACATGAAAAGGCCGACATCCGCGGTCACGGCTTTATCGGCAAAGCCGACGCCGTTGAGAACCCGGACAATTTCGGTAGCATCCCAAAACTGACCGGAAGAAGAGATTAACTTTCCTTCCTCGCGTGTGAGTGATTTCAGAAACGAAGGAATACAGCCATCACGCAAGGCCCCGGCGTAATCAACCAGTAATTCCTGAATTTCTCGGTTTGTGTCAGACATTTTTTATTGTTCCTTTAGAATATGCAGAATTATTCTGCTTGATAGGACTCTTGCATCAACTTCTTTAACTTCAATATGGCTCGAAACTTCAACATTTTAACTGCTCCGACCGTTGTCTTAAGTTCATTGGCGACTGTCCTGTTTGACATTCCTTCCATCCAGAGCTCTATGGCTCTTTGCTCCCGTGACTTAAGTTTTCTGAGCGCCTTATGAAGTGTCAGTTTCAACTCTGACTGAGACATTATTTCAATAATACCTAATTCGGGGGCGACAAGGTTCGTCAGGTTATTTTGTGATAAATTTAAGTGTCTGTTAATCCTTCTATATACTTGCCTCAGTCGCCTTCTCATGTAATACATATATACGGTTTTCAGCAGTTCCCTCTCACTTATAACATTACTGAGGTGTTCGGGATTTTCCCATATATCGGCGTAAACATCTTCCAGAATATCCTCGCATTCCGTCTCATTTCCCAGGTATCGATATAAATACCTGATAAATCTCTCAAATGTAGCTCTGACAAAGGGGTCCATTGCCCTGCGACGTTGTTCGATGTCACAGGAGGTAAGTCCTTTCAAAGCATTTTGCAGCCGTCTGTCCATTCCGAGTCTCTAAAATCCCTGAATCATTGTGCTGCCTCTTAAAAGCGAAGCTTTCGCCATACATAAAAGGCACAAATTCGATTATTGGTAACAAAAATTCTATATAAAAAACGTCATATAATCAAGAAATAATATGTATTCTTTGCCTGCTTAAACCGACAAATACAACCGGCACACGGTTTATTTGTGTTTTTGCTAAGGACAGGCCTCCACCGGCTCAATATGGCATTCAAGCCAGTGGGAGCTCATCAGGGTAAAATCGGTAAAGTCAACTCTACAATCACCGTTGATGTCTCCGGTTGCATTGGATATACATTCCGCTGCCTCGGATTCACCGAGTGAAATGGCGTATATTTCTGAATTGCCGTTTCGGTAATCCTGCCAAACGACGATATTTCCGCTTACGGCCGGATTGATCTGGTCATGGCGATTATAGGTTATTTGAAATTCGAGACCGGTAATAAGATTATAACCATATATGTCCCAGTTGTCGTTACGATTGTCCTGCCATACAACTATGCCGCCGTCTATATCGGGGCTGATCGCAGATGATTCGTTGACAGCAACGGCAAATTCTTCGGGATTGTTTGGTTCGGAAATATCAGAGGCGTAAATGTCCCAGTCGCCATAGTAATTGTCCTGCCAGACAACAATATTACCCGATATAGCCGGGTTCTGCTGATCGTTGTCCAGCAGTGAGACGGGAAATTCCACAGGTTTGTTTCTTTGCCATATATCGGCGGCGTAAATGTCCCAATCTCCGAAATAACTATCCTGCCATACGACGGTATTTCTGTAAAGGTGAGGATTTTGTTGGTCAACTTCCAAGCCGGCGATAAGAAATTCCATTGGATTTTCCGGATTAGTAATATCTGCTCCATAAATGTTCAGGTTTCCGGAAAAATCTTCTTCCCATACGACAATATTGCCGTGAATTGCCGGATTTTGTTCGTTATTATCGGCGATGTCGGAGACAACAAATATATTAGGCTCGCTTTGACCGTTGATCCTGGCCATACGAATATCCCAGTCTGCTACATCCTGCCATGAAACGTAATCCTGCCAGACAATGGTGTTCTCGAAGACGGCCGGATTCATCTGGTTGTTTTCACCGCCGAGAATGTGGATAAGCGGGTCGGACGGATTATTTATATCTGCGACGTAGATATCATAGTCCCCGTATTCGGATACGAACTGTTGCCAGACGACTATATTGCCGTAAATATCGGGGACCTCCTGTTCATCGGTTGTCGATAGGATGGGAAAGGGCTGATAATTATTGCCGGCTTGAATAAAACCCGGCGCCAGCAGTATCAGAAATATAAGTATAGACCTGGAGAATTTCATTGTAGTATTTTCCAAATGATGGTCGGATATGCTGGGTGAACCTGTTTAAGCCCTGAAGTAATGGCCTATACCGGTACTTCCCGCCAGTAAACATAAAGTCGCTAACAGTACTGTTTCCTTTGTTCTTGTTGATTTTTCCTGGTTTATTATTTTGCTTTGAACAGGATTCTGATTTGCACCGGCCTCTTTGATTTCAATTCCTTTGATTTCAATTCCTTCAGGTTCAACTCCTTCAGGTTCAATTTCTTCGGTTCCAACTCCTTCGGTTTCAACTTCTTCAGGTTCGGATTCTTCTTCGGAGGTTTTAATTTTTTCCAGAAGTCCGAGCAATACCGCGGCGGCGTCTGCATTTTCCAAATCACGACCGGCGTTAATCAATGGGGTCACAGCCCGATCGAGTTGACCAATACCAAGTAATTGGTATCCCAGTAGAAGCTGCAAATCTGCATCAAAGTTGAAAATTTCAACTTTCTCGGCCAGGTCGTCAAGTTGGCCAAGGAGAATTTCTTCGTTAGGATATAATCCACGAGGATAAAAGATACCTTCCTTTTCCGGATTGATCTTCGTCAAAGCAGTCCGAAGGGCTTCGGCAGCCTTCGAATATTGCTCTGCTGCCAGCAGGGCCTGACAATATGCAAATGGAAGTACCATGTCGTCTGGTGCAAATTCCATCGCCGTTGCGAATTTATCAATGGCAATATCGTAGTTACTTGCCTCAAAAGCTTCAACAGCTTCCTCAAAGTAGCTGTCGGCCAGAGTTGCCTGGGCTGGCTCTTCTGCCGGTTGCTGTGCTAAATTTTCATAATAGCCTGCATCTGCCATCTGGCTTTGTTGGTACAACCGGCCGTCTTCGTCATAGTAGTAATTATATGTGTAATAGTTATATGTATCACCTTGAACCTCGCGAGCGATCGGATAATAACCATACCAGTAATAGGGGTGGCATCCGTACCAGTAATAGCGGGTATATCGGTAGTATTCAGGCCAGAAGCCCCCAAGACTGACAAATACGTATTTTCGATGATAGTACGGATATACATATCTGAACGCCAGGTGAAGACCACGGTTATAGCATACTATAAAACGATATCTCGGCCAGATTGTTTGATGGCGAATCCGGTTGTAGTAGTCAACATATGTATGTTGATATCTATTATAGTCATAATTATGGTCATATCCGCGGTAAGTCCTGTCACGATATATCAGGCGAGATGGTCTTGTAGTTTCGAAGTGGTGGGTTCGATGGCCGGTTGCTCGGTTACCGGTTTTTGCTATTGTGTTATCGATAATGGTTGTATTTCCTCCCGGATGGACTTTTCTGACAGCTCTGCCGCTATTGTTTATGTTAATCGTATCGGAGCCGGCTCTCGGCTTTCTATCCCGGATGCCTCTGTCTGTAATTGAATCGGATGTTCTATTGTTGTTTATTGTATCCTGGATGCGTGAACCCCTTTGGTTCTCAGAATTATCGGTTGATTGTTTTCTTGTCCTGGGTGTCCTGTTTTCACGTGTGCCGATTGGATTATATATACCTCGGCTTTTACTTGAATTGATACGGCTATTTAGGCTTGCAGCCGACTGATTTGCTGCATTTGGAGGAGGCGTCCTTTCTGGACCAATAACACTACCAATACGCGAATCTGCCCGGTCTATTGAGCTTACACGATTTTTTGAGCTAACAGCCGGCTGCTTAGCCGCATTTGAAGGAGGCGTTCTTGTCGGACTTCTTACACTGTCAGTGATTGATTTATTACGGTTGGTTGAGCTTGTAGTCGATAATTTGCTTGTTCTGGATGCCGAGGTTGATTGCTGACCTATCACGTTGCCGATTCCCAGGCTTTTGCTTGAACTTATCCGATTATTTGAACTTGCAGCCGGCTGCGTTGCCACTGTTGGGGGAGGAGTCCTTTTTGAACCGAATATGCTACCAATGCGCGTACTTATCCGGTTTGTCGAGCTTTTTGTTGGTTGACTGTTAATGGTTGAAGTAGATTGTGGCTGTGTGCCGATCGGATTGCCGAAGCGCGTGCTTGTGCTTGAGCTAATACGATTGTTTGAGCTTGCAGCCGGCCGCTGAGTTACACTCGAAGAGCGAGTAATTGCCCGATTTGTTGAGTTCGATGATTGTTGTATGCCGCTACTTTGATTAGTTTTTCTGTTAGTGTTTGTACTAACTGAGCTTGGTTTACGAGTATTCGAACTCGTGGCAGTTTTTGAAGAATTTGTATTGCTTGATGTAATTGTCCTTGAACTTCTGCCGGACGTAGTCCTGCTGGATTGAGGAGCGGCGGGTGTTCTGTTGGAATTGTTATTGTTTGTAGAACCCGAACTTCTTTGTCTGGCTTGAGTCTGACTCGATCGTGAGCTCGAAGGAGAGCTACTGCGGCTTCTGCTGGCGCTTGATTGTTGAGGTGCTTTTGGAGCCGGGGCCGGCTTTGATGCCTGCTGGGTTCTTGGAGCAGGAGCTGGTTTTGACGCCTGTTGTTTTGCCTGGGTAGATTCACCTGATTTTCTGCTTTTTGCGGCTTTTTGTGCAAAGACAGGCTCGGCAAAAAGGATTGAGGCTGAGACCAGCACGATAAAAGCCAACGTCAGTTTTTGCTGGTGTTTTGGCCTGAACATGATATAGCTCCTTTCTATCTAATTTCTTAAAAAGGTCTTGCTCTAACCTTAAAAGGCACCTGTTTTAGCATGGGTAACAGGAATTATTATTGAAAAATGCCTTTTCTTTAAACTCTGCTAAAAATCCCGTTTCCGTGAAAAAATGCAATTTGAGGCTTTGTAAACGGATAATATTAATGTTTGCAGACTGTTACAGGCGGCCTTGCTTATTTTCTTTCAATCTCCTATAATTTGTTCCTTGATAAAGTTTTAATGTAAAGGATATCTATGGACGCGACTATTGCAGAGCAAATTCAGTTACTCAAACGCGGTACGGTGGAAGTTTTTACCGAAGCCGAATTAGCTGAAAAACTCGCCGAATCTGCCAAATCGAACAAAAAATTGCGAATCAAGCTTGGTCTTGATCCGACCTCACCCAATATTCATCTGGGCCATACCGTTGTACTGCGGAAGATGCGTCAGTTCCAGGACCTTGGCCATAAGGCAGTCCTGATAATAGGCGATTATACGGCCCGGATTGGCGATCCTACCGGTCAGAATGCCACAAGACCTATTCTTTCCAGCGAACAGATAGAGCAGAACGCTAAAACTTATTTCGAGCAGGCCGGTAAAATCCTCGATACTTCCGAAGATAAGCTCGAAGTCAGGTATAACGGCCAGTGGCTGGAAAAACTCACCTTGATGGAGCTGATTCAAATAGCTGCCAAAAAAACGGTCGCACAGATGCTCCAGCGGGATACCTTTAAAAAACGCCTGCAGGCCGAGGTGGATGTTTATACGCATGAATTCCTTTACCCCCTGATGCAGGGTTATGATTCTGTAATGATAGAGAGCGACGTCGAATTAGGCGGAACCGACCAGACTTTTAACAACCTTGTCGGTCGCGATATCCAGAAGGCATACGGGCAAAAACCGCAGATTGTCATCACGATGCCCATACTCGTCGGACTGGACGGCAGGGAAAAAATGAGCAAATCCAAGGACAATTACATCGGCGTCACGGATGAGCCTAACGATATGTTCGGCAAGGTAATGAGCATTTCCGACGAAATGATGGAGAACTACTTTACTCTTTTAACCGACCTGCCGACCGAAAAAATTGCCGAGCTTGTCAACCCGGGAAAAACTCATCCGAAGGAGGCGAAAGTCCTTTTGGGTAAAACCATTGTCACCCAGTTCTATGACGAAACTGCTGCCGATGCCGCCGCCGCCGAATTCGACAAGATTTTCGCTCAAAAGCAACTACCCGACGATATGCCGGAGTTTGAGTTGCCGCCGAAACAGATTACCGTAAAGCAACTTTTACTTACCTGCAAACTCGTAGAGACCGGCGGCGAAGCCAAACGCCTGTGTGCTCAGGGCGGCGTTTCCATCGACGGCAATAAAATCTCCGACCCCAATGCCCAAATCACTCCTGCCGGCGGGATGACTATACAGGTAGGCAAGCGAAAATTTGCCAGAATAAAATTGCATACAAAAAGTTTTCTATCCAAAGATTCTCAACTGTAATATGTTAATAATCGTTCATAGTATTATTCTGCCGTAATCTCAACAACGGCGACTGTATAGGGCTCCAGTTTTATTGTCAAATCCCGCGCGTATGGCATTGTATCCTCCGCCGGTTGTATTCTATTCGGATTCTCTAAAGAACAAGCGTCGTTAAGTGCGGCACTTACAGTATAAACCTTCACATGAGCGTTTTCAGGTACAATGGATCCCTGCAGCCGAGTGAGTAACGTATTCTGCTTGTTTTCGTAATTAACAGCCTTGATAACAATACGTTTACGGTCCGCACTGCCTGTCGCAATCGCATCGACCGTACCGGGCTTCCAATCCTCCGGTTTCATAGTTGAGATTTCGTCGAAGAAGTCTTTACGGTTTCTGATATCCCTAAACGTACCAGTAGTTGAAGCAAAATGTTTTTGGGCATAATGTTCACGAAACAGTTTCTCGACAACATAGCCCGAACCCGGAAACCAGGAGACATGATCATGGTAAATAAACGCCGTCCACGTTGGATCGTCGCTCGTATTTCTCATGAGTAAGGCCGGACAGCTCATTTCCAGTACCGGGCTCAGCTTTTCATAGATAATCAGACTACCAGCCGCATGCAGTCCGGCCCGCCAGTCATAGCTTCGGGAGAGATTCCATTCGAGAACGGCAATTTTAATGTCCGGATGTTCCGAGACGCGAACGTAATCCCGCAGCTTCACGAGGTAATCCTGTATTCGCCGGATCCCCGTTTGAAAGTTTTCAGGCTCATATTCGTAATTGTGACATCCAAGGATATCGAAGTTCTCTCCGGCAAGATCAATGACCTTCTTGCTCCAGATCATATCGTTCGACCGTTTTTGGCCGCAGGCTACAATCCTGGCATCGGGAGCGATTTTTCGCAGCCGGCTTCCATACACATTGACAATTTCGGCATATTGGTCAGGCGTCAGGCCGTGATTCATTGGTTCGTTGTCGATTTGGAAATACGGAATTTCATACGGTTCGGAATGCCCGTTGGCCGCACGCATTTTTCCCCATTCGGTTGTCGGCGGGTCAATCAGATAATGAACCCAATCCATTGCGTACTGAACCATTTCCGCATCGGTACTCGTTGCAGCCAGGACGACCATAGGTTCTGCATCCAGTTGCCGGCAGAGTTCCATAAACTCCTCTGTGCCGAAACCATAGTAGTCTGAGTACCCGCCCCATATGGTATTGGGATGATACCTGCGTGCAACATGCGGACCGATCCCGTCTCTCCATTTATAGATGGAGGCAAACGATCCACCGGGCCAGCGGATAAAGGGCGGCTGTAAGTCACGCAGGGCCTCAACGAGATCGGGACGCAGCATGCTGTTCTTTCGAATGTCAGCCCGCATTAGGGATATAAAATCTAACAACACTACGCCTTGGCCGGTTGCCACGACTTCAACAGAAGCCTGTTTGTCTGTTTTAGTGCCGGAAAAGGAATAACGGACTTCCTGAAATGCAGAACCGGATGTCTTAAGCGGCACTTCCGCGATTAGGGTACCGTTGGAATCCTTGACCCGAAAGGTTACATGTACCGTTCCTTGCTCGGGTTTGATCCATAGGGACCCACTGTAATCGTACCCGTCCTGAATATAAATACGACCCTGTCGAATACCGGCTGTGCCGTTATTGACATTGAGTTGAATACTCTTCTGGCCGTATACGAACATCACATTTACAGTCCTGACACTGCCTTTGTCTGCAAACAATTCCCAGTAGGTCTTAAAATCATCGGCTTCAAAACCCCGGCCCCGAATCTGCTCGGCAAACAGACCATCGACGACCGAATGGTTGATATGCTCGAGGAAATGTCCGTAAATGTCCTCATCGATGTTTCCCATAATCCGGTCGGTATCGACCAAAAGAACGGCTATACCAGAGTTCCCCGTAGTTGCACCAGAAGCTTTTTCAGAACTAAAAGTCAAACATGGGTAAGTAATAACTAATAAAAGAATAAGGGACATAAATTTGAGTACACCTTTGTGCAATTTCATATTAATCCATCTCTGAAATAACATCGTTTCATTCCTTTCACTTTTAAATTAATTTGTTCGGGATTTCCCATTTACTCATTACAGGGATTCTCCTGCACGTTTGAAGTCTCACAATATCCAAATCTTATTGAGATTACAACAATTTCCTGGCCACTCTATCATCAGGTTCCACCGCCATGGGTTTCGTGTTGTGAGTGTTTCTGATGGCTTAAACTTTTAATAATCAGTCGGCGATTTTGAAGTCGGTCAAACCGGATTATCCGGGAATCCAGATTTTTTTGGCGTGGATAATCTCTACAGATGGCCTGAGCATTAACGGCGTGGCGGATTTGGTGTAAAATATAAGCCCTTTATAGCTGGTCAGGTAGTGATATTTCGTAGATAGGAACTTACTCTCAGAGCAGACAACCAGGGGCCTGTCCGATTTTTCGAGTATCGTCGTAAAATCCGTCGATTCCACATTAACAATCGCACCTGATGCTTTTATTGCATTTGCAATTGCCGCCGCTGCCGCAGCCGCTCCACCTGCCGCACCGTTAGTCATAATCGGACTCCTTAACTATATTAATGTTCCTTGATTATATACGCTTTTGTAACAATCTTTAATCAAAAAAAACCGTGCAATCTTTGCGTTTCCTGTATAGAATATCGTTATGGAACTGCCAAAATTACAGAAACCTCAAAAATATGTCGGCCTGTATATATTCGACTTCGGCGACCACGTCGGTGTGGGTTTTACCGCCCAGGAAGTAGCCGAGCTTCTGGAAAGCGAACGATACGGGGACGGCAAAGTCTATAAAATTCACAGGGCCTATCCCGACGGCAGGCTGGAGCTAAAAGGTGTCACCGCGGGAACGTTCCAGCTTGAAGCCGGGATGTTCTTTTATTCGAGCGGGCAGGAAGCCGCCCGGCGAGATTTCAAAGAGCTTGTCAACTTGGCTGTTCAGACCACTCCGCCGAGCCGCGCTAAAGTTCACTTAGCCAAATACAGTGACGAGAAATTCGCCGTGGCTCTTATCTATCCCGCCGAGTACGATGACGAATTCGGCTCGTGGCTTTTGGACGGCCGATACAAAACCAGCGGCCCTGCAGAAGGCGGAATCGAGGCGGTACAGAGATATTACGACCGGCAGCCGGAGATTATAGACAGGCATCAATTATTTGGGGCCTCCGAAACAATTAGCAGGACCGGCGAAGAATTATTAACTTCGCTCAGGTTGGCTGTACAAAGATAATATGGTTGATGGTTCATAGTTTATTGTTAGTAGCTGGTTATTTATGAACTGCAATCTGCGAATAAAATAAATGTCTGCTCGAATTAAAATTAATTCGTTTTTCGGTTTGCTTGTCGCCGGGTTACTCTCGGTCTTCGGCGGAAGACGTGTAAAAGTCACGACCGAGGATTTGAAAAAGGCGGAGTTCAAAACCGGCACGCAGCGACTTGGAATACGATTCAGCGAAAAAATTCGCGATGTCTTTCGTTTTCGATGGCTCAAAAAAAGGAAAATTGAAAACTGAAGATTCAATTGAGATTGCTTTATCTATAAGTCTTGTTTTTTGCATATTTCTCTTATTTTTTTCCGTCGTTATTGAAATGTTATGACAGAGCATAATACATATCCTGTCCCTGGAGAATCTCCAGTACTTAGCCAGACCGGATTGAAGATTCTCCAGAGCAGATACCTTATCAAAGACGAGCACGGCAAGTGTATCGAGATGCCCGCCCAGCTTTTCAGCAGGGTAGCCTCGCTGATAGCACAGGCCGAAGTAAGGTACGGGGCCGGCGGCGGCGAAATCAGGCAATGGCACCGGAAATATTACGACCTTATGGCCTCGCTTAGGTTCCTGCCGAACTCTCCCGCCCTTATGAACGCACAGCGACGCGGCACGCTCAGCGCCTGTTTCGTACTACCGGTCGAGGACAGTATCGAAGGGATATTCGAGGCGATTAAGCAGACCGCCCTGATTCAGCAGGCCGGAGGCGGTACGGGCTTTTCCTTCGATAAATTGAGGCCGACCGGCGACCGTGTCGCATCCAGCGGCGGGACAACGTCCGGGCCGATTAGCTTCTGGCGGATTTTCTCCGAGACGACCAACGCAATTCAGCAGGGGGCCTTTCGCCGCGGTGCAAATATGGGAATGATGAGCCTCGATCATCCCGACATCCTCAAATTCCTGCAGGCCAAGAAGAACCTGAAAGCATTCACCAACTTCAATATCTCCGTGAAAGTCACCGATAGCTGGATGAAAAAGGTGCTCGATTCCGCGAAGGATTTGCATATAGTAAAAAATCCCCGAACGCAGGAAAGATATTTGCTCCCGCGGAATCTTGATATCGAAAGTTATTCGATAGATGATTTGCATAAATATTTTCCCAGGCAGGAATCGCAGTCGCAGCGATCAGTTAAATATTACACCGTCGGCGATATATGGAAACTGATTGTCAAATCCGCCCGCAAGACCGGAGAGCCGGGCGTAGTTTTCATCGACCGGATTAATCGTGACAATCCCACGCCCGGCCTCGGTGAAATCGAAGCGACTAATCCCTGCGGCGAGCAGCCGTTGCTGCCGTACGAAGCCTGCACGTTAGGCAGTATCAATCTGACCAAATTCGTGAATGTCACTAAGTCCGGAGTGGATATGAATTGGCCCGCTCTGGCTGAGACCGTGAAATTAGCTGTTCGTTTTCTGGATAATATCATAGATGCCTGTGATTATCCCGTCAGGGACACCGTCCAGTTGGCCCAGGCGAATCGCAAAATCGGCTTGGGCGTAATGGGCTTTGCCGATTGTTTGTTCATGCTGGAGATACCGTACGATTCGCAGCAGGGCGTTGATTTCGGTTCCAGGGTAATGAGTTTTATCAATGAAAACGCTCGCAAAGCCAGCAGCGAACTGGCCGATTTGCGTGGCCCGTTCCCAAACTGGAACAATAGTATCTGGCGAACCGACCTGAAACAAAAGGTTCGTAACGCTTCGATTACGTGTGTCGCTCCTACCGGTACTATAAGTATCATTGCTGATTGTTCTGCTGGTATTGAGCCGTTATATTCGCTTGTTTTTTTCCGCCGCATTTTAGATGGTTCAAAAGTATTGCAGGTCAATCCCATTTTCAAAAGAATCGCAGAAAGCCACGGTTTTTACGACGAAAAACTTGAAAAGGAAATCATCAAGACCGGCAGTATTCAAAGTATTGCCAAAGTTCCAGCCGGGATTCGCCAGGTTTTCAAATGCGCCTACGATATCAGCCCCGAATGGCATATCCGTATGCAGGCGGCCTTCCAGCAGCATTGTGACGCCGCGGTCAGTAAGACGATAAACCTCAGTGAAAAAGCGACCGTTGCGACCGTTGATAAGGCCTATAAGTTGGCCTACGAGCTTGGCTGCAAAGGCGTTACGATTTATCGCCGCGGCAGCAGGGCAGATGAACCGATGAGCCTTGATTAAACAGGCCGGCGAACTTGTCCTGAGCTTGTCGAAGGATTGGCTTTGCTTTTCTTGACTGCAAGCCCACAATATCCTTCTTATTTACTTGTCATAAAAGAGCTTACGCCATATTTGGATAGCCGATGGTGGGGATCCTACTATTGTTCAATGCCCTTGTTGTAATGAAGAATATTATCATACAGATAAGAATGTGTGTTTAAATTGTGGTGTTGAGGGTCCTTTTATTTGTAAATTGTGTGATAACGAGGTGCCGATGTCTGAACTTCTATTATATGGTGAAGAAGGCGTTTGTAGCTGGTGTTCTCAAGTTAGAATGAAAGACGATTAAATTTGATTATTGATACTTATTTTTCTTGAGTAAAAAGGTATATTGACTAATTTTTTACATTTCTTGATTTAAGTTAGCGGAACAGAATGGGATGGTTACATTCAAATATAGATTATTTTAGGACAACAGATCATGAATAAAGTTGGAAAAACCATTGTGCAAACCTTCGGAGCATTTTTGGTAGTGACTTTTGCCTTTGCTTTCGTAAGATTTCTAGCCGAAATCCAGAATAATAAAGAAACTGAGCAAGTTTATGAGCAGGCCTTGTGTGAGCTTGGACGTGATGCGGTTCGCAGTGGCAAAGTCAAACCTCAATATAGCTCGGAGTACAACGGGTACACAGTGGAGCAAATCAACCATTTATTTGGCAAACCTTTTCTAGCTGAATCATTTCGGGATCCACCGATAGAATACTATTTAGCATATAAAACCTCTGAGAAGATGAGTGCTTTCTACTTCAATAAAGAAGGAGTGTGTTTAGTTACTATCTCTTATGATATGGATGATGCACCGGCATTATTCCGGGAATATATGAAAGCGAAGCGATGATGGAAAAATTAGGGGTAGCCGACTGTCCTTATCACGTGCATCTGTTCATTTTATACAAAATCATCCCTGGCGAAGCTCTCTCCCGAATCTGCTAAAGCACCAAAATTTAATTCTTCTTTTTTAATTAGACGTGTCCGGAAGTTAAAAAAATATGCCTGATTCCGTAAGTTCTCGCAACTTGAAGGTTCTTTGGATATAGGATGAAATGAAAAGAAGTGTTATTTTTTATGTGGTTTTTGTTTATATGTTACAATAATCGAGGAAGCGATTAATATTATCAGGACCGCCGAGACGCTGACAATCAGGCATGTTGATATAGAAGCATCCGAGGAGTCAAGTCCTCTTGTTGCGGAGCCCCATCTTTCTCGCGGCGTCATTGCCAGAATCTCGGAGATTGTTGATAAACATGTTACGAAAAGATTTGCAATACTCATACTCAAGATGTCCTCATAATGTCCCTGTTAGTTAAATAAAATCTTGTATGCAGGTACAACTTCCAGGAATTGCTACTTGTGCATAATTAAAATATACATTTTAAAAATGTGAAAAGCAAAATCACTTAGGGCTGAGTATCTTGATGTTGGTTTTTATTGGTCGAGGTGAAAAGAGTTAGTAATCTTTATATTTTTGCATCCAATCCGGCCAGTCGGAAGAGGTGGCTCCGCCGGCCGGCGTCCAAGAAGGAAAGTTGGAAAGGTGATTTTTGTGGCACAATGGGCAAAGTTAACCGGTGTTTTTGCCGATAAAATTAAGACTAAATGAAAATGTTTGCCCGAAAACGAACATCAACCCGACTGAGGGCATATAAAGTAAGGTATTATCAGGCTTAAGAAACAATCAATGCATTCTGCATATGTTTGACATGGTTGAGTTAAGTGTGATAAAATGGATATGGATAATTAAAGATTGATGTTCGTGAATATTGTTCTTTAAGATGTCGATAGCATTGTGAGATTTACGAATCATTCTTAAAAATTTTTTCGGGAAGAAAAATGTTTGAACGTTTTACAGACAGAGCACGAAAAGTAATGGCGCTGGCCAATCAGGAGGCCCAGCGATTTAATCATGAATATATCGGGACCGAACACATCCTGCTCGGGCTGGTCAAGGAAGGCAGCGGCGTGGGAGCTACGGTCCTGAAGAACCTCGATGTCGATATCAAGAAGCTTCGGCTGGAGATTGAGAAGCACGTCAAAAGCGGGCCCGATATGGTGACGATGGGCAAGCTTCCTCAGACGCCGCGAGCCAAGAAGGTTATCGAGTATGCGATAGAAGAAGCACGGTCGCTGAACCATAATTACGTGGGGACCGAGCATATCCTGCTGGGTATCCTTCGAGAGAGCGAAGGGATTGCGGCCCAGGTTCTTTTAGATATCGGTCTGAAGCTCGAGGAGGTGCGGCAGGAAGTGCTGAATCTTCTCGGCGCCGGTGTGGACGACGGGCCTGCAGCGCTTGGAATGAAAATGAGCCCGACTATGGGGCGTAAGGCCAAGAGTAAAACACCCGCGCTGGACAGCTTCGGCAGAGACCTGACACAACTGGCCGAGGACGGCGAGCTGGACCCGGTAATCGGCAGAAAAAATGAAATCGAACGATTGGTGCAGATACTGTGCAGACGCACGAAAAATAATCCGGTCCTGTTGGGCGAGGCCGGAGTCGGCAAGACGGCTATTGTCGAGGGCCTGAGCCAGCAGATAATAAACAAGCAGGTGCCCGAGATACTCAAAGGCAAACGGATTGTTGTACTTGATCTGGCGATGATGGTGGCCGGGACAAAATATCGAGGACAATTCGAGGAACGTATCAAGGCGGTTATCAACGAGGTAAGAAGGGCCAAGAATGTGGTCCTGTTCATCGACGAGCTTCATACACTTGTCGGAGCCGGCGGCGCCGAAGGCGCTATCGATGCATCGAATGTGCTAAAGCCCGCCTTAGCCAGGGGAGAGGTCCAGTGTATCGGTGCGACTACGCTGGATGAGTACAGGAAACATGTCGAGAAAGACGGCGCCCTTGAAAGACGTTTCCAGACGATAATTGTCGAGCCGCCTTCCAAGGACGAAACTCTGGATATACTCAGGGGACTTCAGGACCGCTATGAGGCGCACCACAGGGTCCGGTTTACCGATGAGGCCCTTTTCCAGGCGGTGGAGCTTTCAACCAGGTATATTACCGGCAGGTGCCTGCCGGATAAGGCGATAGATGTCGTCGATGAGTCGGGCGCAAGAGTCAGATTGAAAAATATGACACCGCCGCCGGACTTGACCGAAATTGAGGAAAACATCGAAAGGCTGCAACGAGAAAAAGATGAGGCGGTAAGAGGCGCCGATTATGAACGTGCGGCGTCGTTGAGAGACGAGGCTCAGAAGCTTATGGACGAAAAAACGAAGCTCCATAAAGATTGGTACGAGGAGCATAAAGAGGCGACCGGTGTAGTAGATAATGAAATTATCGCGGAAGTTGTCAGTAATATGACCGGTGTCCCCCTGACGCGACTTGAGAAAAAGGAAACCCAGAGACTTCTCGAACTCGAAACCGAGCTGCACAAAACGGTTGTTTCACAGCATGATGCGATCACCGCCGTAGCCAAGGCCGTAAGGCGAAGCAGGAGCGGTATGAAGGACCCGAATCGTCCGATGGGCTGCTTTATATTCCTCGGGCCCAGCGGCGTCGGAAAAACGCTGCTCGCTCAGGCTCTGGCGGAGTTTATGTTCAGCGACAGGAATTCTCTTATCCGCCTGGACATGAGCGAATTCATGGAAAAGCACAACGTCAGTCGTCTGGTCGGCGCGCCTCCGGGGTATGTGGGCTATGAAGAAGGAGGGCAGTTGACCGAAAGAATCAGACGGCGGCCGTATTCGGTGTTGCTCCTGGATGAAATCGAAAAGGCGCATCCGGATGTTTACAATATGCTGTTGCAGATTATGGATGAGGGTCGGCTGACGGACAGTTTCGGTCGGGGTATTGATTTTAAGAATGTTATCATGATTATGACCAGTAACATCGGTGCCGAATTGATCAAGAACAACAGCGGCTTTGGTTTCGGTAAGAAAACTCCCGAAGCTGATTATGAGAAGATGAAAGATGTCCTCCAAAAAGAGGTGGAACATCACTTCAGGCCGGAGTTCTTGAACCGCGTAGATGACACAATTGTCTTTAAGGCGTTAACAAGGGAAGATTTGGTGACTATTGTCGAGTACGAACTCAAAAAGGTATTCAAACGGCTGACCGAGCATGGTTTTAAGCTGGAACTTTCCGAGCAGGCCAAGGAATTTCTCATAGATAAAGGTTACAATCCCGAATTCGGCGCCAGACCCCTGCGTAGAGCCATAGAGCATTATATTGAAGATCCGCTTTCGGAAGCCGTATTGGCAGGCAACTTCCGCGGCAAAAACCTGATAAAGATTGATGTCCAGGACGAAGAGCACCTGAAGCTCGAAGGTTTACAGGTAAAAGAACCCAAGGAAAGCGAGCCTGCCGCTACAAAATCGAAGTAGCTGTAATTATCACGGCTTCATCCGACAAACAGTATTAGTTTTTTCCTGGTTATTCCTTTGCTCCGTGCTCGCGCAAGAGTTTGGCGATTTCCTTCTTGGCTGCCTTGACTTGGTCGGTCAAGGGCGTCTCCCTGGGCTGACCGAACAGGTCCTTGTCGCTCAAGTTTTCGGCAATCGACAAAGGGGTGTGTCCCCAAGAATCCTTTGCGTTGACGTCCGCGCCCCGCGTGATGAGCAGTTGCGTCATGGCCACGTTGCCCTTCTTGGCGAGAAGGTGCAAAGGCGTGGTGCGATCTCTTGTCCTGATATTGGGATTGGCGCCTTCGTCGAGAAGCAATTCTGTCAAATCCGCATTGTCACATACGTAATGCAGCAGCGACGTGCCGGAGCTGTCCTTCGTGTCCGGATCAGCGCCGTTATCCAGCAGGAGTTTGAGAATAGCGATCAGGTTAAACAGATCCGATGTATCAGATCCATGGTATCCGCTCCAGAAGGCCTGCAGAGCGGGAGGGTCGCCCTCGCCCCAGGCTTTGGAGTTGACATCGGCGTCTTTGCGGATCAGCAGTTCCACCAGGTCCTTCTGCTGGTACATGCAAGCAATAAGTAGAAGAATGTCACGGTTAGAGAGGTCCGCGCCTTTGTCGATTAGTAGGCGGACCACCTCCTTGTGTTCGCGCCACGCCGCCAACTCTGAAGGCATCCCCCCATTTTCCGATGTCTGCGCATTGATGTCGGCACCGTGACCGAGAAGCAGTAGCACCAGGTCTTTGTGGCCGTAGTACGCGGCTTTATGCAAAGGCATCATGCCACCCCAATAGCCGCCAGCCTGACTCTTGGCGTTTACATCGGCTCCGTGGGCAAGCAGTAGTCGGGCCGTATCGATCTCGCCTTCGGATGCCGCAAAATGCAGGGGCCTGTTTCCGCTTGTGTCCTTGGCCTCGATTTCCGCGCCCTTTCCGATGAGCAACTCCGCCACGTCCGCCGAACCTGCGGAGGCCGCCAAGTGCAGGGGGGTCGCCTCCCAAAAGATGGCGGGCTTTGCGTTGACCTGGGCGCCTTTGCTGAGAAGAAATTTGGCGACCTCCTTCTGATCGCCAACGGCTGCGCCATGCAATGGGGTTGCCGCGTATGCATCCCGCGGGTTGACACCGACCCCATTCTCGACGAAGCCCTTGACTTGCGCGAGATCTCCCAGGTAAGCGGCAAGCTGGATCGAGGTGTCGGCCCCTTTTGAAAGGAGCAAGGTAACGATGTCTCTGTGATTCCACATCGCGGCCATGAGTACAGGGGTTTCACCGTGAGCAGCTTTGGCGTTGACATCAGCGCCCTCGGCGATCAGGCGTTCGGCGGTCTCGTTGTCGCCGGCTTGGGCGGCATAGTGCAGCGGTGTTTGCCCCTCGGAATCGGCGCTGTTGACGTCGGCCCCACCGTTGATAAGCGACTCGACGATGTCCCAAGTCCTATTCCTTGCCGCTAAGTCAAGAGCCGTCGCGCCCTCTGCATTCTTTGCCTCGATGTCGGCGCCGCCGTTGATAAGTAACTCAACGATGTCCGAGCGCCCATACCTTGCCGCTAGGTTAAGCGCCGTCGCGCTCCGTGCATTCTTTGCCTCGATGTCAGCACTTTTGGCCAGTAGGAGCTCAACTGCCTTGTCTTGGGCGTTTTCGACGGCGACATGGAGAGGACTGCGACCATTCTTATCCGCCGCATCGATTTCAGCACCGTGCGCCAAGAGGATATCGACCGCCTCGGCGCGCTGTTGGGTATAGGTAGCGGGTCTTCTCGTCGTGCAGGCGAGGTGAAGCGGTGTTTCGCCTTGCTCGTTCCGGGCGTTGACGTCTGCCCCTTTGGCCAACAGGAATTCGAACAAGCGTCTGTTAACTTCCTGACGACCAAGTGCAGCATGCAGGGGCGTGTTGCCCAGGCTATCTGTGGCTTTGACGCTCGCTCCTTTGGCGAGGAACCACGCGCAAATGTCCCGCGAACCCCACCTTGAGGCCCGATGTAGAGGAGTCTGGCCCGTTGCGTCTGTGGCCTTCACATTCGCACCTTTCTCCAGGAGCAGTCGGACCACGTCTATCCACCCATCGCCGGCCGCCTCGTGCAAAGGCGTAGAACCATCCTTGTCTTTCCAATTGAGATCGGCGCCTTGGGCGATAAGCAATCTGACCTGTTCAATATCCCCCTTCTTAACAGCCTCAAAAAATGATTTGTTCTTTTTGGCCTGTTGAACGCGCTCTATCATATTCTTTGTTGTAGAGGCTGCCATACCATCCGGAAACTCATTGATAAGTTCCTGGAATGTTGTTAACGCGGTATCAAACTGCCTTGTTTCGAAATATATTTGTCCAATCCAGTATTTTGCGTTCTGGGCAATTGCACTTTTCGGTGCCGGTTCAATAACCTGCTCAAATTCAGTAATTGCCGCGTTATAATCGGCAAGTTTATACAGCTCATTCGCTTTTTCATAATGTTGTTCGGCATCTGAATTTATTCCTGATTTGGTTTCTGCAAAAGAAGAAATGCATAGCCCGGAAACCATCATAAAAACACAGAATGTCATTGATAAGATTATTCTTTTACTAATCATTTTTTTGTTTCCTTTTATTTTGAGTTGTTAATCGATTGTGCCATATCCATTAATTGTGATATTTCTGTCTTGCCGATTAATACATAGGAAAGAGCATCATCTCTCCAGGCAAGAATTGTCCCCCCGACTTGCCCTTTATTTTGATATACGGCGTATTCTCTGAAATCCTTTGGTTCAAGCCCTCGTTTTCCATCCAGGGGTTGCTCAAACAACGATACTGAATCGATGCCATTAGAATATAACAGTTGCAGGGCATCACGTCCCTCGATCTTTCGGATCTGGTCCAGCCTATAACAGGGCTGCAACCACGATGGCAAGACCAGATCGAAATCAGCGGTTTGATGCGCCTCAGAGAGTGTCAGTATATGGCCGTTGGAAATTGCCGGAGATTCAGGCAAACTGATTTGGTGTTGAGATGATGGTCCCCTGACGATTATGCCGGGACGCATATATTCCGGCCGTTCGTCAAAAATTTCGTAATACATGATTTCATGTTGGCTCACTCGCATTTGTAGCGGTTGTGGTGTAGCAGGAGCCAGTGAAGCCTTCTGGGCCACAATATCCTGATGTTCTCTTAAATAGAAGTTGATAGTGGCTGTCTCATCAACGGGCGTGGGAGCAATAGTGATATCACGCCGGGCAAATTCCAGCTTATCTTTCAGGTCAGCGACTTTATTGGATAGAACGAAGCAGGCCGCCAGGGAAGAAATGATAAGCAATGTTATAGCCAGGCATGCGGTTTTACTACCCAAGATAGTCTGCCATATATTAGGTGCATATAGAGCTGATTTTTCGTTTTGTGTTGTTTTATATGCTGACAGGGCAACATTTAACATTTTCCTGTTTTTCTCCGAACTAACGGTAGCTTTGGATTCTTTGAATAAATTGTTTATTTCTTCCGGAGGTCTCATTTTTTCACCTCACTTTTTAATAATGCTCTCAATTTCCCTATACCATATCGGTATCTGCTTTTTACCGTATTTAATGAGACATTCAGCGATTTCGCTATCGCTCGAAATCTCATTTCTCCCTGAGTATGCAATACAATAATTTCTCGTTGTTCTGCCGGCAGTTTCGTTAATGCCAAAGTTAATGTTTTTAACTGTTCATTCAAAATTATACCTTCACTCGGATCGCACAGATTCGATTCAATCCCGTCGGCTTTTTCTAAACCGGAGAATTGACGACGTTTCGAACGAATGTGGTATCGTACGCGATTGGCAACACATGTTGCTAAGTATCCTTTCAATGTTCCTGTTAGGGAGAAACCGTCTAAATGCTCTGCAAAATAAACAAACGTATCCTGCACGGAATCTTCGGCAATGTTCACATCATTCGAAAGAGCAATAGCTGAAACTAACAGACTGTCTCTGTACTTTTCATAAATTCGACAAAAAGCTTCGCTGTCTCCCTGCCGAGCTCTTAAAACCAGATACCTGTCGATTATTGGGCCCAAAATCTTACTCCACTACAAACGTTTGTCATTAATATAGCACCGACAATAGCCATTTGGGTCTAAAGAAATTTTCTTTTTGTCTTATTTTTTTACATAAAACTTAAAAGGAGTTTTGGATGAAATAAGTATAGGAAAACTGATTCAAACACAACTTGTCAAGTTAGCTTTGGCCTTAATCACCACAAAATAAGAAGTATGGCGAGATTACTGCGATAAAGACACAGTAGTTGTCTCCGTAAATCGGAATTTGATTTGTGAAATTCGGTGCCGCCGTCTACGGTTTTATTTTTACGACGCCGTTTTGAACGAGCAGTTTGTCTGCTGCAAATAATCTGATAGCCTCCGGATATGCAATACATTCCTGCTCGAAAACTCTTGCAGCGAGAGTATCGGGATTATCCGTCTCCCTGACCGGGCAGGTTCGCTGAACAATAATCGGCCCATTATCGTATTCGTTGGTACAGAAATGAACTGTGCAACCGCTGACTTTACATCCTGCATTTAGAACGGCTTGGTGGACGTGATGTCCCCACATTCCTTTTCCACCGAAGCTCGGCAGTAAAGCCGGATGTATATTCATCACGTGGTTTTCATATTGTTTAGGTATTTTCCACAGGCAGAGCCAACCTCCCTGTATAACCAGGTCAACATCGGCGGCCACAAGTTCTTTTACAAGTTGTTTGCTGAATTTATCGATATCGGAAAAGTCTTTCGTGCGGATTATTTTGACGTCAAGCCCGGCGTTTTTAGCTTTCTCGACGCCGGCCACGGTCGAACGAGAGCTTATTACAACCGTTACTTTTGCGTTTAGTCGACCGTCTTCGATATATTCGAGGATATTCGTTAAGGTTGTACCGCCGCCGCTTATCAATACGCCAAGTTTTATGGTCTTTTCATTTTGATCGGCGGATTGCTGCCGGCTTTCGATATCGTGTTCGAGATCGAGAGCTTGGTTTACGAGTCGGTCGGCCTCTTTGTTTTTCTCCCTGGTAATATGTCGGACGTTCCAGCTCTTAAAGTGTCCGAGCAACTCGATGGCCTGTTGGTAAAGAGGTCTGATTTGTTCGCTTTTTACCTTGTATTGGCCGTTGATTTGTCTGACGAGCAGCTCGCTGTCGCTGAAAACCGTTAACTGTTCGGCCCCGGTTTGTTTTATCGCTTCGAGGGCTTTTGTCAGGGCGGTATATTCAGCTACGTTGTTTGTAGTTCTGCCTAAAAAAAAGGCTTTTGCTTCAATTTTTTTGCCGGCCTGGGTTTTAGCGACAAAGCCTGCGGCGGCCGGGCCGGGATTGCCTCTGCTGCCTCCATCTGTGTGAACGATTATTTTCTCAGGCAATTGTAATACTCCCTATGGTGTATCTTAAAAATGATTCGGATACGTATCTGATGCAGGGGGAAATTTGTGGTTTTGATTTCTAAACTTCCTGCTCATCACTAACAACAAGTATCCGCGTGCAGTTTGGGCATCGTATAATATCGTCTTTGGTCATGAGCATATTGACCGATTCCGCCGGGACACCCATAAAACATCCGCCACAACTATAGGCCCCCTTATTTCCTTCCTGCTGATCGACTCCTACAACGGCCTGACCGTCGTATGTCTCGGCTACACGATTAAATATCTCCAATTTTTTGGTCGGTATTGACTTTGCAACCTGGTCCCATTCCTTCTGGATTTCGTTTATTTGTATCTGGTATTTACCTGCTAATACTTCACTTTCTTTTCGGGTCTGCTCGAGAGTTTGTTTTTGCTCGTCTATCTGTTTTTGAATTTCCTGGCATTCTGATTCGTCCGACTCGATATCTTTTAGCAGTTCAAGGGTCTGAGTTTCGACCTTGGAATTATCGGCTTTCATTGTATTGAGATGTGTAAGCAGGGCGGCGTATTCCTTATTTGTTTTTGCGCTGTTGAGGGATGCTCTTAACTTGGTTATTGTCTCATCGTTGCTTTTAAGTTCTAATTCCAGCCGGTCGCACTGGACCTTGCTTAATTGTACTTCTTCTTTTTTTGCTTCGAGGGCGTTTTGAAGGCTTCTGATCAGATTTTCCTGAATTATTACATTCCTTCTACACCTTGTAAGTTTTGCCTTTTCGACTCGGAGACGATTTTCGATGCTTTGAAGTTTCATCAACCCATTTAGTACAGGTCCCATTTATGCTCCTTTACGCCAGGTAAAAAACTTCTAAACCTTGTATTATCCATTGTTATATTATAATCTGCAATAAAAAATTTATCTTTTTTATTTTCAACGAGTCGATTGTATAATCGCGTTATTATGCAGGAATTGTTAAAAGAACTCATTCAGGCCGAATCGACCGAAGCAAAGGGCGAATTAGCGGCGGCAAAGGTACTCTCGGCGGAATTTGACCGCTGTGGAATAAACTCCGAGATAGATACATGGAATAATAACAGGGCGAATATCATCGCGCATGTTAAATCCGGCGGGAATAAGCCGGCATTGCTGTTCGCCTGCCATCTTGATGTAGTCGGTCCCGGCGAAGCTAACTGGACACATCCGCCGTTTACCGCAGTCGAGAGTGATGGTAAAATCTACGGCAGAGGCTCTACGGATATGAAAGGCGGAACTGCCGCTGTCGTTACCGCTATCGGCAATATTATCGGTTCAGGCAGACGGTTGCAGGGCGATATCGTTTTTACGGCCGTAGCAGGTGAAGAAGTCGATAGCTGCGGTGCCGAGAGATTCATCGCCGCCCGGAAAGAACTTCCGGATTTCTCTGGGGTAATTATTCCGGAACCGACGGATTTTTCAGTTGTGACCGCTCACCGCGGGATGTTGTGGCTTGAAATTTCAACCAAAGGAAAATCCGCTCACGGCTCGGCACCTCAGCTGGGTATAAACGCAATTACTTCGATGCGGCATTTCCTGAATGAGCTGGATAATTACGATATTGCCGTAAAACACCATGAGCTTTTAGGCCGGTGCTCTATGAGTGTTAATACGATTTCCGGGGGTAAAACACTGAACGTTGTCCCGGATAAATGCAGTATCGGGATAGATATCAGGACTATTCCCGGTCAGAGCCATCAGGATATTATCGCCGATCTGGAAAAAATTTTTGCCAAACTCAAATCCGAAAATCCGAAATTCGAAGCGTCTCTCTCCGTGATTCGGCAGGTTCAGTCATTAGAGACAGATAATGGTTGCGACTTTGTCAGGGATTTTTGCTCTTGCCTGGGTATTAACGAAACCACGGCGGTCGGCTTTACTACGGATGGGCCGTGTTTTACATCATTAGAAGCGCCTGTGATTATTTTCGGTCCCGGCAAGCCTGGGCTTTGTCATAAGCCAGATGAGTATATTGAAATTGCAGATGTCGAAAAAGCCGTAGAGTATTATGAAAATTTGATAATCAGTTTTTTAGAGTGATTAAATTTTCATTTTGTATCGATAATAAAATTACCGAAAAGTTTCTTAAATTTTTTTGTTGACAAAAAAACTCTCGAAATGTATTATCAAGTTTCTGTTTGTGAGATAGGAACTAATAATGTCTGAAATTAGGGAAAACAAGCATAAGCAATTGACGAGCCACAAGGTGGCCACGGTGCTTTTGCGCACATGCCTTCCGGCCGGAATAACCAGGATGTATGCTCCTGGTATTTTCGTATACCGGCCAAAGGAAGCTGCTCCCTAATAAGGACTTAAGAAAATATTTCATTGATAAAAAAGCCTTTCAGGGAGTAGAAAACCTGAAAGGCTTTTTTTGTTTGGGTATTACCAGCAAAGCAGGTTGCTTTGCGAGGACACTGAAGGTATGTGGTATTATGAAAGTCAGAGAAATGGATATCGAATTATATAGACAGTACTCCAATACACTTGGAGTAAGGCGTGAGCCCGAATGGCAGTATGACGAGACAAAATCATGCGGCGTCAATTATAACAGTCTGTGGCAGGCCCGGATTTACGACAGACGTCACCGTGGGTTCAGGGATTACAACAAGGAAGCGGAAGAAATTATAGCCCTTCTTGGTTTAGATACCGACGGCACAGTGCTCGATATGGGTTGTGGAACAGGAGCTTTTGCGATCCACGCCGCCGGGTATTTCAGGAAGATTTACGCGGTCGATATATCGAATGCAATGTTAAAATGTGCCCGAAGGAAAGCCAGAAAAGAAAAACTTTCCAATATTGAATTCCGTCAGGGCGGTTTCCTGAGCTATGTTCATGATGCCGAACCTTTGGACGCAATTGTTTCGATTGCTGCGTTACATCATCTGCCCGATTTCTGGAAGATAATAGCCCTTAAGAGACTTGCCCGTATGGTTAAAACAGGCGGAAAATTATATATAAATGATGTCGTTTTTTCATTTGAGCCGGACCGTTATAAATATTCTATTAAGGCTTTTATACAGATGATGGTTGATCGTACCGGTCCGGAATTTAAATGGGAGCTTGAAACGCATTTTCGTCAGGAGTACAGCACTTTCGGCTGGGTCATGGAAGGACTGCTCGAAAAGGCGGGCTTTGTAATAGAGAAGGCTGAATACAGGGAAGGATTTTTTGCGACTTATTTATGTCAAAGGAAAACAGAATAATCATGCAGCGTTTACTTGATAAAAGAGAATATAAAGGGGCGGCTTTGATACTGATATCGACGGTGTTCTTTTGCCTGATGTCGTCTCTGGTCAGGTATGCCTCCGATATCGACCCGTACACGATGACATTGTTTCGTTTCGTCGTCGGACTTGGTATATTGGGCACAGCGGCACTTTTCGGGAAAATCAGATTGAAGTTCGTCAGCGGCACACTGTTGTTTCTGCGCGGGCTGTTCGGCGGCGCAGCTATCCTGATCTGTTTCTTCTCGATAACAAAACTCGGCGTCGGTAAGGGGACGGTTCTCATATATGCGTTTCCGATATTCGGCAGCATTTTTGGTTCGATATTTTTGAAGGAAAAGATAGGCCTGGCCCGGTTAGTCGCGATTTTATCGGCCTTTTGCGGTATATATCTTCTGGCCGCCGACAACGGCAATGGTTCATCCTCGATCGGTATTTTAGGCAAATACGAGCTTCTGGCAATTTTCGGTGCAATGCTCGGAGGTTTGGCCCTTGTATTGGTTAAAAAGCTGCATGATACTGACTCTTCGTATGCTATATACTTTGCACAATGTATCATCGGTCTGTGGATTGTAATCATGCCGGCCAATACCGCATCCTGTTCGTTGGGATTTTACCAGGTCCTTTTGTTATTGGCGATTGGCGTAACCGCTACAGCGGGACAACTGCTCTCAACCGAGGCATATCGCTATGTTGAGGTTCCAACGGGTTCTCTTTTGGGAATGCTTGTGCCGGTGTTAAACTGTATAGTCGGGATTACAGTTTTTGGAGAATCTTTCTCGATTTATTCGATAGTCGGCTCGGCAATGGTAATTGGTTCGTGTGTAACAGTACTACTGAAGTATAACGGGAATCGGGCAAAATGTGCGAGTATGGTAAAGTAACAATCAGGGAATTTAAGAGCGGCGATTTGGCCGAAGTCAGAGACTTGGTTTGTGAAACGATAGATGTTTGTTATTCCAATGTTTATTGTGCCGAAGCGGTGAAGTTCTTCAAAGACTGGCACCATAACGAAAAGATTCTACAGAACGCCGGAGATGGATTCACAATCGTTTTAGAACAAAACGGCCGGATTGTCGGAACCGGCACCATAGTTACTGACGAGATAATGAGAGTTTTCGTAAATCCTTCATCACAGAAATATGGATTCGGAAAACTTATAATGCAGAAACTCGAAGAAAAAGCTCTCTCGGCAGGCAAAAATATCGTCAAACTGGATGCGTCACTGCCTTCGAAGAAGTTTTATGATTTATTGGGATATGCCACGTTGAAACATACTTTTTTGGAAGTCGAAAATAACAAGAGACTTGATTACTATAAAATGCAAAAAACATTAACGAAAAAAACACGGGGATTTAATCTGAAAGGAGAGTAGTAAATATGGCTGTGAAAGTGACGGTAGTAGGTGTTGGTCTGGTTGGCGAAATGATCGTGAGCTGTCTGAAAGAGCGGAAGTTTCCTTGTGAATGGCCGCCACGGGTAGTGGCTACCCACGAGAGGCCCAAGACTCTGGCTGGAGAAAAAATGCTTGTGCAGGAAACAAACGCCGATGCTTTTGATGGTACGGACCTGGTTCTTTTCGCAGGTAAAGAGGGCGCCAGGGGTGCGAGTGTTACCTGGCGCCAGACGGCTGAGAAGGCTGGTGCAATCTGCATTGACAATGGACGTGACTTTCGTCTTGCCCCGGATGTTCCGCTTGTCGTCCCGGAGGTTAATGCAGATGCTATTACTAATGACACTCGTTTTATCGCCAGCCCGAACTGTTCGACAATCCAACTGGTTGTCGCCCTGGCACCGCTGCATCGTGTCGCACGCATTAGACGGATAATTGCCGCAACATATCAGTCAACCAGCGGCTGGGGCCTAAAGGGGCCGGAGGAACTTAGAACACAAACGCCAGCAGCGCTAAAATCTTTGGATAATATTCCGTTCGACCCAATGGTATTTGCCAGGCCGATTGCCTTCAACTGCATTCCGCATATCGAGCCTTTCCTCGATGCCGATTACACGCGGGAAGAGTTGAAGCTTGTATCCGAGACGCGTAAAATTCTTGGCGATTCGTCCATCCGTATCTCAGCGACGGCGGTGCGTGTACCGGTCTTTGTTGGTCACGGTGAGGCTATCTGGATTGAGACTGAGAAAAAGTTGTCTCCTGACGATGCCCGCGAATTGCTGCGCAGCGCTGATGGTATTGTGCTTATGGATGATTTGGTGGGTAAGAACCAGCGAGGCGATGAAAATGAGCGAAGCTATCCTACGCCACTCGACGTTCTTAAATATCGTGATGAAGTTCTCGTCGGCCGGGTACGTGAGGACTCCAGCAGTGAAGGCGGCCTGACCTTGTGGTGTGTCTCGGATAACCTCCGCAAAGGTGCGGCGTTGAATGTTGTGCAGATTGCCGAGGAATTGATAAGGCGCAGGTTGTTGAAAGCATAACTTAGCATAAGACTACCTTCATAAAAAAAGTTTAATTGTTAAGCACAACCTTAAATAATAGGAGTGACCATGAATGAATTTAAATCAATCATCCAGGAGTTATTAAATCTGATTAAAGAATGGGAACCAAAGCTATCTGCTCTTCCCGATGATGTTATTACTGAACGGCGAAACAGTCAAAATCGCACCATCAAGCAAATTGTCGGGCACATGGTGGATTCGGCATCTAATAACACGCATCGCATAATACACCTGCAGTATCAGCAGAGCCCTTTGATTTTTCCGGATTATGCAAACCTTGGGAATAATGACAGGTGGATTGCCATTCAGAACTATCAGGATGAAGAGTGGAACAACCTGGTTCAATTATGGAAATATAGCAATATCCACGTTACTCATGTGATTCGAAATATAAATATTGAAAAATTGGACAATGTTTGGATATCCGCTTTGAACGATAAAATATCACTCAAGGCCATGGTCGTTGATTTCCCGCGGCATTTCAAGCTGCATTGTGGTGAAATAAATGATTTAATAAACAAACAGTAAATACGCTCAACGCAATTCCTGGCCAATCTTACTGTTTCAGAGGATTATATGAACTTTACAATAGAAAAAATGAAAGATAAAGATTGGCCCCAGGTAGCTGATATCTATCGGGAAGGTATTGCCACCGGTGACGCGACATTTGAGACGGACGTTCCAGAATGGGAAAAATGGGATAAAGGCCATTTAAGCGGATGCAGACTTGTTGCCCGGACCGGAAACCAGGTTATAGGATGGGCGGCTTTGAGTCCTGTTTCCGGCAGATGTATTTATTCCGGTGTGGCTGAGGTTAGCCTGTATATTAAATCATCGGCAAGAGGAAAAGGCGCAGGCAAAGCTTTACTTAAAGCGGTTATAGAAGAATCTGAACGTATCGGTATCTGGACCTTGCAGAGCGGCACTTTTCCTGAGAATAATGTGAGTATCAATCTCCAGAAGGCATGCGGTTTTCGTGAAGTAGGTACACGTGAAAAAATCGGCTGTATGTACGGCAGGTGGCGAGACGTTGTTCTCATGGAGCGAAGAAGCAGGATTGTTGGAATATAACAGCAAAGGACAGGTTTAACAATGATTATAAGAGATGCAAAAAAAACTGACGAAGGTGTTTTAGCGGCTCTTATTCGTGATTCGTTTTACGATGTAGCTGAAAAGTTCTCTCTTACGGCCGAAAGCTGCCCCAAATTTCCGGCGTTCAATGCAAAAGAACGAGTCGCGAGCGATTTTGAAAAAGGCCTTAAGTTTTACATCCTGGAAGAAAACGGCCGGGCCTGCGGCTGTGTGGCCCTTGAGAAGGCCGGTCCGGATTTATGCTATCTCGGAAGACTCGCAGTTCTGCCCGAACACAGAAACAAAGGCTTCGGTCAGGCTTTAGTAAACCATTTATTCGAGCAGGCAGGAAGGATTGGTATCCGGCGGGTGGAGATAGGGATAATCTCTAAACACAGAAAGCTGAAGAATTGGTACAGGAAATTCGGCTTTGCCCAGAAAGGCACGAGGAAATTCGACCATTTACCGTTCACTGTCGCATTTATGTACAGAGAATTAAATAAAGAGCAGGAATGATGAAAAACCTATATGCAAAAAGAATGAGTACGATTCCGAAGTCTTTCATTCGAGAGATTTTGGAAGTGACCGAGAATCCCGAAGTAATCTCGTTTGCGGGAGGATTGCCGAATCCGCGATTTTTCCCCGTCGAGGAGATTGCCGTGGCCTCATCGGACGTGCTGGCCGGAGCCGACATTTCAGCTCTGCAGTACAGCACAACCGAAGGCTATCAGCCTTTGCGGGAGTATATCGCACAAAGATATCGGGATAAGAAGAAACTGGATATTTCCGCCGATGAGATTTTAATCACGAATGGGTCACAGCAGGGATTGGACCTGATAGGTAAGGTTTTCATCGGAAAGGATGACAGGGTTGTAATTGAAAAGCCCGCGTATCTTGGCGCGATCCAGGCATTTGCGGTTTACGAGCCGTTGTTTTGTCCGGTGCCTCTTTTGGAAGATGGAATAGATATTGACCAATTGAAGAATGTGCTTGGTGAGCATCGTATCAAGCTGTTCCATACAGTTATCAACTTCCAGAATCCATCCGGTATAAGCTACTCGCAGTATAAACGGCAGGAATTGGCTAAAGTGTTTGAGTTGCACGATGCGATTGTAGTCGAGGATGATCCATACGGAGAGCTGCGTTTTGCAGGAATAGCGCCGCAGTCTATGTGGAGTTTACTTGGTGGCAGGGTGGTGCTGTTGGGCTCGTTCTCGAAGACGATTGCTCCGGGGCTGCGGCTCGGCTGGATATGCGCCGGGCGTGAAATCATGGACAAGCTCGTGGTGGCCAAACAGGCCAGTGACCTGCATTCGAATTCTCTGTGTCAGAGGATTGTGTATCAGTACCTGATGAGTAATAATGTGGACAGACATATCGAGACGATAATAACAGCTTACAAAAAACAGAGGGATGTAATGGTAGCCGCTATCGAAGAAGACTTTCCGGCGGAAGTCCGTTTCACCAGGCCCGAAGGTGGGATGTTCCTCTGGGTGACTTTGCCGGAGCGGTTATCTGCTTTGGAGCTGTTCGAGCATGCTGTCAAAGAAAAGGTGGCCTTCGTTCCGGGGACACCGTTTTTTGTGGATGGCGACGGCAGGAACAATATGAGGTTGAATTTCTCGAATTCGGACCAAGACAGAATCTGGGAAGGAATACGGCGTCTTGGACGAATCATGAAGAATCTTATGGCCGACGGATAAAATAGTTTATGACTTTCTAAGGTTGTGCTGGAAGTCAGGGGAAAACATGGAAATGGATGGCGGCCTTGCGACTGTATCTGCGAGGTTCGCCCTTGAGGTGATGGAAACTGCATTCAAAGAAAGGCAGGTATAAATATGATTGATGCGAATTTTATTAAAAAGACGGCAGTCGAGTTTGGCGCCGATTTGTGCGGCATTGCACCGGTAGAGCGTTTTCGTGAAGCACCGAAAGGTTTCAGGCCGAAGGATATCTACGTGGATACGAAATCCGTAGCTGTTATTGCAAAGAGATTCCCCGAAGGTGCGTTCCAGTCGGGCAGTCCGATTCCATATACAGTGACAAATAATATTATACTCAACGATGTCGTCCGAGTTACCTGTAATATCAGCAATCGACTTGAGCGTGATGGTGACGTAATCGCGGTTCCGGTACCCGGCGATCCTTACGAATACTGGGACGAAGAAAAGCGAGAAGGCAGGGGAATCCTTTCGCTGCGCCATGCCGGTTACATGGCCGGATTGGGAGTTCTTGGCAGGAACACGCTGCTGACAAATTCAACTTTCGGCAATCGAATAGTATTGGGTGCAATTTTGCTGAATATAACAGTAGAGCCGGACGATTTGGCGGGCTATGATTTCTGTCCGACCGATTGTCAAATTTGTATTGAGAACTGTCCGGCGGGAGCTCTCGACGTTGGAACTGTAAATCAAAAACTCTGCAGGGCTGTTTCGCAGGGATGCACAAAAAAAGGCGACTATTTATATCTGTGCAATAACTGTCGTAAACTCTGCCCGAACGGCAGGGGATTCGAGAACGGAAACTAATGGAGATGAATATGAAAAAACACATCTTTTATATCGTTGATGTATTCGCCGAGGAGAAATATGCAGGCAATCAGCTTGCGGTTGTCCGCGATGCAGCGGCTCTGTCGGATGAGCAAATGCAGCAGATCACCCAAGAGATGCACTATTCGGAGACAACGTTTATTCTGGGTGAAGTGCCGCGAGATGGCGGCTATGATGTTCGGATATTAACACCGGCAGCGGAGGTGCCTTTTGCCGGGCATCCGACCCTGGGAACCGCATACATCATACAAAATGAAATTATTAAAGAACCGGTTAACGAGGTAGTTTTGAATTTGAAAGTGGGCCGGATTCCTGTCACTTTCAAAAAAACCGGCGAAGGAGAAAATATTCTCTGGATGAAACAGATAGAGCCTGTCTTTGGCGAGGTTTTTGACGCGGATGATATTGCGCAGGTTTTGACAGTTGAAAAAGGCGACATTGACGAAAGATTTCCAATCCAGGACGTCTCTACAGGTGTGCCTTTCATAATAGTGCCGCTTAAAACTTTGGATGCCGTAAAACGGACTAAAGTAAATAAGGATGAATACTTTAAGTTCGTTGAAAACAAAAATGCTAAAGTAATCCTTATATTCTGCCCGCAGACGTATCATAAGCAGAATGACCTGAATGTACGTGTTTTTTGCGATTACGTTGGAATACCGGAGGACCCCGCTACAGGAAGCGGAAACGGTTGTTTGGCCGGATACCTGGTTAAGAACAGGTTCTTTGGGACAAGTGCGATTGATGTGCGTGTCGAACAGGGCTATGAGATAGGCAGGCCGTCGTTGCTATACTTAAAGGCACAGGGTGAAAATGGAAAGATAGATGTGTCTGTCGGTGGAAAAGTCATTATGGTTGCCAAAGGACGATTATATTGATATTATGATAACAGCGGGACCGGATTAAGTTTTAACGGGGCTTATTCGAATGAAAGTATGCAGCCTGTTTTCATTTACATTTTTTTTGTTATCCTGTTTCATGCTGGCGGGCTGTGCTTCGGTTCAAAAACATTATGTGCCTTCATCGGACGGCGTTGTTATAAGCTGCGACGTTCAGGGTAAAGGCAAGCCGACCCTCGTGTTTGTTCATGGCTGGTGCTGTGATAAAAGATACTGGAGTTATCAGGTGCCTTATTTCGCAGGCCGGCATAAAGTCGTTGCCATCGACCTTGCAGGACACGGGGCCTCCGGCCTGGGTCGAAGAAGATGGTCTATGAAGGCTTTCGGCGCCGATGTAGCGGCGGTCATCGAAATGCTCAAGCTTAATCAGGTCATTCTCATAGGTCATTCGATGGGCGGCAATGTGATCATAGAAGCTGCGCGCCTGGTACCCGACCGCGTTATCGGTTTGGTCGGTGTCGATACTTTTCATAATTTCGAGACCGAATATCCGCGGGATCAAATCGAGGAATTTGTTGACGGTTTTATGGAGAATTTTAAGGAAAATACGGACCAGTTCGTTCGGGATATGTTCCCACCCGGTTCGGATCCCAACATAGTTGAAAGAGTTGCGGAGGATATGTCTTCGGCTCCTCCGTGGGTTGGAATCGGTTCATTGCAGGAATATTTTTTCTACGATGTAAAAGAGGCACTGAAAGATATTCGGGTGCCGATATTCTGTATAAACACGGACCTGATTCCGACCAATGTTGAAGCCGGCAGGCGTCACGCCGTATCTTTCGATGTGAAACTTATGCCGGGATTAAGTCATTTTATGATGATTGAGGACCCTGAAACATTTAACAAACTTCTGGATGAAACAATTAGTGAAATAAACCTTGGAAGACAATACTCCGGGGATGTTAATCAGGAAGTACCTGAGAAAACGAACGGTATCAGTGAAGAATAATTTAAGTTATAAAGTTGGGAACTAAGGTATGAATTCGAAAATTCAAAATGCAGTCGAAAAATTTGAAAGAGGTTTTAATTGCTCGCAGGCGGTTTTAAGCAGTTACTGTGAACAGTTTGGCCTTGATTGTCAAACAGCTTTGAAAATCGCTACGGGATTCGGCGGCGGAATGCACATCAATGGAACCTGCGGAGCTGTTACAGGCGCTGTTATGGTGTTAGGCTTAAAGTACGGAAGTACCGATGAAGACAAACAGGCAAAAGAAAAGGCATATGGAAAAGTCGTGCAGTTTGCAAATCGATTCATCGCTCGAAATGATTCGGTTAAGTGCCATGACTTGCTTGGCTGTGATATTACCACATTGGAAGGTCTGAACAGTGCACGAGATAAAGGCCTTTTTTCCTCTGTTTGTCCCGGATTGGTGCAGGATGCCGCCGAGATTCTCGAAGAAATGTTAAACAGGAACGGCTAAAAGGATAAGGGTGTATGTTGGAGATATTAAAGGTAGAAAACGGCAGAAATCTTGAGCAGGTGCGAATTCTTTGGTTCGAGTTTGCCGAGCTTTTGAAGAGTCGTTTACATGAATACTTGGCAGCGCCTTCCTTTCAGGAATACATGGAAAATTATGAGCATGAAGTAACGCATCACTTGCCCGGCCGTTTCGGCCCGCCCGCCGGTTGCATGCTGCTTGCCGAATATAATAGTGAAACGGCCGGTTGTGTCGGACTGATGGATTTGGGTGATGACATTTGTGAGATGAGAAGGCTCTTTGTAAGGCCCCAATTTCGCAGATTAGGCATCGGAAATGCCCTGGCGGAAGCTGTCATTGAGCGGGGCCGTTCTTTGAGATATGCTGCGATGCGACTGAATACAAATAAAAAAATGACCGGGGCGGTTGAGTTGTATCGTTCTCTCGGATTCAGGGACATCGAGCCTTATGAACAATTCGATATTGATTGCATGTATTTCCTTGAGTTAAAGTTGGGATGAAAATTGCACCGTCTGACGTCTGTCAGTTATGAGATTGATTGTGCAAAAGAGGTAATCCGGCGAATTAGAACGTCGAATTTGGAAATGGAACCGGAGTTTGAGTAGTTAGCTATGGATATACATTTTAAGAAATATCACGGCTTAGGGAACGATTATCTTGTTATCGACCCGAATATTTACGACGTTAATTTAACGCCGGATGCTGTTCGTTTAATTTGCGACAGGCACTTCGGCGTTGGAGCCGATGGTATTTTGTACGGCCCGGTAAGTAGTGAGAACGATTTGAGTGTGAGGATTTTCAATCCCGACGGCAGCGAAGCGGAAAAAAGCGGTAACGGACTGAGAATATTCGCCAAATATCTGTTTGAAAAAGAATACGTCAGTAATAAGAATTTTAATATTAAAACATTGGGCGGAATTGTTGGGGTGCAAATAAAAGATGAATCGGCGAATCTGATAAAAATCGATATGGGGACAATCTCTTTCCTTAGTACTGATATACCGGTAAAAGGCAGGGAAAGAGAAGTAGTTGACGAAGAGCTTGAAATCAATGGAAGTAAGTATAAAGTGACATGCCTGTCTATCGGCAATCCCCATTGCGTAATCCCGATGCGGGAAATCAGCGAACAGAAAGCAAGGGAATTGGGTCCTTACGTTGAAAATCATGATATGTTTCCAAATCGGATCAATATGCAACTTCTTAAAGTCATCGATAAAAAAAATATCGAGATAAGAATTTGGGAAAGGGGGGCCGGATATACATTAGCTTCCGGCAGTAGTTCCTGCGCTGCGGCGGTGGCCGCTTACAAATTAGGCATGGTGGATGATATAATTAACGTGAAAATGCCGGGCGGCAGACTGTTGGTGGAAATCGGCCCGGATAAGCACATCCATCTGACCGGACCTGTCAAAAAAGTTTTCGAGGGATGCTTTCATACGGATTTGGCTGATAGACTTTTAATGTAACTGTCTCGGCAATTAGAGAAGCGGGAGATCATTGTTTAGAATTCGAATTGGTCTTTGAAGATGGTTTTGAAATCGTAAACATTGTTGAAATCATCGATCGAATCTGTCGGCTGAGCGCTCATCCAATTGTGGTCTATCATAAGCCAAACGATTTCGCCGAAGTCCCGTGTTGTTTTAATGCCCCAGTTATTAAGAACAAGCAGCGATAACCTCCCCCATTTTTCGAGAGCAAGTTGTTTGAGTCCGCCGCACAGAGTCTGGCCGCTGACATGTTTAGGTTCGGCAGCGAATTTTTTTGCCGTATAGGTAAGCCCTTCGGAAACAAATCCGATTGCCTGGACACAATACCGGCCGTCTTCTTTGGCTATCTTTTCGAGGTTCTTTCTCATTTAACGAACCCGGTTTTTATATAGGTATAAATAAAAACGAAATCGATGAAATCGTCCCGGGGGACTTTCTAATCTTTATATTAACTGTTCGATATTTATTATAGCATTATACAAGTTTTTGTAAATAATTATGTATGCTGAAATGAACAGATGGCGTAAAAAACCAAAAATATTTTGAAGAAATTTCTATGTTTGCGGGTCTTTATATTATGAATATCGTTACGTATTAAATCAGGAAATTGGTTAATGCCTTATGATAACTATTAAAGAATAAGCTTGAAATGCGGCACTTTACGACTAAACTGCATCGTGAAATAACCGCATTTTTTACGAATGTTGTTTTACATGTTTTGTAAAGATTCAATCTGTTTTCTCAAATTAATCGAAAGGCGAGGAAGATGCAAGGTCAGGAAATAGCCCCGGTATTTGGGATCATTTTCTTTTTGTTTATCATTTTTACAGGACTGCTGGTGACCATATTAATGGCATGGGTCTATTGCAGGATTTTTTCAAAGGCGGGATATTGCTGGGCGCTCGGCCTGTTAATGTTTGTTCCGATTGCAAATATTATTATGCCCTTTGTTCTTGCTTTCGGCGACTGGCCGGTACACAGGGAATTGCGACTGCTCAAAGGGCAGCAACAATCCTGATTATTATAAGTTGTTGTGGTTAAAGGATTAAATCATAAAAATCATAATGTTTGATATCCTGGTCCAAGGATATTTTCCCAAAAAAATGTGAGTAATTTTTTCATCCGGCGCATATTACTTAATGAAAACCGATGCCGGAACAAGGAAACTTGAAAAAGTGCCTGAGAAGTTGGAACAAAAAAGGTGGATCAGATTCGCTCAGGGCGACGCCGAGGTATGGCGAGAGTTTCTCGACCGCCAGATTCCGGGGATTTATGGTTTGTTTATGAAAAGCTGGCCGAATCCATCCCTTGCCGAGGAGCTGGTCCAGAAAACGGTTTTCGATGCCGTACGGGGACGCAGTGGTTATGACCCGGCCAGGGGCGGCCCCGAGGAATGGATTCACGGTATAGCACGTAATAACATACGTCTTGAGCTGAGAAAGCGTGCGTCTCGACCAAATACTAATGGTGATATAAGCCGATATTTTGAAGCTATTGATACAAAGCTGTTGCCCGATGAGGTGCTCGAAAAAGAAGAAACAGCGGAAATTATCCGGTCGGCACTTGGAAAACTTCAAAGCAGGGAAGAAGCCGTGCTCAGAGCCATGTATATAGAAGGTCTGCCGGTTTGTAATATTGCCCGGCGGATGGATATAACCGAGAAAGCCGTTTACAGTCTGTTATATCGGGCGAAAATTTCCCTTCGTCAGGAGCTCAAAAACATGATACTTCAGAATGAGTTGGAACAGGGACTATGAAAAGGCAGGACAAAGATTTTTTTGATAGTGATTCCGGCACACAATTGGATAAAAATATATCGCGACTGGTGATGCTCGCCGACGATTCGGATAAACCCGGCAGGGCGTTTACCGAGACATTAATAAACAACGCTCTTGGTGAGCTCGGGCGATCGGATGCAGGCGGCAAACGAGAGCAAACGAATATGATTGTGACAATCAGTCAGTTGGAAAAGGCGGCCGCCATGGTCGCGGTGGTTTGTGGTGCGGGTTTTGGAATTTTAGTTACTGTCCTTGCACATGCTAATACGTTATTAACCGGGATAGTTTTGATAGCAATGTTCGTTAACTGGCTCATATATTATGGAGGACTTATATTATGAACGACCAGCAATCAGCCGGCATAAGTGTAATCAATCCGATAACTCCGGCCTTTGACAGGGTAAAGTTGATGCTTTTTAGACCTTTTGATTTGGGCAGATGGTTTATCATCGGCATTTGCGCATGGTTGGCCTCTCTGGGTTCGGGAGGCGGAGGAGGCCCGCGATTCAATTTCCCCTTCGATGACCGCTCGAATGCCCGGGAGGCTATAAATGAGACTAAGGAATTCGTCATTGAAAACTTATACTGGATTGTTCCACTTGTTGTGTTTCTCGTATTGTTTGGTATAGTTCTCTGGCTTGTCTTGACATGGTTGAGCAGCCGCGGTAAATTTATGTTCCTTCACTGTGTTTCCGGCAACAAGGCGGAAGTAAAAAATCCATGGCGAAAATTCCGTGAGCACGCCAATAGTCTGTTTGTGTTTCGTATCGTTCTGAGTCTGGTTGGTTTTATTATAATAATCCTGCCGATCATTTTTACAATCATACTTATTGCGACGATGGTCTCGGCCGGTGCGCCGGCTTTGGGGCCGATACTCGGCATCGTTTTACTCGTTCTGTGTATTATTGTTATTTCGATTTGCTTGGGTCTTATCGGCGCATTCACGACGGATTTCGTTGTACCGATTATGTTCCTGAGAACAACGAGCGTCAGAGCAGCGTGGCGGGAATTTCTGGAAATCCTCTCGGCAAACAAGGCCCGTTTTCTGTTGTATTTACTGTTTCAAATTGTGATTGGCATTGCAATTTCGGCGATTGTTTTTATGGGTATGTGTTTTACATGCTGCTGCTTGGCTTGTCTTTTGGCGATTCCGGTTATCGGCACTGTGGTATTTTTACCCGTGCTTGTCTTCAAGCGTGCATATTCATTATATTATTTGCGGCAATACGGGCCGCAGTTCGACGTATTCGACCTTGAAAGCCCGCAGCCGGCGTTGCCCGTGAACTCTTATTAACTCAAACTGACCGTTCTTTAGAATATGATTGTTATAACTAATGATTCTGTAATAATATAACACAGTGTGTCATTCCCGCGCAAGCGGGAATCCAGGTCATTGAAATCATTTCTGGATACCTGTTTTCACAGGTATGACAAGTCAAATCGGTCAGTTTGAGTTATTGAAACAGGCTGCTGTGACAATGTATTAAAGACGATTCTGAAATATTTATATTGAGGCTTATCTCATGTCGTCCTGTCTTGTGCCGTAGTAGCTTGTCACTACATACTCGAATTTCTGCTGCGACCTTGGTTTTAAGTCGAGCGTGAATTTGATTGTGTCCAGATCTACTTTATCGTGGTCGGTACTTGTTTCTACCCGCCAGTATGGGCTCGGGAAGTTCCGTTTTATCTCGATTCTTACCTGTATATCGCGGGTATTTCTTACCTCGATCTCGAACGTGCGAATTTCATCCCAGCCGATGATATTGCCGTTATTATCAAACCTGTAGTTGTCCGTTTTGAAATCCGTCACCTTCGGCTCGACGACGATATTGGCTACCTGCCCGAGATTGAGTTCCACTTCCTCGTTTACGGGAATATATTTAAAATCGGACTGGCCTGTGTAGGACAGATGCTCCTGCCCGCCGGCGCTTCGATATACCTTTAGCAATCCTCCGGGGATGGGTGTGTCACCGAGCTCGTGTTTCTGGTCGTTCTTAAAACTAAGGAAACGAACCACGCGATTGCCGTAACGTTCCTCTTCGTATTTGTAGAGATTGACGACCGGCACCGCATCCACATCGAAGCTCTGCAATCGCTTTGACCAGCCGTTGGGTATGGTCTCGGTTCCTTCGATTGTATAGAGGAAATATTCACTCAGGCCTTCTTTGATAATTTCTTTCGGTGCGGGTGCTTCGGCGGCCATTACCATTGATTTTCTTAATCTTGAGTCCTCCTCAAGACGTTGAAAATCTTGTATACTCGGCATGGTTGCAGGCCGTACTGCTCCCGGTCTGCCGTATGGGTACTCTCGCCGGGCAAGCTCGGCAATCTCATCGAGGATGTGAACCTTACCGACTATAAGGCGTGTCTGGGCGTTTTCGTAGTCCTCGCCGCTGTTGTTCGTGACACGGACATAAGCCTGCAATCGCATCGTTTCTTCGTTCTCGGTGAGTGTTCCCATATAAAACGCCCGCCAGGAAAGGCCGCTGGTTAAGTATGTGATCTCGACGGGCACTTTCCCCGAAACGCCGCTATCGATGTCCCACAGGCCCATGTTCCGCACCCTCGGCGGGTAAGTCAAATTGGCGATGTCAATCTTGTCGGCGCCGGCTTTGGGCAGCATCTCAAGACTGGTCGGGTCGATGAGCGTATTTTCCCAGGAAAATTGCAGGCTGTTTTTTCCCTCTTTTAATGTCAGTGCTCTGCTTTCGCGAACCAATGTCATATCCGCGGAATTGTAAATTGTCAGTTGGACCGTATCCCGTGTGGGCAAAGTCACCAGGTCCACCTTGGCCTGTGCGATACCGACCGATGCAGCGATTATTAGAAAAGAGAATATTATGCGTTTCATTTTTATGCTCCTTTTGCTTGAGTAGTTCAGGTTCGTTATCTTCCAATCACTTGCGGCTGAATTCTTACGTTCGGGCGGACGTTCCGCTGGTGGTAGTGCATCTTCAGCTCTTTTGTCGCCGGGCCTGATTTGGTGCGGGCCGGTAAGGTTATCTCGAATTCGAGTGTATTGGCGTCTTTTTTCTTGTAATCCTTATCGAGATTCAGTCGCTTGCCGTCCATGGTGCAATTTTCCATGTCCCACTGTCCGGGGATGTGCTGTATCATTGTCAGCACCGCCGGGCTGTCCTTGAAATTCTCGATCTTGGCGGTAATTTCCTCATCGGTATCGTACATAACCATTTGCCGGCTGTCGTTTCTGCGTACGTTAATTCGTGTGTCTGTTGTTTTTCGTTGTGTCACGACGATGTCACGACTATCGCCTATGTAAAGCTCCATTTTTTCGCCGACCGGCACCAGAATGGCATTATCTTCGCCCAAAAATATCGTGCTCTCATGCCCATCGTCCTGGAAAAGTCGTGCCTTGCCGCCCCATAAAGCGAACTTGCCTAAGCCGCTTTTCGCATCGTTGACAATCCGATAGCTGACTGGGATTCCCACGTTCCTGTTTTCAAGCTCTTCCGGGTCCCAGGGCAGCCTGGCTGAATCGAACGTCCAGATTTTAGTAATCGGTACCTGGTTTGCTTTCAGGAAAAGCAGTTGCTTTGTCTCTTCGTGGTCTATTCCCTGCTCGAAGGCCGCGCCATAATCCAGCAGCACCCGCGCCTTCTCGAAATCTTCACCTGAGAAGTTCCGCAGGATGATGAAGCTCTTCAAATCTACCTTTGTCTCTTCTTTGTCGGCAATCGCCTTATACGTAATAAGCCTGTCGATATTGCTTAGCAGATAGCTGATTCTCACCGTCTCGGCGTAGTTGCCTTCGCTGCTGATGTCCCAGACTAAAGCGGCTTCGTTCGGCGGATAACTGACGCTAAGAAGCGTCACGTTCTCCGGATGGTCGAGCGCCTGTAACCGAATCGAATCGGCGTCGATAGAGACGGACTTCCATGAAAAGTCCACTTTATTAAGACCCTGTTGAAGCGTTAAAACCCGCTCTTCTTCGATGAGTGTCGCCTGCGGATTATCCAGGCGGATAACAGTCGCCGCCCGTTCCGGCAGGGCAACTAATTTTATCCTGGCCTGAGTCGTGGCGACAAATCCCAAAGCGAGTACGACGGCTAAAATTTTATTTGTCTTACTATTCATGATTCTATCTCCTTTTCAAGTTAGTTTATTGTTTCATTTCATCTTCTCGCATGCCGTGATAAGTACGTACCGTATATTCGAATGAACTTTTACTTCTCGGCTCGATTGTAAGATTGAATCGGGCGCGTGTAATATCGTATTTTTCGTAAGGTAATTCGCTTTGCAGCGTCCAGAACTTCGTACCGAAGTCACGAGTAATCTCGATTTCCACCGGCAGCGTCCGGGTATTTGTGATTTCGACTTTCCATGTTCGCAGCTCGTCCCAGCCGGTTATATTGTCGTTCGCATCGAACATGTAATTTTCCATCTGAAAGTCCATCAGCTTTGGCTCGACCTGTACCAGCCTTGCCGGACCGAGGTTCAGTTCCACTTCTTCGTTGACAGGAATATACTTAACATTAGCGCCGCCGATGTATGACAGGTGTCCCTGCTTATCGGCACGGCCGTATATTTTTACGTTACCGTCGGGGATGGGAGTTTCGCCGAGATTATGGTCCCGGTCATTGGTGAATTTTACAAATCGTATTGTCCCCTCGCCCCAACGATTCTCGTCATATTTATATAGGCTCTCGATTTCAATATCATCGGCCTCGAACGAGAGCAGTCTTTTGCCCCATTCGTTGGGGATGGTTTCGGTTCCTTCGATCGAATAAAGGAAATATTCGCTCAGTCCTTCTTTGATTATTTCTTTAAGTCCGAGATCATCAATCTCCTTCATTTTTTCGAATTCAAGTGATTCAAGTTTATCTGTGACGTCATATTTAATCTCGTCTCCGAAAGTACCGCCAACGCCGCCTTTTCTATCGTGAATCTGTATCGGGCTGCCATACGGATATTGCCGCCTTGCCAATTCGGCGACTTGATCGAGGATATGGACCTGGCCGACAATCAGTCTTGTTTGTGCATCTTCGTAGTCTTCGCCGCTGTTGTTGGTTACCCGCACGTAGCCATTCAAGTGCATCGATTTTTCATCCTGCGACAGCGTCCCCATGTAAAACGCCCGCCAGGACAGGCCGCTCGTGAAGTATGTTATCTCGAACGGTACCCGGCCGCTGATTTTAGAATGGATGAGCCAGCGACCAAGCTCTCGCAGCCTCGCCGGGAAAACCAACTGCTGTATATCGATTTTGTCTTTCTGCTCCAATGGCTCCAGACTCAATGAAGTCGGGTCTATCAGCGTATTTGCCCACATGAATTGCAGCCAGTTCCAGCCCTTTTTCATTGTGATGTTCCGCTTCTCACGTACCAGCGTTAAATCTGCGGAATTGTAAATCGTAATCTGCACACTCTCTCTTCTGGGCAGGATAACTAATTCTATCGCACTTGCCGGGGCGAAGGGCGGCTGTTCGATTGTTCCTTCCATCATTTCCGTTTCAATTCCGGCATGTAAAGAAGACTCACCGGCCTTATCCGCCCTTGGTTTCGCCGATGCAACTATTTTCTCAGAAGCATTCCCTCTGTCCGTATCTGTAAGTAGTGTTCTTTCGATTTCTTCGGCAGATGTAATCTGACTCGTTGGTTGGGATGATTCATTTAATGTTTCATCTGTCTGTCTCTCATCCCTGCCTGTATTGGTAATCAACAATAATCCCAGCAGCAGTACGGCGGCGGCAGTGAACCAGAAGGGCTTGCTGATAAAAAAGATTCTTGCCGGTGTCGGTTTTTTTGCCTGTTCGAGAACCTGCGAAACCAGCTCTTCGGATGCTTTAACTTCACCGCGTAATAAATCCAGCGCTGTAAATTTGCGTTTGAGTTTTTCCAGATGGTCACGGCATTGGGCGCAGCTTTCCAAGTGGGCGGCGATTTCTTCGGCCTGTATATCCGTGGCCAGCTTGAACTGGTATTCGATAAGCTGTTGTTCTGTGAGATGATTTTCCATATTACTCATAATTCGACCTCCGGCAATCTTTGCGCCAGAGTCCTAAGCGCCCTGAACATTTGTGTTTTCACCGTCCCGACGGAACAGCCTAAAGCCAGCGCCACTTCCCTGTAGCTGAGCTGCTGATAATATGCAAGGACGAGCGTTGCCCGCTGTCTGTCGGGAAGCGATTTTATTGCCCGCCTAACCTGCTCGATTTGTTCGGTCTTTTCCGCTTCTGCCGATGGGTTGCCGGAGTTATCCGTTATCGCCGCTGTAAATTCTTCGCCGTTGCAGTCTGTAAGGTTTAGTTTCTTCTGCCGTGAAGAGACCCTTATCTTTTTCCGTAATCCGTCGAGGGCTATATTTGATGCAATCTTAAAGAGCCAGCTTTTGAATTCGTCGCCTTTGAGAGTATGGGACTTTTCGTGTACACGTTTGAAAGTTTCCTGGAAAAGGTCTTCGGCTTGTTCTCTATTACCGGTCATGTGTATCAAATATCCCAAAACATTATCCCCATATCGGCATACAAGTTCACCGAACGCCCTCGGGTCGCCCTCACGATGGGCATCGATTAAGTTCCTGTCAGTGTTTTCCATCGAGGCTATTTGCTCCATATACCGCTATAGACGAATATGTTAGCTTATCGGTTGACAAATGATGAAACAAATTTTTTATAAAATTCAAGCTGATTGCCGACATTTTTCCGGCTTTTTTGAAATGATGACCGAATATATGGTCGGTTTATTCTGATAAAACTCGATCCTTTACAGCATAGCGAGCCAGCCGCCGTCGATGTAAATGATTTGGCCCGTTAGAAAATCGGCTTCACTCGAAGCGAGTAAAACGGCCGTGCCCACCAGGTCTTCCGGTCGTCCCCATCTGGCAAGGGGGGTTTTGGACAGGACCC
>CAZMZR010000002.1:0-78517 GCA_964570855.1 uncultured Pirellulales bacterium
TCCCGAACAAATAACTGTAAAATCAGGAGAGGGCTTTGGTTTGGATGCCAGCGGCTCTACCGATCCTGACGGAGATAATCTCAGTTACCTATGGTTTAACTATCCGGAGGCTGGTTCATATAAAAAAATGATCAAAATTGGTGGAGCGGAGAATGCGCATGGAGCTTACGTGAAAGCTCCTGATGTTGAAAAAAACGAAACTGCACATTTCATTTTGAAAGTTACAGATAAGGGAACACCACCATTGTCGAGATATAAACGAGTAATTGTAAATGTGTTGCCAAAATAAGATAAAACACTACCGCTAACACGAGCGCGATGATTCGGAAAAGTCATGGGTTGCTTGTAACTTAACCAGCGCAGGTTAACATTCACGTTATCACGGAAATGACCAATAAGGGCAGATATATAATTCTTGACAGAATTCTGTAAAGACAATAAAAGTGATTTTGCACGAATTAAAAGAGCATATTATATAAATATAAAAGGAAACCGTTCATGAATTCAATCAATAAATATTTATTGTTTCTGATTATTGCTCTAATTTTTATTCCGGGAGGCTGCGGCGATTCAATCAATTCTTACAAACCATACAAAGCCTACCAAAAAGCAACGGAAGATAATACAATCGAAGCTTACGAGGAATTCATTAAGAATTATCCCGATCACCCATACGTGCGATTAGCCAACAATAGAATCGAAGCGATACGTACTCTTGACGCATATAGAAATAGTTTTGGAAATACCGGCATTATAAAAAAATCAACTTCAGACAATCCGTAGCAGGGGGCACCCGGAAAAAACCGTGAAATCCCGCCGTTGATATACCTCCAAACTCTATGCCCACCTTCGAGTAATACCCCGGCCGCTTAGCACCAATATTTAAGGCGAATTTCAAGTAAAGCAACTCAACACCGAGCAACATTTCTATATTTTAATCCCTGAAAATGATGTTTGTGTCTTTGTAACCGCTTTCTATTAAGATAGTTACATATTTTGCAAAAAATATGGGGAAAAATTCGTTTTTTTATTTGATTAATAGTACATAATGTATTATAAGTATTAGTACAATTTGTTTCTCTTATCCACTATGGATGTTAAAGGATAGAAGTTATGGCATTATGGATACAAATCACAACCGGCTCTACTGACCCTGTATATGCCCAGCTCATTAATCAAATCAGCCGGGCGATTGCACAGGGCCTCCTCAAGACCGGCGACAAACTGCCCGCCGTCAGAAAACTCGCCTCCGAACTGGTTATCAATCCCAATACCGTTGCCAAGGCATACACGCATCTCGAACAGGCGAAGCTCGTTGTTACAAAGACCGGCTCAGGAACATATGTAGCAGATATTAAAATCCGTTCGGCCGACGCCGCAGAGATAAACGTTCTTACAGAAAGAATGGACAACATAATCGCACGTGCAATTAACCTGGGCCTGAATCGAAACAACCTGGCTAATATATTTAAATCAAGACTGGAAAAGTTTTCTGATAAAAATCACAAATCAGGAGAGGAAAATGAGTGAAACAATCCTCGAAACCAAAGGTCTGACTAAATACTTTTCAAACAAGGCCGCCCTGGAAAACTTCGATTTGCAAATTCCGCGCGGCTGTATATGCGGATTCGTCGGAAGAAACGGCGCCGGCAAGACAACAGCGATCAAGCTCATGCTCGGCCTGCTGAAACCGACCGCCGGAAGCTCTGAGATGCTGGGCTGTGATTCGATGTCACTTACACCGAAAATCCGCCAAAGAATTGGATATGTCACGGAAGGCCATCGGTTATTTCGCCGGATGACTATCGCCGGGCTCGAAAGTTTCCAGAAACCTTTCTACGATAATCAATGGGACTACAAATTCTTTGCAGAAATGATAGATTACTTCGAATTATCAAAAAAGCAAAAGATAAAACATCTCTCCAACGGGCAGCGGGCGCAGGTTTCCCTGGCGCTTGCACTGGCGCCACACCCGGAGTTATTGATAATGGACGATCCAACCATGGGACTCGATCCCGCCATCAGAAGGCAGTTCCTGCAGGGAATGATACGGCTGATTATGCAGCAGGGCAGAACGGTGCTTTTTTCGAGCCATATCCTCAGCGACGTCGAGCGGGTATCGAACCAGATTGTTGTTATCGACAAGGGCCGGCTCAGGGCGCACTGTTCCATCGAACGGTTTCGAGAATCAATTAAGAAGGTCAAACTCTCTTTTGCCAAGACGGTGCCCGCCCATATCGATATCGAGGGACTGCTCAACTGCAGGATCGCCGACAATGAGCTGGAATTAATCTTAGTCGGCACACCACAGGAGAAGATTACGCGGTGGGCGGCCTCCGCAGGAGCCGAGAATTATGAAATTGTCCCGATGAACCTGGAAGATCAGTTCATCGAATTCACCGAACCCAAAAAAAGAGGAAAACTCTTCCAGTGGGAGAACAATTAAAATGAGGTTTCTGGCATTATTCAAAAAGGAACTACGAGAAGCGGTGCCGTGGTTAATTTTAGCAACCTTACTACTGCTGGCGATAAGCTGGTTTATGATACACATGAAGGCTTACGACCAGAGTCGATGGCATTACAACGCGATCTCAAACGGGAAAGTTATTGATACATATATGATATTCCGCACCGATATTATGCTCGAATCCGCCGTCTTGATGTTTTTCACTTCCATCGGACTCGGCCTTTCAGTGGGCATCAGGCATTTCTGGGTGCCCGATTTTACGAGAACATGGCAGTTTTTAATACATCGCTCGGCCACAAGGTCGCTTATACTCTCGGCCAAACTGACCGCAGCGGCAACAGTATTGCTGTGTTTGTCAATCGCCTGGCTCCTGCTTGCCGGCTACGCCCATATTTCCGAGAGGGTAATTGTCCCGCCCGAATCGGGAATCGTCGGTCTTGGAATTTTCTATGCCTACCTCGGATTTATCGTTTACCTCGGGACCGCTCTTTGTGCGCTGACAACAGCACGATGGTACACAACAAGAATGTTCGGCCTGTTTTTCGTATTCATCATGTTCATGATTATATTGTCTCCAACGAATTTTACTTTTGTATTTTTCTTAACAGTTTTTTTCTTAGCTGTACTAATTATCCAGATATATGAAACATTCTTACAAAAAGAGTTTTAAGCAGGGGAGTTCCAATATGCATCGGCAAGAGCTTTTATATAAAATCGGTCATTGCTCTCGAGTATTTATGACAACGTTACTGTTATTACTGGTGCTTGTTTTTATTCAGGCTTTCGCTCTTGAGATATTCAGGACTTTTTATATATACAAGAAATCCTCATATCAAGTGCAGCAATCTGAAAAAGAGCCTCTGGACCGCCGGGAGCGAATAAGCCGTTCCGAAAGATTATTTTTACTGGATGGAACGGTACACCTGATGTACAGAGATCGTCAATTGCCCGAAAACGAAAGTGCCCTGATATATGATACCAACGATAACCTTATTTGGCAGGGTGATCCGGACGAACTTCCCGAAAGCTATCTCAAATGGCCCCCCGTACGTTACATAAATACATATTCCCTACGCACATATCGAGCTATCTACCCCGACTCACGCAGGTCCATTGTAGTACCTTTGCTAAACGGCAGGGAAATAGAAAGTCTCTGGCGATACGAAATTTCCGGAGGATATTTCGTCGGATTCGATAAAGACGGCAATCGAATCGGCTATTGCGGTTCATCCGGTTTTGTGCAGGAAAAATCCCAAACAAAACCGCTGGAACAACCTGAGAATTTCATTGCATGGATGCCGATTAAGGGCGGCGGCCCGGTGATATTATGGGCAAGCAAGAATAGTCTATATCAAATTAATTTTAGAAACCAAACTATTGAATTGCTTTCACAGCTCCCCGATAAAAAAATCAGTAGAATTCAACTCAATGGCTGGATGACACTGGCTCCCGGTAGTGAATTATATGTCGATAACGAAAAATATCGTCCATTAATTGTATGCAAAATAGAAGAAAATTCTGTATTCGTTATCCTGCGTGACCCGGCCGAAACTATCCGGATTGATTTACCTGAAGAATCGAAAGTACGACTATCACATGTTACTGCTACTAAAGAAAAGATATATATGCGAGCTTTTGATTCGAGCATGTTTCCACCGAAGGAAATTACTAAAAATCAAAAGGCTTTAATGAAATGGTATCAGGAAGTTAGGAAAAAACCGATTGAAAATTACGAGCAGTTGTACGAAGTTGATTCGGCAGGCAATTTAACATTATTAAATCAATTCGAATGGACATCTGACCCCAGGCAAACAACATCACCAGAAAACGATTCTATGGAAAAATTTCGCAAAACTCTAACAAAAGCTTCTCCTCCGTTTTATGATTTGTTCAACAGATATATTTTCAGGTTGTTTGTAAGGTCTTTGTATGATACCAACAGGGACATATTTGAACTTTTCAGAATCTTCATCCAATATGCACCCTCATATAATCCTTTCAGTTATATATTGAGCTTGTTGATGGCGGGGTTTGTATTCTTTCACGCCTGGCCGAGAAGAAAAAGCATGGCCGGCCTGATAGGTTGGATTGTATTTGCAGCGTTATTCAATATCGTAGGATTACTTGTCTATCTGGCATTGAATTACACACCAACCGTACAATGTCACAATTGCAATAAACGCCGCGGCCTTAATACAGCTCAGTGTCCCCACTGCGGGGCGGAATTGCCGGTCGCAGCTCCGGAGCTTAATATTATAACCGGGACATGAATCGCTTTTTGTTATTAAGCAGCCAATGTATTTCACTTCCGATTGTATTAGCTTTGTTGCAAAGAACGAATAGCCAATTATTTTTGTTAAAATTCTTGACAAATATTTAATGGTATTATAAATTAAGGAGAATAAAGAAATCAGCTAAAGGAAGCCACGGCAGTGAAATAAAAGAGACAGAGAACAGGATTTGATATATCATCGAAACCACTTCAATATGTGGTGCGGTGTTTATATATATTAAAATCCCTTTCTCTGTTTTTTCTTTTGCCGTGGCTTATTTTTTGCGCATAAATCCACGGTTGTCGGTGAATTTTCAAATTAAAATACGAACGATTCCGTAACCTTGAATTTAAGGAATATTATTATGATAGACACAGGTTTGAAAAATAAGGTTGCTATAGTAACGGGCGCCAATCATGGCATGGGAGCGGCGATTGCGGTCGCTTTTGCCAAAGAGGGGGCCAAAGTGTGTGTGCACTACTTTCGTTCCGGTGCCGAAGCTTATGACCAAATCAGCGAAGAAGAGAAAAACAAGGCAACTGTGCCCGGCCGGGCATATTACTACAAGATGCAGTCCAAATCGGCCGATGATGTGATAAAGGCGATTCGTGATTTAGGCGGTCAATGTATGACCCTCGAATCCGATTTATCAGAACCTAAAAATATTCCGGAACTTTTTGATAAAGTCGAGAACTCGCTCGGCCCGGTCGATATTGTCGTCAATAATGCGGCGTACAGTAAATGCGATACTTTTATCCCGGAAGATGAGCTGAAAAAACAGCCGCAGTTCGTCGGTCAGTTCCCCAAAGCGACGATTAGCGTAGAATCACACGATGCAGTCTTTGCGGTGAACAGTCGGGCGGTCGCGCTGATGATGGCCGAATTCGCAAAGCGCTACATAGCAAGAAAAGCCACCCGGGGACGCATTATCAATATCAGCTCAGACGGCGCGTTCGGATACTCGGAAAACGTCTCGTACTATGCCAGTAAGTGGTCGGCGGAAAGCTATACACGTGGCGCCGCCGTGGAACTTGGGCCGTACGGTATTACCGTCAATGTAATAAGCCCGGGGGCGGTGAACACAGGCTGGCTACCACTTGAGCGGGAAGATGAACTTGCCAAAATCTATCCGTTAAGAAGGTTGGGCAAGCCGGAAGATATCGCCGACGCGGTTGTCTTCCTTGCTTCGGTACAGGCCGACTGGATTACCGGCCAGGTATTGTTCGTCAACGGCGGCAATAGAATGTAAATATAACTTAGTCGTAGTTCGTCTTTGTCTATGCCAAAGTAAGATGTATGACTTATTGTTATTGCGCAGGTGCGATTTTTATTCATAAATTCTCTTAAAGGGCAAATGTCTTTTATTTATAGCTCTGAACATTGTATACTAAATACCGTAATACCGAAAAAATGATAACAAAAGGTAAGAGGTTACTTTTTACAATCTAACGGACGTAACAATAACAACTTAAAAGGAGACAGAATAATGAAAAAGTTCATTCTGATAATCACAACAGCGATGATTCTGCCGGCGATTATATGCCCTCTCGGCAGGGCGGCGCAGTTGCCCAAAACGCTCGAAATAGGCGCATCGGCGCCGGATTTCAACCTGCCCGCTATCGACGGCAAATATTACAAACTGTCCGATTTCGCAAAGTCGGACATTCTGGTGGTCATTTTCACATGCAACCACTGTCCGACCGCACAGGCTTACGAAAGCCGGATAATCAAACTGACCGCCGATTATAAAGACAAGGGCGCAGCGATTGTCGCGATATCCCCGAACGACCCCAACGCCGTTCGGCTCGACGAGCTGGGCTATACCGACGTGGGTGACACGCTCGAAGATATGAAGATTCGCGCGGAACACAAAAAGTTCAATTTTCCTTACCTCTACGACGGCCGGACAGAGAAAGTCTCGCGCCTGTACGGGCCGGTCTCAACGCCACACGTTTTTATCTTCGATAAGCAGCGCAAACTGCGCTACGTCGGCCGAATCGACGACTCCGAAAATCCGAAGAATATAACAACACACGACACCCGCAATGCAATTGAGGCCCTGCTTGCCGGTAAAGATGTCCCCGTCTCCAAAACGAAAACGTTCGGCTGTTCCATCAAGTGGTCCGACAAGCGGGATTCCGTCAGGAAGGCCCTGGAAGACTGGTCGAAAGAAGATGTCAAGCTGGAGATGATAGACGCCGCCGGTATCGAAAAAATCGTCGCCAATAATTCCGACAAGCTGCTTCTTATCAACGTCTGGGCCACATGGTGCGGCCCGTGCGTGACGGAATTCGACGAGCTTGTCACCATCAATCGAATTTACCGCCGCAGGGATTTCGAGCTAATCACCATCAGCGCCGACTCGCCCGACAATAAGAACAAGGTCCTCGAATTTTTGAAAGAGAAAGAGGCCTCCGGCAGAAATTACCTGTTCGATTCGGAAAATAAATACGCCTTAATGGAAGCGGTCGATAAAGAATCGCCCGGCGGTATCCCATACACGATTCTCGTCGAGCCGGGCGGCGAAATCATCTACCGTCGAATCGGCCTGATCGAACCGCTGGAACTTAAACGCACAATCGTCGAATCTCTCGGACGTTACTTTTTTTAAACCGGAAAACTAAATACAACAAGGACATCCATAAATTTCGGCCGGGATTTAGGCGACCTCCGGCAGCTCGTTCCAGCAGGTGGTAAATCTTTTGGAGCGGCGGCGGAATTTGACGTGCCAGCTTTTAGCCAATCCCTCGGCGGCCCAGTAAAGAGGAGTGTTTAATCCGGCATTGACCGTATCGACGGCCCGCATCAATCGCCGTGACTTTTCCCGGTCGGTATCATCGAACAGATTCCTTTGCACCCGGTCCTCGGGGACAAGGCCGAGCAGGACCACGCCGCACTTTTTGAACTTATAGTTTTCGCGATAGAGCCTCTCGATGCTCGATATCGCCGCCCGGATAAGCTCGGTGGTGTCGTTGGTCGCCGTTTCGAAGGCGACGGTATGGGAATTGAAATATTTATTTTTGATGAAGCGGCTGGTGGTGACAAAGACCGTTTGCAAGCTCGCCGCCAGCTTGTGCTCTCTCAATTTTTCGCCGGCCCTGGCGGCGTATGTGGCCGCAGCTTCCTTGAGCTGCTCAATGGATTCGACCGGCGCGCCGAACATGCGCGAGACGACTATCGATGCCGCTCTGGGGGGATTGTCCTCCAGCGGATAGCAGCGGCTGTTTTGCAACTCGTAAACGGTCCTCACACCCAGCACGCCGAACCTGTTCCTGATCCAGCTTATATCGGCCCTGCTCAAATCGAGGGCGGTTTTCAATCCGGCCCTTTTTAACTTTATGGCCGAGCGGATGCCGATGCCCCAGACTTTCTCCAAAGGGACTTCGGCCAGGAACCGCTCGATATCGGCCGAGCCGCTCAAATCCAGAACGCCGTCGAACTTAGCCGAGTGCTTGGCCAGATGGTTGGCGATTTTCGCCAGCGTTTTTGTCCCGGCGATACCAATCGATACCGGCATGCCTGTCCATTGTTTGACGGTTCGCTGAATCCGCCGGCCGTAATCGGCCGGGTCAGACTCGAACCCGGCGAGATTCAAAAACGCCTCGTCGATGGAATATATCTCGATCTCCGGCGTAAATGTCGCCAAGGTCTGCATTACCCGGCGGGACATGTCGGCATAGAGGGTATAGTTCGACGAGAAAACCTCGATGTCGTGCTTTTTGATTAAATCCGCCACCTCGAAAGCGGGAACGCCCATACCGATTCGCAGCGCCTTCGCCTCGTTGGAGCGGGCGACAACGCAGCCGTCGTTGTTGGATAATACCACCACCGGCCTGTTCGCCAGCTTCGGGTTGAAGACCCGCTCACAGGAGACGTAAAAATTATTGCAGTCAACAAGTGCGAATGTCTCTTTCATAACCGATGGATGACGTTAGTGACGACGCCCCAGACTTCGAATTCGGTTTCGGCGGTGATTTCCTGCGCCGGGTAATTGTGGTTTTCCGGCTCTAAGGTGATTTTCCGGCGGTTTATCCGGACCCTCTTGACGGTCAGCTCGCCGTCAACAACGGCGATGACCACGTTTTTGTCCCTCGGCTCGAGCGAACGGTCAACCACGAGAAGGTCACCGTGATGAATGCCCGCCCCGATCATGGAATCGCCGGTCACCCGGACAAAGAAAGTCGCAACCGGATTTTTAACAAGGTGCCTGTTCAAATCGAGCCTGTCCTCCTCGTAGTCGGCGGCGGGGGAGGGGAAGCCCGCAGGCACCACCGCCTCGAACAGGGCGTGATGTTCCCCGGCGGACAAATCAGGCGTATGAGTTGTTTGTATCTTTGTCGCCATTGTTTGTGTCACTAATTAAGGGCAATTTTTTCCAGTTGCGGATACGCCCGCAAAAGCCCTTCCGGCACCGGCTGCTTTTGCCCGGTCAGAAGGCACCGCAATTCGAGGGCGTTGGCCAGCTCGGCGCCGCGATAATGGTTGTTCGTAATAACGGTAAGGGTCTTTAACGCCCTGGCCAGTTCGCTGACCCGCAGCTTAATCTGGGACAATTCTTTTTCGTTGTAGTAGTAATTGTAGGTCTCGTCCCTGCCGGCCTTGCTGAACCATGCCGTCGCATTTCTGCCGTGCATCCTGAAGTAGCCGTTTTGGCCGATGGTGCATTGCTGCAAGTCGAACGAGTTCCGGGCCGTCGGGTAATCGAGGTTGCAGACCGAAACGCCGAGACCGTCGAGAAATTCCAGGGCCTCCGGCGACTGCCAGGATTTGTGCCTGACCTCGAGAGCCAGGCTGAAGGCCGCAGAGAAAATCTCCACGATTCTCGATATATGCCGGCGGTGCGAATCGGTATCGTCGAAATCGTACCTGAACTGCACGAGCAGGTGCCTTAATTTGCCAGCTTCGAGCAAAGGTTCGAAGCCCTTGTAAAACTGCTCTGCTGTTTGCGTGTCGATTTTGCCTTCGTGGGTAAAATCCCTGTGCAGCTTCGCGGTGAAGAAGAACTCCGGCTTGCCCGAAGTTCTTTCCAGCCACGCTTTGGTGGTCTTCTCGAAGGGCGGCCGGTAAAAGGTGCTGTTGATTTCTATGCAATCCACGAACCTGCTGACGAATTCGAGCTGGTCGGTTTTGGGTTCGGTATAGACGATTCCCTTCCAGTCCGGGTAGGACCAGCCCGCTACGCCGATATAAATTCTGCCTGTTTGCTGTGTATTCATAATTTCCTGAAACATCCCGTGACCCTGCCGACGATGCGGACGTTGCCGGCGCCTTTTTTTACGTACATCGTTTTATACCCGGCCGCCTTGTTGGCCGGTTCGAGGGCTATGCGGTTTCGCCGGAGGTATACCTTCTTGACGGTAGCCTCGTCGTTGACCAGCACCACGCCTATCCGGCCGTCGGCAATCTGTGAAGCCGGTTCGACCACGACGAAATCGCCGTCCATGATACCGACATCGACCATGCTGTCCCCGGTGACTTTGAGAATGAACGAGCCGGCTGTCGTCTCTCCACGGCCCTTGGGACTCCTTACGGAGGACACTTTACGGCCGAACATCTCGCCAATGTCCAGATACTGTTCGATATTTTCCTCGGCCAATATCGGCCGACCGGCGGCCACCGTCCCCACAACGGGAAGGCCTTCGGATTGCTTTATCTTCTCGAGATATTCTTTCGAGAGCCGAAGGGCCCTGTGGCCGGACGAATCCGCCAGATAGCCCTTCTTTCTCAGGTAGCTTACCAACTGATAGACGGCGTTCTGGGCCAGGTGAAAATGCCGGGCGATTTCCCGCTGGCTCGGCGGATTGCTCTTTTCCAGCCGGCTTTCGATATACCTGAACACCTTTTGCTGTTTTTCAGTCAGCGGCTCCATAACTTACCTCTAAAACGGCATTACTCAACCTGATAGATTTTCATCAAAGCGTCGCTTTTATTTCTCATTTAACAGTAGCACAGACCCTGTCATCCTGCGAAAGCAGGTATCTATAAATGTAACGCTCTTGTAGATTCCCGCCTTCGCGGGAATGACAGCAAAAATCGGTCTTTCGCACAGCATGGCTGTCGCCATTGCAATATATGTTCATTTGACCATATATGCAACAAAAAAATCCAAATATTTTCGCCCTTATTCCGCCGGCCTTATGTCGGGTAAAGAGGCTATTGGTAGTATAGGGTTACCTGACCGAGTCGTCTTCGGGCAGGCCGAGTTGTTTATATAAGTTTCGCCGGCCCGCCTTGTCGCTTTCGATGGTCGCTTTTGCATATTCGGCGACCTCTTTGGCATGCGCCCTCGGGACAACAATCACGCCGTCGCCGTCGGCGACGATGATATCGCCCGGCTCGACTAAAACACCGCCGCAGACTACGGGGCGGTTGACGGATTCGACCTCGTTCCTGCCGGGACGGATGCCCCTGCCGGGCTTGCGGAAGTAAAGCGGGATTTTTTCGGTAATAATCTCATCGGTGTCACGAGCAGTGGCGTCGGTGACTACGCCGACACACCCGGCCATTTTCCAGCCCATGATATTGTTCGAGCCGATGGAGCCGACGTCGGCGTCCGGGGCTTCGTCGATGACCAGGGCAGAGCCTTTACGCAGAAGCGGAACGAACGGCTCGCTCGATATATTGTTATACCAGCTACTGACCCATTTATCGAACGCACCGGTTTCCATGCGCGGGGCCGGGGGCTTGTTCGTCGGGACATACCGCACGGTGACGGCGATGCCGATAAAACGATGTGTGAAATTCTGAGCATCCTTCCAGAGGCTATGGATTTCGGGCGACATCAGGCCAACGTTCGCAAGTCCGACCTTGTCCATCCCGTCGGAGACATCGGCCACACGCAGACCCTCGAACAATTTGAGGACTTGCTCGTCCTCTTCGGCGGTATAAACCTTTGTCGGGATAAAATTCTTACCGGCCCTCAATTCCTCCATGCCGGGTGCCGGGTTCTGCTGGGCTTCGGCTGTCGGTTGATACGCGGTGACAAATAACAGAGAAAATCCCAACAAGACTGACAAAACAAGCACCGTAATTACTGACTTTGTTCTTATAGTTTGCATATATTAGCTCCTTAATATTTCATAAATCCAAAAATTCAGGTATGCCGATACTATAAGCAAATTATGCCCCGGTTCAAGATAAAAGCAAGTCTTGTAACGCTATTGCAGCGAAAACATAAATCCAAAATAGTGTAGGTTTTATGGATTCCCGCCTGCGCGGGAATGACACAGAGAAACTATCAGCTTAAGCATCTTGATTATTTGCGATTGTTCGAGTAGAGTAAACCAACAGGAAAAAACAATGATAGAAATAACACATAACATAACTATTTCCGAAGACGAGCTGTTATTCCAGGCCTCCCGCAGTTCCGGGCCGGGCGGGCAGAACGTCAATAAAGTCAATACGCGGATTATGCTGCTTTTCGATGTGGCCGGCAGTCGCAGTCTGTCCGATACTCAGAAAAAGCGAATCGTTTCCCACCTGTCAACGCGTATCGATAAAAACGGGCATCTGCGAGTAGTTTCACAGAAATTCCGGACGCAAAAAGCCAATCGAAACGCCGCCGTTGAACGGTTCCAACAGTTACTGGCCGATGCATTGAAAACCAGAGCAGTCAGGAAAAAAACTAAGGTCCCTTACTCCGCTAAGCAAAAACGCCTGGATGAAAAAAGAAAACGGAGCCTGCTGAAGCGCCAAAGGGCCGAAAAGCATGTGATCGAATAAATCCTGCAGAAAAAGATTTTTTATAGATTAATTTTTGTCCTCATACGTCATAATGTTAGTTAAAGTCGATGATGTAACTAATAAGGCGGCGGTAGATGCTGGAAGATGAGCGTCTGATATCGGAACTCCATCGCGGGAACAGACAGGCCCTGCGCCAAATCTACCTCAAGTATAAAGACAATCTTCTGACAATCGCAGCTTCCCTGATGCACGACGCCGTTGCCGCCGAGGATGTCCTGCACGATGTCTTCGTCTCCTTCGCCGCCGGGGCCGGAAAAATTAAATTAAAAGTCAACCTGCGCAATTACCTTGTCGCCAGCGTCGCCAACCGCGTACGCGATATTTATCGCAAAAAGAAGCACCCGACGATCGGCCTTGAGCAGGCCGGACAGATCAGCTCGGATTCGGGTGACCCGGTGCAGTCGGCCATCTTCGGCGAAGAGTTCCGGCTGCTGGCCGATGCATTGTTCCAGTTGCCGTTCGAGCAACGTGAGACAATCATCCTGCACCTAAAAGGCGGGATGAAGTTCCGGGAAATCGCCCGGATGCAGGGCATCGCAACCAGCACGGTACAGGGCAGATACAGATACGGGCTTGATAAGCTGCGAAAAGTCTTAAATGGAGAGCGGAAGAAATGAACTTTGCAGACGATGTAGAACGCACGATTGAAAAGCTGTATATATCAACAAAAGAACAGACAGACGAACGCATACTCGAAGATGCATTTGCGGCCCTGGAAAAAAGTCCGAAAGCAGGCTTGCCACAGAGCGAAAAAAATATATGGCAAAATCTTTTCAATAATAAAATAACGCAATATGCCGCCGTCGCCGCCTTGATTATTGTAGGTTTCGCCATGTTCTTTAAGAGCCTTGCTCCAAAACCAACTGCTTCAAAGCAGATCGATACCGCGTTAGAAAAAGCCGGTAATATCTGCATCTCAAAGTTCCACGCCGACGGTACGGAACCTTACGAGCAGGTATGGTCTTCAAAAACCCTGAAGGTTCAATTAGTCAGGACAACCGAAGACAATCAGGTGCAGTTCGCTTTGACGGATATTCCGAACAAAGTCAAAATGCTCACATATTCGCCTTCGGATTCCATACGGAGAGAACTTGTTACCGAGAAGATGGTCGCCGAGCTTGAAAAATCAATGATTCAAAACTCCGGCCTGGTTACTTTTCTCAACTCGAATGAAATTATCGAAGAGGTCCACTGGCAGCGTGTAATCGACCCAACAACAACGGCCCTGACGCCCGGAACAAAAACATACGACGTTACTCCTTTAGATGAAGCAGCCCCCGGAGAAGCCAAATATCAAAAATGGCGAGTTTTAGCCAATGCCGTCACATATTTACCAAAACGGGCCGAATTGTATGCCAAATCCGAATCACGGGAGCAATATCAACTCGAAGGCTACACGATCTTTTCATATCCCGATGATGAAGAAATCAGGGTTCTTATTCGCAACATATTCGGCCCGGCCGGTCGCTCGCCGGATGAACCGGTGTACTTAGGCACGCCGGAACGGAATTAACAAACTCCGGGGGAGAAAATAGTTTTACGTCCTGATGACAATTGAAAACCGCTGTAAATTCTGGTAGAAAGGGGGGCAGAATAATAATTTCCATTCAGGGACGATTTTATGGCGGTTCAGTTTATTCTTGGCAGAAGCGGTACGGGAAAGACCGATTATTGCATTCGGTCTATTATCAATGCGCTGACGGCCCCGGGTGAACAGCCGTTGATTCTGCTGGTCCCCGAACAGGCGAGTTACCAGGCGGAGCGTTCGATTCTAAGCGATAAACGGATAGACGGTTACAACAAACTGAACGTGCTTTCATTCGACCGCCTGCAGTTTTTGCTATTGGGTAAAAATACGGCCCGGCGGGCACTTTCAAACGTCGGCCGGCAAATGATAATCCACAGGATTCTTCAGGACAACAAAGACAAATTACAAATCTTCGATTCATCTTCGGCCCGGCCGGGTTTGTCCCGGCAGATGGCACAAACAATCGCCGAACTGCACCGGTATGCAAGGACGCCGGACGATATCGGGATGCTGTTGAACGAATTGCAGAAAGACGAAAAAAATAATCTGACCGCCCTGAAGTTTGCCGATATCGACCTTATTCTCAGAGAGTACCTCAAGTTCGTCGAAGAAGATTTTTTCGATCCCGATGTTCAGGTCACCACCGCCTGCAAAGCAGTACCGACGGCGGCGTTCGCCAAGGGTGCTAAGCTTTGGGTGGATGGTTTCGCCGGGTTTGCCGACGCCGAGCTTGCTCTTCTGGCCGAATTGCTCAAGGCCGCCGACGATTCACAAATCGCTTTGTGCCTGGAACCGGAGAATCTGGATTTATCAAATCCGTCGGCCGATAAACTCAGCCCCGTCAGTTTGTTTAGTCCGACCGAGCAAACTTATTGCGCTCTTTTCGAGATAATCAAAAAAAACAAGCTGCCCCTGGCCGAACCGATTGTCCTGAAACAGGCGATGAGATTCTCAGGCTTCCCACAGCTTGGCCATATCGAAAAATATCTGTTCCAGTATAAGGCTCCGAAACTCCGGGCGGCGGACAACATTCATATCATATCGGCGCCCAACGAGCGGGCGGAGGTCCGGTTCGCCGCTAAGCGGATATTGCAGTTAGTCAGAGAAAGTAACTATCGATACCGTGACATTGCGGTCATAGCATCGGATATCGATCGATACCAGCATTACATCGAGGCGTATTTCGACGATTATGATATACCATTTTTTATCGATAAGCGAAAACCGCTGAACCGGCATCCGGTAATCCAGCTTATTAGTTCGGCCCTGCAGGCCGTCACGGGCGGTTTTTCCAATGGTGACATTTTCGCATCTCTTAAAACCGACCTCGTACCGGTAAGCCGTTATGAAATCGACCTGCTGGAAAATTACTGTATCGCCTTCGGCATATCGGCCGGCGACTGGCAAAGTTCCCGGCAGTGGGAATTTGCTGGCAGTGACAACGATGATTTCGACGAACAGCAGATCAACAAAATCCGGCAAAAAGCCATTGGCCCTTTGCTTAAACTTCACGCAAAACTCTGTCCCGGCGGCGATACCGAAAAAAAAATCAACGCACGGGAATTTACACAGGTCGTATTCGATTTTCTCGATGACCTCAAAGTTAAAGAAACCATCGCCGAATGGATTAAAGGGGCCGAAAAAGAGAAAGACAATTCAACAGTCGAGGAGCATCAGCAGTTGTACAACAAACTTGTCGATATCTTCGATGAGCTTGTCGAGGTCTTCGGCGGCCATACATTCGGCGCCGGGGATTATTTTGTGATCATCGAGTCGGCTTTTTCACAGTTGACTCTGGCCTTTATCCCACCCACCCTGGACCAAGTCCTCGTCGGTTCCATCGAACGCAGCCGGCATCCCGATTTGAAGGCGGTCTTTTTGATGGGCGCCACGCAAAAACAGTTTCCCGTGCCCATCAGCTCTGACGGCATATTAAGCGACGACGACCGCCAGGCCGCTGCATCAGCCGATTTCTCATTGGCGGCGACCTCGGAACGAACGCTGGCCGAACGCCAGTACCTGGCATATATTGCTTTTACCCGACCCTCGGAACGGCTGTACGTTACATACCCCTGCGTTGACGACAAGGGCGGTGACATTCAGCGTTCGCAGTTTATCGCCGATATCGAATCGCTTTTTGAGAATCTCCGCGAAGAATCTATTGCCGATAAGCAGATTGACATTGAAAATATTCAAAGCCGGACTGAGCTTGCCGATTTGCTGTGCGAACGGCTCGGCGGGGACACCCTGGCGCGGACGGCCGATGAGGATGGGAAAATCAGCAGCTTACTGGATGAAATCCGCACGGACGAACATCTCGCAGACTTAGGCGCGAACGTTCGTTATGCGATTGATTACGATAATCGTGCACAGCTTGATACGGACGTAGTACTGAACTATTTCGAGAAGAAGATAAAAAGCTCGGCGACAAGGTTGAGCACCTTTGCGGCGTGTCCGTACCGGCACTTTGCCAGGTATATCCTCGAACTGAAGGAACGAAAGGAATTCAAGCTCGAACCGCTTGACCTCGGCAATTTTTATCACAGCGTTCTGGACACCCTTTTGAAAAGACTCAATACCGAGAAAAAGGATTTTGCCACAATCGACGATAATGACCTGATAAAACTTCTAAAAGTTCAAATTGAAAAAATCATCAAAGAGAACGCTTTCCTGTCACACTTCGTTAATCATCGTGGCTATAATGAATTTATCGTCCAGACCGCCTGCGATACCCTCGAAAGATGCGTCCTTGCCGTCGCACAAATGGTAAGGGCGGGAAGCTTCAGGCCGAAGCTCTCGGAAGTATCGTTCGGCCGGCCACATCAATCCGAACGCAGCGGGCAACCCCACGATAATATCGGTAAATACGAGATTGCCCTTGCCGATAACCGCGTGCTGTCTTTATCCGGCAAAATCGACCGGCTGGATTTCGCGGACATAGACGGTATTAAAACCGCCGTCGTTTTCGATTACAAACGCAGCAATACTTCATTCAAATGGCCGAAGCTCTATCACGGTCTGGACATGCAACTGCCGATTTACATGCTGGCCGTTGTTAAAGCAACCGGTGCGGCAAAGACAAACATAGCAGGTGCGTTTTATATACCGGTAGAAGTGAATCCTAAAACGGCCACGTTCGCGGAACTGCCCGGTAAAGCCGAAAAATTCGAATATAAAGCAAAAGGAATATTCAACGGTAAATATTTCAAACAACTTGACGAGACAGCGGAATCCGGCTGGAGCAAATATTACAGCTTTTGCGTGACATCGAATGACCAGCAGTACGGCCGCTATAACATTAGTGCATCGCTCAAACCGGACGATTTCGAAAAGGTGCTCGAATTTACAGAGAAAAAAATAGTCGCCCTGGCCGAGGATATTATCTCAGGCAGAATCGATATTCAGCCTTACAGAATCGGCACGGAATCGCCGTGCGGCTTTTGCAGGTACGGCCCCGTCTGCCGGTTCGACTGGCAAATCAACGACTACAATATCCTGGAACCGGTAAATAAGCTTCAGGTTATCGAAAAGGCGGGGGGGCACAATGGCTGAGAAGAAGATTCTATGGACGAACCAGCAAAGACGGGCAATTACCGCACGCGGCAGTGACGTGCTTGTCACCGCCTCGGCGGGCACCGGCAAAACAGCCGTCCTGTCCGGCAGATGCGTCGATATCATATCAGGCAAGTCCGACGTCCGGAACCTGCTCGTCCTGACATTTACGGACGCCGCCGCCGAACAGATGCGTCTGCGAATCGCCCGGCAGCTCAGGGATGCATTCGAGCAAAAGCCGGACAATCACCTCCGCTACCAGCTTATTCTTCTGCAGGGCGCCGATATCAGTACGATACATTCGTTCTGCAAACGCCTTATCACGGAATACTTCTACAAGCTCGACCTGGACCCGACTTTCAGGGTCATCGACGGCGACGAACAGAAACTTCTCAAAGCGGAGGTCCTCGAAGAAACCATCGACCGCACATGGGGACAAAGTAACCTGCGTTCCGACCTGGAGCGGCTCCTGTACGGTCGTGACCTTCGGACCGGCGACGGCTTTCCAGCGAAGATTATAAGAATAAGCGATTTTTTGGACGGCATAGTTTCAAGAGAGAACTGGTACGAAAGGGCGGCAAAGCTTGCAGAAATCTCCAACCTCCTGTCTGGCGGCCTCGGCGAAAAACAGAAAAAAATCATCACAAACAGATTGAGTGACATTCTCAGCCGTCTCCGTTACGTCCAAAAGCTCTCTATAAGCGCCGGGGCGGACGCCGGCTGGGCGGAGAAACTCGAAGAAACGCATATAAAAACTATAGCCGAATGTCTCGATTGTTTAATAAAAGGCCGCTGGGACGAATGCGCCGAGTCAATAAGAAATTTCAACAAGCCCAGGACTTACAAGCCTAAAGGCCCACCCGAGGAAATTGCCGAAGTGATCCGGCTGTCTGCAAAAAAGGCGGTGGACGAATTCGAGAATCTTTCGCAGCTTGCAACGGTTAATCCCGACTACCTCGATAGCATCGGCGGTTCTTCCGGCTTGCAGACAAAAGTGCTCATTGAATTGATTAAACAATTCGATATGCTCTATAGCCGGGCCAAGCGAACGATTAACTGCCTGGATTTTGCCGACCTCGAACATTACGCCCTGAAACTTCTGACCAATGAAAATTCGCCGCTCGATGAGCCGTCGCCTTCTGAAACGGCCATGTCACTGCGGCAAAGATACCGGCACATATTTGTCGATGAATATCAGGACATAAATTCCGTCCAGCAGCGGATACTCCGGATGCTCAGCCCGGGCGGAAACATCCTCCAGGTCGGCGATGTCAAGCAGAGCATCTACGCGTTCCGGGGGGCCGAGCCGAATATTTTCATCGAACAGTTGAATCTGGCATCGAGTGACCCGAAGAATGTCACGGGCGGCCTGCGAGTCGATCTGAACGCCAATTTCCGCTCCGCCAAAGGAATCCTCGATTTCGTTAATAAAATTTTCGGCCGCATAATGACGGTCTCGTTTACAGGCATCGACTACGACGAATCGGCCCGGCTCAGACCTGCACTCGCAGAGGAACACGAAACGCCGTCAAAAGGGGACAATAATGCTATCGTCGAATTTCATATCCTCGATGAAACAAATAACGACCCGGACGAACAAGACGAGCAGGCGGACGAATCCGACGGCAGCGACGATTTGAACCTTGTCACTTCCCGCCGTCGTCAGGCGGCTATGATCGCCGGCCGTATCAGGCAAATGGTCGGGGCGGACACCGGCAGGGCCCAGTTCCAGGTATTTGACAAAGAGCAAAACGCCTTTCGGGACGTCCAATATCGTGACATTGTGGTACTCATGCGTTCTTTGGCCAAAAAAGCGAACGATTATGTCGAAGTGCTTCGCCTAGCGGGCGTGCCCGTGAGCTGTCAGGCCAGCGCGGGATATTTTCAGGCGACCGAAATCAGCGACTGCCTTAGCCTGCTGAAAATACTCGACAATCCACAGCGCGATATCGAGCTGGCGGCGGTATTGCGAAGCCCATTCTTCAAGGTCAGCGACAGTGAACTGGCCGGGATAAAAATCCATAATAAAAAAGGGCCGCAGCCGGGTGACTATTATAACTGCGTGCTGCAATATTCTAAAAACGGGCCGGATTCGAAACTTGCCGACAAGCTCAAGCAAATCCTCGCCCAAATTGAACAATGGCGGACAACAGCCCGGCGGGGCAACCTGGCGGATTTAATCTGGCAGATATACCGCCAGACTGGCTTTCTGTCTTTTGTTTCAGCGATGCCCAACGGCCGCTCACGCAGGGCAAACCTTCTCAAACTCCACGACAGGGCCATCCAGTTCGAGGGATTTGCAAGCAGCTCCGGCATACCATCGCTGAGACGGTTCGTCGAATTTTTCGAAAAGCTCCAGGAAGTCGGCCAGGATTGGGCACCCGCCGAGCCGCAGTCTTCGGCCGGGAACGCCGTTCGCATCTTAAGCGTTCACAAAAGTAAGGGACTCGAATTTCCCGTCGTCTTTTTAGCCGAGTTGGAAAGCAGCTTTAACAAAAAAGATGTCCAGGCGGATTGCCTGGTCGATACCGAAAATACAATAGGGCTGCAAATTATCGATCGCAGAACTAACAGTAAACTGAATTCGCTCGCACACCAGGTCATTGCCGAGCAGAAACTTGCAACATCTCTGGCCGAGGAAATGCGCATCCTTTACGTTGCGACAACCCGCGCCAGAGACAGAATTATATTAACCGCTTCACAGAAGCATACAAATTGCCGTCGAATTATAACAAACGGCCTATTCTTCGGTGATGAGCCTGTCCCCGACTGGCAGCTTCGGGCCTGTCGCAATCCTCTGGAATGGATTCTCTACGGCCTTTCCGACCGGAAGATTCTGCAAGAAGCGTTCGACACCGGCCTGTCGGACAGGGCCGTCAACGATGATTTGTTCAGCTTCAAACTTTACGACCAGGCGGATTTGAAACGATTCTCCGAATTCGTAATAAATCAAAAGGCAAATAAATTGTCACGACCATCTTCGGCCGCTAAAAAAACAAACAAAAAAAGTCAACATTCCGAGCTTCTTACCAGAATCAAAGAATCCTTGTCACGGCAATATCAATTCGGCGATTCGCCCTGGATACCGGCCAAAACTTCCGTCACGGCGTTGACGCATCGTAACGAAGAATATATAAAATTCGATTATTCAGGGACGCTGGACCGCCGACCTCGTGCACTCATGGCGACCGAACCGCAAACAATCGATATTCTCGAACCGAGACTAAAGGGAACCGCTTCGCATCTTGTCATTTCCCGGCTCGATTTATCCGCACCTGTCAGTGAAACGACGGTATCACGCACAATAGAAAAACTTGTTAACGAAAAAGCCATATCCGCCAAGGCCGCAGAGCATATCGATACGGAATCAATCGTGACATTTTTCAACAGCGAGCTGGGCCGGCTGTTATTCGATACCGGCAATTCGGTCTTACGTGAATGGCCTTTCACTTACGCTTTGCCAATTTCCGAATGGGATAATATGTTCGCCGTTCGAGATACGAATAACGAGATACGAGATACGATCATAGTTCAGGGTATTATTGATTTGTTGATACGAACACCGCAGGGTCTTGTGATAATAGATTTTAAAACAGATAATATAAAACCCGGCCGGGCCGAACAACGCGCCGAATTCTACCGCAGGCAGTTGGAGCTTTACGGCAGGGCGGCTTCGGCCATCCTGAAATCCAACACAATCGCAAAATGGCTATACTTTTTGACGCCGGGTGTTTCTATCGAGGTATAAAAATGAAAGTATCCAGATTTGGTCGGAAAATTGCAGCTATATCCGGCATAGGCCGGCTCATGGAGGATTTGGGCAGCGCCTCCTCGAAAAACCGGGAAATGCTGATGCTCGGCGGAGGCAATCCCGCCCACATTCCCGAAGTTCAGAAATATTTTCGATTAAGTATGGAAAAGCTCTTACAGGACGGCTGCGAATTCGAGCGGGCCATCGGCAATTATGACCCGCCGGGCGGCAATACGGAATTCATCGATGCGATTGCATCGCTATTAAGGGACGAGCTTGGCTGGGACGTGACAAAAAAAAATATCGCCCTTACCAACGGCAGCCAGACGGCATTTTTCATTCTTTTCAATATTTTCGCCGGCGCCTTCGAGGATGGTGACGACAGGAAAATACTTTTCCCCTTAGCCCCCGAATATATCGGATATAGTGACGTAGGTCTGGCGGAGGATTTATTCGTCGCCAATAAGCCGTTGATCAAGCATATAGATAATCACACTTTCAAATATCATATTAATTTCGACCTGTTAAACGTCACCGAACAAATCGGTGCAATCTGCGTCTCGCGTCCCACCAATCCGACCGGTAACGTTTTAACGGATACGGAAATTGAAAAGCTCGGCGAGCTTGCCGGGACACACAATATCCCATTGATTATAGATAATGCTTACGGTACGCCGTTTCCGGATATTGTATTTACAGAGGCCAGGGCCAGATGGAACAAGCAGACTATTTACTGCATGAGCCTCTCGAAGCTCGGCCTGCCCGCCGTGCGAACCGGGATTGTTATCGCCGACGAAGAAGTCATCGAGATGGTCTCAAGAGTTAACGCCGTGATTAGTCTTGCTCCCGGTGGTATGGGTGCGGCGATTGCGAGAGATTTATTCAAAACCGGTGAAATTATCCGTCTGGCCCGTGACATTATCAAGCCGTTCTACCGGGAAAAGGCCCGGGCGGTTCTGGAACAGGTATTCAGAGAGTTGGACGGGATTGATTTTCACGTTCACAAACCAGAAGGGGCGTTCTTTTTGTGGCTGTGGTTCCCGGAGCTGCCGATCACCGACAGCGAACTTTACGAAAGGCTCAAGAAAAGAGGCGTTCTGGTTGTTCCCGGCAATTATTTCTTCCCGGGCTTGAAAGAGACATGGCGGCATAAAAACGAATGTATCCGCGTGAACTATTCCCAGGACACAGAGACCGTCACCGCCGGTATAAAAATCATCGCCGAAGAAGTAAAACGAGCCTATAATGCCGAACAAAGCAATTGACCGATTAAGAAACTCCTTCGACTGAATTAGTTCTCAGGAACCGGTTCCCACCATAATCGTGGATAATCCCGGCCTTCGAGAATCCACCATATATCGTCGGTGCTATCGGCAAGATCGGCCTGTTTAACTCATACCTTTAAGAACACATCTTTAGTCAATGATATTAATAGTAGTACACACCCGAAATCCAACGTCCCACCGGTTTTGTTGCGGGATGATTCCATGACGGCAAGCCACGTGGCAACGATCGCCTTTCTCACTCCAGCAACCGCCGCGTAGAATTCGATTAGTTACGATAGGCGTATCAGGGCCTGGTGGATTATACGGAGGACTTGTACTATAATAACTGGAAATGTACCAGTCCCGGCACCATTCCCAGACATTTCCACTAATGTCACACAAGCCATAGCCTCCCTGTTCACCATAATATCCCACGGGAGATACAAATGGATAAGAGGTTAAGTTTAATGGATTACAAAAGTCTCTTATGTCATCATTTGCCCTATAATTTGCACTACTGCAATCAATATCATTACTCCCCCAGGGATACTGATAATACGGATCATGATAACCGCCACGCGCAGCGTATTCCCACTCGGCCTCGGTGGGCAGGCGATATCCATAGTAATCACAAAAAGCCTTGGCCCCGTACCAGCTCACATCCACTACCGGATAATCAGCCATGCTGTTAGTATCACGGCTGCGTACTATGAACTGCCCCTGAGTGTATTCTATCTGACTGGAAGAAATTGCACTTAGGGTATAAAAATACGGCTCAACCTGGTTGCCGTCTGGGATAGCATACACCACGCCGTCAATAACATGGATTAGCTCACCGGCCAGCGCTGCATTGAGGTATTCAGTGTATTGGGCATTCGTGGTTTCATATTTGCTAATATTGAAGCTGTCTAAGGTAACCGAATGAACAGGTTTTTCATCGTCATTGCCCACATCATAATGATCGCCCATCTCGAATGTACCGCCCGGAATATCTACAAACACAATCGTCGGCTTCGGTCCAGACTCCCATTGAAGATGGGGATAGTCGTATCCATCCCAGATCACCCAAATATTATTGAAGTCCCAGTCGGTAAAGTTTGTTTGCTGCGTCATCTGATTATGTGTCAGTGGTGTTCCCTGTTCATTATCAGGGCCCGCTGTGATAAGATAATAGCAGTTGCTAATACTGCCTTCACTGTCACTCAATCCGCACAGGCCACCGAGATAGTTACCCCCGGTTATCTTACCCGTGGAATAGCAATTGCTAATAATACCTATATTATATCCGCACAGACCACCAACTTGGACAGAATTCTCTGCGCCGATTACTATACCCGTGGAATAGCAATTTCTAATACTATTGTAGCTATTATATCCGCACAGGCCACCGAGAATATCACCACCCGTTATTGTACCCGTGGAATAGCAACTGCTGACACTGCCATAGACGCTACGTCCACACAGGCCACCGAGATAGTTCGAATCATTTCTGCCAGTTGGCCCGGTTACCTTGCATGTTGAATAACATTTGTCGATAATGCCGTGCTCGTGCTCTCCGCACAGGCCACCGAGCATGGCAGAACTATCTCCGCCGGTTACTGTGCCCGTTGAATAGCAGTTTATAATACTACCAAAATAGCACAATCCACACAGGCCACCGAGAATTTCAGAATCGTCTCCGCCAACTACCTTACCCGCTGAATAGCAGTGACTTATACTACCGTATTCGTTATGTCCGCACAGGCCGCCGAGATTTTCAGAATTATCGGAGCCGATGACATTTACATTTTCCAGACCAAGATTCTTTATCTCAGCATTTGTGCTGGAAATTAGACCAAACAGACCAAGATAATCATTACCCACTCCATTGTCATCGATTGAAAAGTTACTTATCACGTGTCCGGCACCATCAAAGACTCCGGTAAAAGGAATTCCCTGAAACCACTTCTCAACATCATCTGTATCAGGAGCAATCACTGCCTTGACGAAGATCTTGCCGCCGGGAAGATTCGGGTCCAGGTCGATGTCGTCGGTCAGGATGAAATTCTTGTTGTAATCTTCGGGACTATCGCCAAGCAGGATAAGGTCCTCAACTGTTGCGATTTGGTATGGGTCAGCCGCCGTCCCGCTACCGCCGGTATATCCCAAGGCATTGGCCGTGAATAAAAAGAATACAAAAAACACACAAGGTATTGACTTTCCCATTGCTCTGTCCTCTCTGTTTTTCAATACACCATCTCTTGACACATCCACATCATCCAGTATTAAAAATACCGAAATAAACTTTCCTTAATTCATCGGAAATACAATGTCGTCAATCCAGGCACTATCAGTACCTACAGACACAGAACGGTCCTTCACATATTCCCACCTAAAGGCTCTGGTGCCCGCGGTTACAGGGAAGAACACCTGAGTCCAATCCCGCTCGCCCGACCAATTGTCCTTCTCCATGCCGTCAATATAGAACTTCAAGTGATCAAAATATGCTTCAGAAGAGACCTTGTAATAGAAACTGATTTCTCCATCAACACAATCAAGTGTTATCTTTAAGACACTACTTTGATTATCTCCGATCAAACCTGCCTGAGCGCTGTAACGGCCGGAGTTCCTCTCGCCCGAGCAGACTATCCAGTACGCATCGCCGGAGACCTCCCAAGGGAGACTATCCAAATGACCCGACTCAAATCCTTCCGCACTCTGGTCATATTCCAGGCCTGATGACACCCACTGAGGATAATGATAACCCATGTCCACAGTGCCTTGGTCGCCTACCTCATCGGTACGGGTTGTACGCTCGCCCAAGCCCAGGTTGGATGCGGTATCATTTCCCGCGTCCACACACGGGCTATCCCACCACTGGCCCGCACCTATCTGGCTGAGGTAATAGTCACCAAGCGGACCGCTCACAAAGCGAGGGTTGGCGCTGGTATTGCCGGTGCCTGCATGGCCCCCAGCTATGCAAGAGTAGGAGACAATCGTGGTCGAAGGGTACTTGCTTCCCGTAAGGATTTCATCACGGGTCGCCGCCTCGTTGCCCCATAGAATCGAGTTGGTTATTGTTGTTGTCCCAGTAGAGTAGTTGTAAAGCGCACCGCCGAAATCGGCTCTGTTCCCACTGAGGGTACAGTTGTGCAGGTCAACCGACGACTGTTCCCAAACACCGATGGCCCCCCCATGTACCGCACGGTTTGCCCAAAAGGCGCAATTGATGAAAACGGGATGCGATGAAAAATCACTGTCGACAGCGCCTCCGGCACTGGTCACTGTGTAAGGGTCTGAACGGATACTACTTGTGAGCGTCATTTCGACTGCCTCATTGTCCATGAATAGGCAGTTCATGAAGACAGGGGAGGCATCGCGATTCCAGACGGCACCACCTTGATTGGCCATGTTCCGTGAGAACCTACAATTCCTGAAGGTCGGACTTCCACGGCGAATGAGGACCCCTCCACCGTCGTTATCATAGCCGGGGACCTCCCCCTTGTCGGCCGTGCCGCCGGTCACCACAAAGCCATCCAGCACAGCATCGGCATTCGTCCCGCTGCCGGTTACGACATGGTAGCAATTCTCAGCGCGATTTGGATCGGTAGACGAGTCATCAAGCCCGCCATCTTCCCTATCGTCGCCGTTGAGATCGCCGCTTAGGATGGTCTTGAATAGGTCTATATGCCGGGTATTGGGGTCTATTGGGATGTCATTGGCGTCAAGGACGCCGGGCCCGGCATACCCCCCCGTGAGCGTAACGCCACTGATCAACTGGAACGTGGCTTCCCGGTCACCTGGTGTCATCCCATTGCCTTGATCCGGTCGGTAGGTCCCTTGGGCCACCCGGATCATCTCATCAGCTTGCACCACGGCCAAGGCATCCTGAAGGTGCACGAATGCAGTCTCCCAACTGCTGCCGTCATGGATCTGTCCTGGGGCATCGTCATCTACATACCAGACACGTTGAATAACCACCGGGTCATTCGGATCGGCCCAGGAAATGCACGAAACAGTACAAACAAGCATAAATATAAGGAATCTTTGTCGCGTCATGTCTCTATCCTCCAGATTTCTTTCTTTACGTACTATCAATAAGCAAACGCCTGAAAACTTAATTCATAACCCAATTATTGTTAATTTATTCTTCTTCCCATTTCAAACTTGGATAATCATCTTCCGGCATGAACCAGATATCTTCAGTGCCGTTGGTCGTTTCGTCAACGAAGTCCCAGCCTGCATCCAGAAAGGTGTTGATGTCTTTCATGTCGGCGGTACTCAGGGCCGTACCTCCTGCGCTTTCGGTCAGTCCGGAGGTCTCTATATCCCAGAAGCTCGAGTCGATACTGCCGTCATCATTGAATCCCACTAAGCCACCGACGTCCTTATTGCCACTGACCATGCCAGTGCTATAACTCGAAGAAATAGGTTTGTCCCGATTCAGTCCCACCAGTCCACCAACTTTTTGATCTCCACTAACCGTACCAGTGTTGTAGCATGACGAAATATGGCCATAACTGAATCCCGCCAGGCCACCAACCTCATTATCTCCATTGACCGTGCCGGTGTTATAACTCGATGAGATACTGCCGGAATGGTATCCCGCCAGGCCGCCGACATCCTCGTCTCCACTCACTGTGCTAATGTTGCAACTCGACGAGATAGTACCATCAAAATTATAACCCACCAACCCGCCGATCCACTGTTTTCCTCTGATTGTACCGGTACTATAGCACGACAAGATACAGCTGTAAAAATTGCTTCCTGCCAGGCCACCGACGTAATTGCCTATCCCAGAAATAGAAATATCTTCAAGGCCCAGATTGGTAACCTCTGAGCCGTACCCCAGGATACCGAACAAACCTAAATGACCTGCTCCGTCTATGTGTAAAGATCGAATACAAAAATCATTGCCGTCAAAACTGCCGCCAAACCAGGGAACCACAGCCATACGCCAAGTCATGCCCGACAGGTCAACATCCGAAATCAGGCGATAATGAGCCAAGGGCCTGTACCATACGTATCCAAGTCCATTGACATCCGTAATCAGATACGGATCATCTAATGTCCCTGCACCATTAGGCTCATCCGGGACAACACCCGAAAAAACAGCCAAAGAGGGATAGGCCCCTTCCTGAAAGTGCCAGAAGTCACAGGGGCCGTTGTCTGTCTCACCAGTAAAATCCCAATCCGCATTCAGAAAGGTATTAATATTTTGCATTTGTGCAGTACTCCGTCCCAAACCACCATCGCTAACATTCACTCCAGAAGTCTGGGTGTCCCAGAAACTCGTGGTAATGCTACCCCCATTGTTATTTATTCCCACCAGGCCACCGATAAAGTAATCACCACTGACCATGCCGGTGCTATAACTCGATGAAATACTGCCCGCAAAATTGCATCCCACCAAACCACCAGTCCACCACATTCCTCCTCTTATCGTACCCCTACTATAACTCGACGAGAGATTGCCATAATTTATACCCACCAGGCCGCCTATATACTCATTTCCCCTGACCGTGCCGGTACTGTAGCTCGATAAGATATTGCCATCCGGACCATTCTCTCCCACCAGGCCGCCAACGCGTTGTTGCTCTCCGTTGATAGTGCCGTTGCTGTAGCTCGACCAGATACTGCCGGAATTCTCTCCCACCAGGCCGCCGACACGACTATTTCCACTCACTGTGTCGGTGCTGTAGCTTAACGTGATAATGCCATAGTTGAATCCTACCAGACCGCCAATATACCAATCACCACTCACTGTGCCGGTGCTATGGCTTGACGAGATAATACCTTTGTAAAAATTGAATCCTACCAAGCCGCCTATATACCAATGGCCACGGACATCCACAGATTCCAGGCCAAGATTAGTAATCACTGCTCCATCACCTAATCGTCCGAACAGACCAACGTAATCCTGACCCTGGATTTGCAAATGACGGATCACATGTCCCCGGCCCTCAAGACATCCGGAGAAGGATGCACCTTGAAACCAATCAGCAGCATCATTGGTATCCGGTGCAATCACGGCCCGGTCAAAGAGCATACCCGACAGATCAATATCCGCTGTCAGAATAAAGGATTTATCATAGTCATTGGGTTCATTACCCAGATCGATCAGATCCTGAGCCGTATCGATTTGATAGGGATCGTTCGGCTCTCCCGTTCCGCCGCCGTACTTGGCCCGGGCAGGAAAACAGACAAAGCATATTATAATGAATGAAAAAAATATCTGTTGGATTCGGGAGCTTCTCGCGGCCATTTTACAAACCTCCTCCCCCCTTTATCGAATAATAGCAAAATAAAAAACCTATCCCATTTTTCACTATTATTTAACATAATACAAGAATATGACGGTTAATGTCAAGAAATAAAAACATAATTGTCACTGTCATTTATGAATACTTCCCAGGGTCGAGGCCGTTCTTTTCGAGCATTGCCTTTTTTTCAATAATCAGCGAAGAAGTCAAATAGGCTTATAACACCACTTAAAATCCCACACTCTAAATCATAAATCCTGAACAAATTTTTATTCTCAGAATTTCAACGTAAAAAAACTTAATGACAAACCAAGGAAAATGTAGTACCTTAGACCTCATGGATGCCGAGCAAGTCAATTTTGACGCATCTGTTGAAAAGTACTACGCGAGATATGAGTTGACTTCAATGAAAGGGAGAAATAAGTAAGATGTCCCCGGATTTGATTTTAAATATTAAATGAGAAATCTCAAATAAACTTACCTCTTTGAATATAAAGGAGGTGATGCCCAATGAAAATGTTTTAAGCGTATCCAAAATGGCAGGGAAGCAGAGAAGTGAAAAGACACGTGTTCAAAATTAACAATTTAACATGGAGGTACACAAAATGTTGGCATCAATAGAATGGGGAAATCTTATTGTTGATCCGGTCCGTGAGATGTTGACCAGAATTATGGCCTATCTCCCCGTGCTGCTGGGTGCATTGGTCATCCTGATAGTGGGCTGGATTGTGGCCAAAGCAATCAGACGGATTGTGGACTGGCTGCTTAAGACCGTAAGTTTTGATATGATGGCGGATAAGGCGGGGATATCCGAAGTTCTCAGAAAGGGCAATTTAAAAACGACCGCCCGGGAAGTCGTCAGCAGCTTAGTGTATTGGCTGATTATGATTATGGTGCTGGTGATGGTTGTCAATGCCCTGGGTCTGCCCAAGGCTTCGGACATTCTGGCAAGCTTATTTGCATATGTTCCAAAGGTGATAGCGGCATTGTTTGTACTTGTAGTGGCAATGTTTCTGGCAAGTTTTGTGTCTGGAATAGTGCGGATAGCTGCGGGGAACGCGAATTTGCCCAAACCGGATCTTCTGGCTGGCATAAGCCAATGGGCGATTATAATTTTTGCAGTGACAATTTCACTGGCACAGCTTGGCATTGCACCTCTTTTGGTAACTGCCACCTTCAATATTATCCTTGGCGGTGTTTGCCTTGCTTTGGCGCTTGCCTTTGGATTAGGCGGCAAGGATGCCGCGGCAAGGTATCTCGAAGAATTAAAGGAAAAACGCTTTCAGAAAAAAAGCCGATGAAAAGTCAAGCTGCTTAGGCTTTAAAAAACTATTTCACATCAGCATACAAGATGGATTTGTGGGTTTGGTACGTTAGACAGCGCGGCTGTCTGCATCGGATACTAAGCCCCAAAAAAAGAAAGTATAATAATTATGCTTTACACTATCGCTGTTGTTCTGCTCATATTGTGGCTCGCTGGTTTACTGACTTCTTACACCATGCATGGGTTCATTCATGCTCTTCTGGTGATTGCCATCGTGGTCGTCCTGCTTAGAGTCATCAGCGGACGAAAACCCCTGTGAATTTGAAGAAATGTACCTAAGTAGAAACGCATAATGTTTAGTTATGTATGGCCTATTCTACTGGCGTGTGACCGCCTGTGGCAGGCAATAATGCTTTAATCTACAATGACTTATGAATATCCAGTAATGGGCGACTCAATGAATCTTTTTGTGTTTCTAACTGGCAAAAATTGCACAACTTTTTTCTTGCTTAACGGGGGAGCAGTACAGTAAGCTAATGAAGTCTGAAGTTTTAGCAGTGTTTATTATTGGGGTATATGGGAAATCCCGAGTAATATGAAATTAAGACCAATCCACAATTGTAAAAGTTCAAATGGAGATGTAACATGAAATTACGACAAATTTACAGCTTTGGCTTTGTGGTTGCTGTAGCTGCCCTTTTAGCACTTGCGGTTTTTTTGAGCGGATGCGAGGGTAGTATTGGCAAGTAGTTAGTGTTTGGGCCATCCATTTTCTACATTGTAAAGACCACCCTCATAGCTGTAGTGCATTTTGAAATGGCACTATAGACATAATCTTGCACCTCACGCACGATTGTCAGGTTTCCTGTGTCTATTGCTCCGCAGGGAACAGATGTGACGACGGTATGTCGTGGGAGGTGAAGGGGGGATGTAGTTGCGCGTAAGACTTTGCCAAGAATGTTCCGACACCCCAGATAAGCTTTTAGGGCTTAAAATAACAAAGTATGGTCTTTTCCGTAGCAGGGGGAATTTAAAGGTGTCCACCTGCACCATAGGGGCTTGTCCCATAGGAAGTACTTTTCTGATTTTATATCGATAAGCAAGATTACAATTCATTGGCCAGATCCTTCACTTCTCTTCGCTATCCCTTGGGAACACCTTACGGTGCGTTCATGATGACAAAGTCAAGAATCGTGCATCCAATATTGAGTATCGAGTTAAGGACAATTTGCCTGAAAAATGGGGATTTTGGTTGTAAATCGATTGTTTTCAGATAGAATATGGAATGAACAATCGATAGTTCGTTGTTCATAGTTCATCGAAAACGGGGGGGAGCATAAAACAACAATAAATTCTAAGCCCTAATTTCTAAATCCGAAACAATCTCAAATGCTCAAAATTTAAAATGTTCAAAACGTAAAAGTTAGAAGTTAAAAAGTTTAATCTAATACAAGCAGAAGGGGGCAAAACCAAAGAAAAACATGATTTTTAAGGTAAAAAACTAATTTGAAAAAACAAAGCCAATTTGTAACGGCAGAAGTCAGAAGCCGGAAAACAGATAACAGAGGTAAAAAAATGCAAAACAAAGCCAATTTCAAAATGGGTAATTTGACGTAAGATCTTTGATAACAGAATAATATGGCAAAATTGCAGCTTTTAACCGACGAAAAAACAAACCCAAACAAAGCCAATTTCCAATTATGCTTGTTCAACAATGTTTTATATATATAATATGCCGACCGTAGATAAATAGTAGTATGCAGATTTTAATGGAGAACGAAACAAATGGCAGATGCCCCGAAAGCAAATGCAGTCGTAGCTCAATCCGGCGGTCCGACCGGCGTAATCAACGCCTCTTTAGTCGGCGTTATCGAAGAAGCAAAGAAACATCCACAGATAGAAAATATCTATGGTTCCATGCATGCCCTGGCAGGTATGATCAAAGATGATTTTATCGATTTAGGCAAACTCTCGGCCGAGACGCTCGAATTAGTAGCGGCCTCACCGTCTTCGGCGATTGGTAGCTGTAGAGATAAGCCGGTCAAAGAATCCTGCGCCAGAATTATGGAAGTTTTCAAGAAACGAAACGTTCGTTACTTTTTCTATATCGGCGGCAACGACTCGGCCAACACCGCCCATATTCTAAACACCGTCGCCGATGAAATGAATTTCGATATTCGTGCATTTCACATCCCCAAGACGATAGATAACGACCTGCTTGTCACCGACCATTGTCCGGGCTTCGGCACGGCGGCGAAGTTCGAGGCCTGCGCACTGATGGGTGACGACCTTGACAACAGGGCGCTGCCGGGCGTGAAAATCGATGTAATTATGGGCAGGCACGCCGGCTTTTTAACCGCCGCCTCAGTTTTAGGCAGGCAGAGAGAAGACGATGGGCCGCATTTGGTTTATGTCCCTGAGAGAGAGGTTCCGAAAGATAAGTTCGTAGCCGATATCGAAAAGGTTTTAAGCAAGTTAAACAGGTGCGTGGTTGCCGTTAGCGAGGGAATCTGCGACGCGGACGGCGAAACGTGGGCAAAGAAATTAGCCAAGCAGGTTGAAGTGGATGCTCACGACAATATACAGTTATCCGGCACAGGCGCGCTGGCGGACTTCCTGGCGGCCGAGGTTAAAAGCAAACTGGGAGTCAAACGCGTCCGGGCCGATACGTTCGGTTATCTCCAAAGAAGTTTCGCGGGCCTGCAATCCCCAGTGGACGTTCGAGAAGCACGCTGGTGCGGGCGTCATGCGGTCCAATATGCAATGGAGCATGACAACGGCTCGGTGGCAATCAGACGAACCAGCAACGGTGTAAATTACGCCGTCGAATTATTCCGGACCGAACTTTGCAACGTAGCGGAAAATACCAAATCGATGCCTGATGAATTCATCAACGCCGACGGCAACGGGATTACCGATGCGTTTGTCGAATATGCTATGCCGTTGGTCGGCGATTTACCGAAGACCGAATATCTTGGTGGTTACCCTCGAATCTAATAAAATTTCAGGCTCCGATCAGCTCCCTGTGTTTTTATATTAACGGCTTGAAGGCAAGATCAGTTTTACGATAAATATACCATCCGGCTCAAGCTCTGCTTCGGCGTTACCTCCTAATACAGTTACCAGTCTTTGAACTAAGGCCAGACCCAAACCACAATGATTGCCTGTGTCTGAGCGTGATGAATCACTACGCCAAAAGCAGTCGAACACTTGTGAGATTTGCTCCTTGGTAAGTTGGCATCCGGTATTAGAGACGGCGAGTTCCAGAGAACCATCTGTTTGTCGAGCTGTTGCCCAGATTTTTCCCCCTTTATCTGCATATTCGACGGCATTATCCATAATGTTCATGAAAACCATACAAAGGTGCTCTGAATCTGATTGGCAAGACATTTCGACAGGAATACGATTATCAAATACGATCTTGCGTTCATGTGCTTTGTTACAGAGGGAGCGCCAACAGGAATTCATCAGTTCGGCAAGTCGAATCTGCTCGGTCTTTAAGCCGATTTGTTGAGAATCCAGTCGGGTAAGCATCAGCAGACTATTGACCATTGTCTGCATATTTTCAACAATAGCCTGACAATCGGAAAGGACTCTTTTATACTCATCATTGTCCCGGTGACGCCTTAGCGTGACTTCAATCGTGGAACGTATCCCGGCCAAGGGCGTTCTTAATTCATGGGCGACATCAGCGTTAAACTGTCGCTCCCTGCCGAAAGAAGCTTGCAGACGAGACAATAATTCATTGAGGCGGTTCTTGATCGGAACTACCTCTGTTGGTACCTGCTCAGCGCCGATTCGTGACGTTAGGCTGTCTGCGCTGATGGTCTCAATCTCGGCGGCTATAAAATTTAAAGGACGAAGGCCCTTCCGGACTACGACAACGGCAATGAGAAAAGACAGAGTGATAATCGCTGCTGAGGCTATCAAGAGAAGCCCGCGTAAGAAATGCAATTGGCCTAACAAATCACCGGCATCCAGAGCAACTACTAAAGTAAGTACTTGTTCATTCGTCGGCTGGCCATCATCCTCATTATCATTGTCTGCGATCCTTGGCACGAAGTTCAGACATACTACTCGTTGTGGTTTACCATTATTGTCTTGTGAGTTCCCAAAAACAGGTTCATCGAGGATTCCCTCAAGGCGGAAAAGGTCATGTGTACCCAACAGAGGAGACTTGGCCACTACTGTGCCGTCAGCTTTCCAGAGTTGGTAGTGGGTGGGGTGCTCGGTGTTTTGAAACTCCGGCATCTGTTGCACTCCGAACTCCATCTCGACTTCGTTACCATCGATTTCGACCGAGCCTGCCAGTACCTGTGCGATCGATGCGAGAGTTGTATCGAATTGTTCGACCAATGCACTACGAATCACAACGTATATAAGCAGGCTGAAGATTGTCAACAGCAGTATTATCCCGCCAATTATACCGGTAAGTAAACGAGTTCGGAGTGAGCGCATCAAGATTTTTCTCCTACCATATATCCACGGCCCCGGACAGTGTGAATCAAAGCAGGCTTATTTGGTCGTTCAATTTTTTTACGCAGATAACCAACATAAACATCAACCACATTACTGGACGCAGATGAGCTGAACTCGTAGACATGTTCCCATATATCTGAGCGGGATACCAATTGACCGGTCCTCATAGCGAGGTATTCCAAGAGTGCATATTCCCTTGGCGTAAGCTGAATAACCTCTTGTCCGCGTCTGACCATCTGCGTAATAAGATCAATCCGCAAGTCCTGGATTTTTATACGGGGATTCTTTTGAATATAGCTACGACGCAACAATGCACGAATACGTGCCAAAAGTTCTTCGAATGCGAATGGCTTGACCAGGTAATCGTCGGCCCCGAGGTCTAAGCCGTTTACGCGGTCTTGCACGGTGTCTCTGGCTGTAAGAATCAGGACATGGGATTTTTTCCCTTGTGCTCTAATCTTCCTGAGGATTTCAAGGCCGTCCAAGCCGGGAAGCATAAGGTCGAGAATAATTACATCATACTCGTTACCCATTGCATACCACAAACCTTCCTGACCATTACCTGTAGTATCCACGGCAAAACCCGCCTCGCGCAGCCCTTTCGTAAGAGACTGCCGCAAAGGCCGAAAGTCTTCGATAAGTAGCAAACGCATCTTTTATTTCCACTGACGTCGTGTATATTTTTGGCTGCTGAAGCGAGCCGTGTCGTTTCTTCCTTACCTGTACGTTATCTATAGTCAGTTTTCACTCGATATATTATCGTTTTGTGACGGAAGCTCATTCATAATAGGTTGTATTTTATGGTCATTGGCATCTAATTGCGGCCAGTCCGGTGCCGGGGCGTCGGGTTGCAGGACATGCGGTGTGATGAATAACGTCAGCACGCTGTTTCGAGTCGCCTTTTGTGTTTTCTTGAACAAAAGCCCAATGATCGGGATATCGCCCAGGATCGGCACTTTGATAACGGCTTCGCTCATTTCCTGCTGGCGCAGGCCGCCAATCACCAGGGTCTGGCCTTCCCGAACAGTGACCGTAGTTGTGGATTCCCGATTGACCTGTTCCGGTAGACCTGCGTCCGGTGTAAAAGTGAAACTCCCGACTTTAATCGAGACCACCATGCTGATTCGACCGTCCGCTAAAAGGGTGGGGGTAATGCGGCCCTGGGTATCGGCCGAGATATCGCTCTTCTTGACGATGGGCCGGCCGGATACGTCGTAGCCTTCGTTAAAGAAATAATTCAGCGTCTTGCGAATCTGAATTGTGGCTTCCAGACCGCTGACCGCGACCGTGCGCGGGTTGGTCAGAATCGTGCCCTTGCCGTCCTGGACCAGTGCGTTCAGGCGAACGAAGAACTCCCGTGGCAATTTTCCGACGCCCTGGTAGAAAACCTGGCCGGTTCCGGGGTAGGTGGTAAGTCCGTCTAATGAGGCGTCCGGGCTAAGGTCGCGAATCGCGTTACCCATAGGCTGGAACATAGCGAACCGTCCCTCGGCGTAAGTCCAGTCCAGCCCGAGCTCACGATTGGCCTCGTCGGTCAGCTCCACGGCTAACAGATCGACAAGAATCTGGCTGGCTGGCGTGTCGATCAGTTTCAGATTCGCCTGCAGCTCGGCCAGAAGCTCGGCAGGACCCATGAACAGCAGGAGATTGCGGGATGTATTCGCAGTGACATATTGATTGTATTTGGTCGGTAATGATGCAAGTGCTTCTTCCACAGTCATATGCAGGGGCTCTATCGTCCTTGTGATGATGCCGGAATCGTCTGTGAAAGACTCTGGAGAGGCGGCCTCTGTTGTAATGCCGGCAGGGGTTTGCACCTGCTGCTGTCCGGGCGATGTTACGTCGGCCGTTATTGACGAAGCCCGGCCAATTGGAGGCCCGTCACAGGTGCGGGCCAGGGGGCTGATAAGACGCTGCGGCAGGTCCACGCGATAAACATCAGGCTGCAGTATCCGGTCGGCTTGGCTGATGATCTTCGATATCGTAATAAGCAACGACCGGCTGTCCGGCGACCATGATATATTGACCACACCGTCATCACGATCATCGCTGGCTTCGATCTGCTTGCGATCCAACTCTTCACTCAACAGCAGAAGGTCCTCGGCCTTCCCCGTGGTCATATCATAGATGGTCAGAGCCGTACGCTGGTTCTCCTCTCGCGAATCGGGACCCCAGTTCCGAACCGTAGAGCGTTTGGTCAGGAAAGCGATTTTCGTGCTGTCATAGGACCATTTCATGGCTTCGTAGTCATCGAGTATTCCATCCTTTCGCGGGTAGCTGGTCAAAAGTATCTTATATCCGCCGCTGTTGGGGTCTATGAGATACAGTGTGTCGATGCCGTTGCCCTGGATGTCGAAGCGATCCCCTTTGGACAATATGTAGCGCCCGTCCCAGGACCATTGCGGGTCATCGAGCTCGAGCTGGTTCTCTGTAGCGGGCGAGCTGGCATTGGTCAGATTTCTGGCATCGCTTCCATCGGCGCGGGCGATCCAGGCGTCGCAGCGCTCTCCGCGCTCGCTTTGCGTCATGTCCTTGTCGAAAGTGAAGGCCAGGACATCATCCACGGGAGACCAGCGAGCATCTCCGGCGCGTAATGATTCACTTCCGATATCAGTTATCATGACAAGGTCGGTTCCGTCGGGATTGACGGTGACCACGTCAGAGTTGCCGCTGGCTGCCACGAGCAGACTTAGCCTCGGAGGCAGAGATGCACTCCATCGCTGATCTTTCCCCTCGCCTCGCTCGGGCAGCAGGTGCCATGTCCTTTCCGTAACGGTGTCGTAGAGCCAGATTTGCCGCGTTTCCGTCAGGCCCAGGCGGACCTTGTACGCAAGGTAGCGATCGTCAGCCGACCAGTAGGGCCCATCATCGGCGTCAAAATTGTTTCTTCGATACGGAGGGGAAATAGTGGTGGATCGATTCTGGCTGATGTCATAAATACAGGCTGCTCCCTGGCTTTCTTCTTCAGTTGCGTTGGAGAATTCATACGCGATGCGGTCGCCGGCCCAGGACCACTCGGCAAAAAACACATCCCCTACCTGGCAGGCAGGCCTGGCTTCGGTGCCGTCGGACTTCATGACGTGCAGTTGCCATTGGGATGAGTCACCCACTTGTCGCGCAAAGGCCACCCAATCGCCATGCCAGGCCCAGGCCACAGCCCTTGATTTGCCGTCATCCGTCAACTGTACCAGCGTGACTCCCTCGGCGATGATTGCCGAGAGACCTGCCGAACAACACAAGAGTAATACACAAAATGTCGTAAAAAGAACGTATTTGAACCTGTTACCTGTGATAACTTGCATTTGGCACATTCCTGTAACAATGATTTGCCGCATAATCTTATGGGCAGAAGACGGTTTTCATATCAAGCGCGAACGCTTCCGACCGGACATAACGACAAGAAAAACCGCTGAGCAGCAGCCCACCACTCAGCGGTGCATATTTTAACATCTATAAGTCGATGTGTCAGTACTTATCCCGGCATTAATCGTCGTCGTTCTTCTCGTTGTTGTCTTCGTCATCGACTTCCATGCCGAGAAGAGTCCCATTTTCGGCCACTTTTATATCGGTCTCTTGTCCGTCTATTATCACTTCGGCCTCGTAGATTATCTGGCCATTCTCATTTTCCTTCTCTATTTCCTTAATCGTTCCGGTTCCAGCCTCTGCAAGAATCGTCGCCTTGACGGCGGCAGGTACCTGGTCAATCGAAACAAGTTCCTCGTCCTCATTTTCCTCATCGTCACCATCGTCGTTGTCTTCATCATCATCTTCTTTACCAAGCAGTGTACCATCGGCGGCCACTTTAATCTCGACCTCTTGTCCATCTATAACCACATCGGCTTCGTAGATGGCTTGACCATCCTCATTTCCGAGTTCAATCTCTTTAATAGTTCCGGTTCCGGCCTCTGCAAGAATCGTCGCCTTGACGGCGGCAGGTACCTGGTCAATTGAAACCTGTTCCTCGTCTTCATCCTCTCCCTCGTCATCGTTTGCATCCTCATCATCATTTTCTTTACCAAGCAGTGTACCATCGGCGGCCACTTTAATCTCGACCTCTTGTCCATCTATAACCACATCGGCTTCGTAGATGGCTTGACCATCCTCATTTCCGAGTTCAATCTCTTTAATAGTTCCGGTTCCGGCCTCTGCAAGAATCGTCGCCTTGACGGCGGCAGGTACCTGATCGATTGAAACCCTTTCCTCTTTTTCTGCAATCTGTGTAGTAGTCACTGCTCCAACACACAGCGCTAAACCGGCAACAACCATAAGAGTAATTAGTTTCCAGTGTTTCTTTACCATTTTTTAGTCTCCATATATTAAAGCTTTTAATCCTACGGTCCGCCAACGTGGCCGGGCTTGCCGATGCGTTTCGGCTTTGCTAACCACGATATTATCTAACTTAAAATGAGAAAATTGTGAGAAAAGCGAAATTTTTCACTTTTTTTTATTAATCCCAAATTCCATCCGCCTGCCTAATCGAACAGTGCCTCCACAAAGGTGGCGGGGTCGAACTCTGCAATATCTTCCGGTTTTTCACCCAGACCGACGAATTTGACGGGGATATCAAGCTGGTCTTTTATGGCGATAACGATTCCGCCTCGTGCTGTGCCATCGAGTTTTGCCAGGACTATGCCTGTTACGTCAATCGCTTCTGTGAAAATTTTTGCCTGAGAGATTGCGTTTTGTCCTGTCGTCGCATCCAGAACCAGCAGCACCTCATGCGGCGAGCCGGGAATTTTTCGAGCGACCACATCGCGAATTTTGATTAATTGCTTCATCAGGTCCGTTTTCGTATGCAATCGGCCGGCCGTATCGAGAATCAGGATGTCGGAATTTCTCGCCAGGGCCGCTTCACAGGCATCGAAGGCCACTGCGGCCGGGTCGCCGCCTGTCTGGTGTTTGACAATCTGGACGCCGATGCGTTCGGCCCAGATACTCAACTGCTCGACGGCGGCGGCGCGGAACGTATCGCAGGCGGCAAGCAGGACATTTTTGTTGTTCCGATTTAATATATATGCAAGCTTGGCTATACTTGTAGTTTTACCGGTGCCGTTGACTCCGGCGACAAGAATAACGGTCGGGCCGTCCTGCGCCTGATGTAATTGCCTGTCGCGATGCGGCCAGTAGCTTTTTATATGTTCCTTCAGGAACGGTATTATATCGTCGGTCGTCGCAATCTGCCGGCTGCGATAAGCTTCCCGAAGTTCCGAAACGAGCTTGAGGGTCGTCTCGACGCCGATATCATCGCTTATAAGCGTTTCCTCCAGCTCGTCAAGCAGGGATTCGTCGATTTTCCTGCCCAAACTGAGCACCGATGAAAGCGAATTCGCTATCTTGTCCCGTGTTTTGCCCAACCTGTCCTTAAAATAACCGGCGGTTTTGGAAAAAATTCCCATAGTTGTATGCCTTTCATAAAACTTCGCAGTTCATGCCTCTGAGATAATATCGGATTTTGCAAAAACTTCAAGTCCGGCCGATATTTAATTCCAAAAAGCTTTTACAGGTTCCGAAAAGATTTGCAACTTTTCCTTTTTTACTACAGGAAAAAACTTTGACAAACCGGACATCCACAGGTAAATTACTGTCATTGTCCCACAGAGATTGAGCTTCGGTCGGCGCTAAAACTATGCCGGTCGGGGGGGACATTAAACAGGAATGAAAAAAGATTAACTTGCTTTTTGGAAAAGACGTAGATTCATAAGGGATGGCGGTGTGGCAATCCAGGAAGTTGAAGAAATTTTCACTGATATACTCGAACGTGCAAAGGCACTCGACCCGGCCAATGCCCGCAAGTGGTTCGATAAACTGACGGTTTCGCATCTGGACGGCGGCTCGCTTGTTATTAATTGTCCTGATGAAACGGTCTATCGATACTTGGAAGAAAAATGTAAAAACAGCTTCACACGGGCGGCACAACAGATAACCGGTCATCTTATCGCGGTGAACTTCAATGTCAGAACCCATGAAAAGCACAAGGGCGATGTTCGGCCCGATACTCCCGGCCTCAGACTCCATCCCGATTATACATTCGATAATTTCGTTGTCGGACCGAGCAATCGGCTTGCACATGCAAGCTGCGTCGCCGTCAGTCAGTCGCCCGGCAATACATATAATCCACTCTTCGTCTATGGCAGTTCGGGCCTGGGTAAGACGCACCTTCTGCACGCAGTCTGTTTTGAGGCCCGGCGGAAATTTCAGAACACCGTTATCCAGTTCCTAAGCTGCGAGGAATTCGTTAACAGATTTATCAGGGCCATCGAAGAAGGAAATCTGGTCGGCTTTCAAAGCCAGTTTCGCAGTGTCGATACACTGGTCATTGACGATGTCCAGTTTTTACGCGAGCGCGAGCAGAGCCAGGAAGAATTCTTCCACACGTTTAACGCCCTCTATAATAACGGCAAACAGATAATTCTCAGCGCCGACTGCCCGCCGGGCAAGATCCCGTCACTGGAAGCACGGCTTATAAGCAGGTTTAGCTGGGGTCTGGTTGCCAGAATCGACCCTCCGAGCTACGAAACGAGAGTCGCTATTATTCAGAAAAAGGCACATCTTCGAGGTTTGAGCATTTCCGATGAAATCGCCGAATATATCGCCCGGAAAGTACATGCAAATATCAGGGAGCTGGAAGGCGCTTTGACAACCATCTACGCGGTAGCAACCACGACCAACAAGGAAATCGACCTTGAACTGGCCCAGATCGCTCTGGACGGGCAAATCAAGGCGGCCGCCAGACATATAAGCATAACCGATATTATTGGAGTCGTTACAAGTCATTTCGATGTTCGCCTCGCAGATATGCAAAGTAAGAAACGCAGCCAGAGTATAACCGAGCCGCGGCAGATATGTATGTATTTAGCCAGAAATCTGACTAAACACAGTCTCGAAGAAATCGGGGGACATCTCGGCGGCCGCGACCACACGACTGTGATGCACGCCTGCAACAAGATAAACATGGCCAAAGACAATGATCCGAAAATGAGTGCGCTGCTCAACGACCTGTCAAAAAAAATCACACACCCCGTCCAGACGTAAAACAGTAAATAGTCGTTAGCAGATAGTATTTAGCAGCAAAAGTTCCTCTATCTTCTAAAACAATTTTAGAGCAAAGCTGTAATAACGAACTAAATAGTATTGCAGCGATTTTCTCCGTTAATCACGGCGTTTAGCATATCGAGGTAATCCGAGAGTAATCGAGTTATTAGGAACTCTTTTCGGACTTTTGCTTTTGCTTTTTCACCCATACCCTTTGCTTCATTCGGATTCTTGATAATATGAACAATCCTATCAGCGAAACCGTCTATATCATACGGGTCGAGCAGGTACCCGCTTTCTCCGTCGTCGATTTGTGAAGGGATGCCGCCGACATTGGAGGCAACAACAGGTGTGCCTTTCCAGAGGGCCTCCGTGACCGACAGGCAAAATCCTTCTTTTGTGGACTTTTGTATGATAACACTTGAAAACTTCTGGATTGAATTTACAAGAAAATCATTATTTCCAACAACAAACATTACATCCCCTTTATCGACATATTTTTTTGCCTTGCGGAATGTCCTTGTGTACATCTGCACTCCTTCGGGATCATCGCCCGCCAGGTTGTAACAGAAGATCAGCCTGCAATCGACCTTTTCCCTGACTCTCTTGAATACTTCGAGAACTCCCTCGGGATCTTTCCACGGATCAAGCCGGGAGACCTGGGTGATTATCGGTTTATCTGTTGGAATGCCGGCTTTTTTGATATATTCCATCACGGTCTTTTCGGGTAATTCTATGTTCTTATGATTCAGCGGATTAATCGCCGGGTGTATCATTCTTTGGTCTATCGGAAGATCGTGTTTGTAATACTTTTCACTCGATACAACAATCTGGTCGTATTTGAGCAGAAAGCCCGTGAGAAAATCCCATAACTGGGCATTCGGCTCGGTCAGGTCGATATGACAACGCCATATCCAGGGCTGGCGTTTCCTGTAGGACCTGATCAATGCAAGCGGCTGGGGGTCGTGGACGATAACACAGTCATGGTCGAAGTGGGTAAACCTCGAGTAATTGCCGTTGACCTGCAAGTACAATTCCTTCTTATTCTCGGTGAGATTTATCTTGGCACCCTGGAGGGCGTTATGAAAGCTCTTGGTAATCTCGAAGAAATCCGATGTGCCATGCAGGATTCTCCAGCCGGTATCGATACCCACGTCATTCATAAGCATAACCAGCGAATAGAGTATCTCGGCAACTCCGCCGCCCATATATGTGCTGTTTACGTGCACGATATGCCTGCCGTAAAGACCTCTTGCCCTGGCATAAATTTCGGCTAATGTTTTATCCGATACAATCCCACGGAATTCTTCAAGACTTAACATACTAACTCCTTGTTAATTCTTTGAGTAACAATCTTATTTCATTCATAGTGTTTACCTGAAACCTTGCATTTGAAATACTCAGTCCCACTTTAATCGAATAAGCCTCATCCGGAAGGGCCTGAAACATTTCTTCATCGGTATAATCGTCTCCGGCGGCCAGCAAAAAATCCCATTTTTGATTTGCCGTCCAAAACTCCACCGCCCGGCCCTTATTTACTCCGGCGCTTTTTATTTCAATGATTTTGTTGCCCTCGAATACCCTTACATCGAGATTCTCCGTCAAATTCATCAGAGCATCTCTGAGTTCCTGCCCTCTGATGTAAGCAAACTCAGGGTCTGCTCTTCGGTAGTGCCAGACTAATGAGAAATCTTTTTCCTCAACGGAAGATCCGGGTGTTCGATCAGTATAAATATCAAGAATAGGTCTAATGGTATCTTTCCATCGAGCTTCGAGAGGTTGTGTACACTGCCATTGTTGATCTTTGTGCTTGATCCAGGCGCCATGTTCGGCAACCAATGACACATCGAGATTACCGAGCCATTCTTCCAAGGTTTTTTTATCTCTTCCACTTATTATTACAACACAGTTTTTGTCATTGCCTGATAGATTCTGCAACAAATCCATAATTTCGATATCAGGTCCCGCCTGTGCAGGCTTTCCTCTGAAACCTACAAGTGTTCCGTCATAATCAAGCAGTAGTAATCGTTTACGACCTGCCGCGTAATCTTCGATTAACTTCCGTCTCGTGGATTCGGAAAGTTTATGCACGTAAAGCTCCTGCTGTGTCTTCTTGATATCGGACAGAGCGTTTATAAAGTCACTGCTCCATCTTGAGACGTCATAACGTGCGATTCTCTCCTGCATCAGCCTGTTACGCTCGATTTGCTCCAGCAAAGGCATTTCAAGAGCGTCCTTAATAGCTTTAACTATGGCCCCTTTATTGTGTGCATTTATTATCAGAGCTTCACCCAGTTCGCTCGCCGCTCCTGTCATCTCGCTGAGAATCAAAACACCTTTGCCGTCGGTTTTTCCTGCAATAAATTCCTTCGCTATCAGGTTCATTCCGTCCCTGAGAGGAGTAACCAATGCCGCATCGGCAACATGATACAAAGCAGCAATTTTATTAAAAGGCATATAACGGTACAGATACCATACGGGGCTATAGCCGATTGCACCATGTTCACCGTTTATCCTCCCGACAAGATGCTCAAGTCTTTCTCTGAGCACCTGATAATCCTCAACGTCCGTGCGTGATGGGACAGCGACCATAATGAGTGTCACTTTGCCCTTATACTCGGGATTCTCGGATAAAAACAAATCGAATGCTTCCAGTCGCTGGATAATGCCCTTGGTATAATCCAGTCTGTCAATGGATATGATAATCTTGCGTTTTCCGACGGTTTGAAGTATTTTTTCCACCTCTTTTTTGACGCCGGTACTCTTAATCGCCTGAGAATATTTCCTGTAATCGATACCCATAGGAAATGCATCGACTTTAACAATATGACTGCCGAAATTTATCTGGCCCAGTTTGTGTTCAAGACCTATTATTCTGCTGACGCTGCTGATAAAGTGTCGGACATAGTCGTAGGTGTGGAAGCCTATCAAATCAGCTCCCAGCAAGCCGTTAAGAATTTCTTCACGCCAGGGTAAAAGCCGGAACAATTCAAATGACGGCCATGGTATGTGCAGAAAAAAACCGATTTCCAGATCGGAGAATTCCTCCCTTAGAAGCTTTGGAAGCAGCATTAACTGATAATCGTGGACCCAGACACGGTCTCCCGGCTCGGCGATATCGGCCACCACCCTGAAAAAAGCCTGATTGACCTGTTTATACGTTTTCCAAAAACTATCTTCCCATATTGTACGCGTGGGAAAATAGTGAAAAAGAGGCCATATTGTCTTGTTGCTGAAACCGAGATAATATCGTTCTATTTGCTTTTCGGAAAGAAATATCGGTATGCAGTTTTCCGCAGCCAGCTTTTCTTTTATTCTTTCTTTATTGTCGCTGGTCAACTTTTCATTCGTTATTCCGGGCCATCCTATCCACAGACGTTCATAAAATTCAGGCAGCGAAGATAAACCAACAGCAAGACCGCCGGGACTGGGCCGAAAACTAAACTCATCGGCCCTTTTTGTTATACTAAACGGTAATCTGTTGGCAACCACAAGCAATCGCCCCATAGCATTCCCTTTCTATTAAATGCTTTTATACCAAACCAGCGGAATATCTCAAGGTTAAATCCTGATTAATAAGACTGTCGGGGCGAATGAACGTTCGGTTTTACATATTTCGGACAAAAACAGCCTTCAATACGCCGTTATTCCAATATCTGTAAAGTCACAACAATAAACGACAAATTTCACAATGGCGATATGAGTATTTAAACGATAGTATATTGTTCGTTCATTAGTACAATATCGAATTATCAGGAGTCAGAAAACTTGGCGTCGGAAAAAACCAAAAAAAAGTCGCTTCGAATAGCTTTAATTGCATCCGAACGCACTGTCACTGAGTACCGGATGTTTTTAGGGCGTCTTCTGGTCGGTTTGACGGACGAGTCGATTCCGGTAGCTTTGGTTTGTCCTCAGAACAGTAATCTGGATTCAATCGTCCTCGGCGCTGCTGAAGTCATCAGGTACTCAAACATCGAATTACCTTTGATAAAGCATCTCAACAAACGGCTGCTGACCGAGAGCCTCGCAAAATTCAAGCCTACTGTTTTACATTGCCTCTGTGAAACACAGGCCGGCCTTGTTCGGCAATTAGGGCATCAATTGAATTTGCCTTATGTGTTAATGATAAATTCTCTGCAGGAACGATGGAGCCGATTGGCCGTATCATCAACACAATGTATCAGAATTGTCGTGCCCGCCCGGAGCATCGCCGACGATTTCACCCGGTTCTATCCTCGTTTTGCCGACAGAGTACGGCAAATCAATATCGGGACTTTTACAACACAGACCGCCTGCTGCTTCTCCAGGCCTTCCGGAATGCCGACGATTGTGACGGCCCATCCCTTCCGTAAAGATAATGAATTTGAGAATTTAATCAGCGCCCTTAGGCATTTGCTTATCGACGGCTACGAGTTCATGATGGTCGTTATAGGCGGCGGGCGGGCGGAGGAAAAATTATGGAAATTGCTGGCCGCACTGGATATGCTACGGATTGTCACTATTGTCCCCAGAGCAACGCCGTGGCGACAGGTCCTCGGCACCGCCGATGTCTTCATACAACCTCAGCCAACCACAACTTTCAATGCTCTGTTGCTGGAAGCAATGAGTGTCGGAGCCGCCGTAGCAGCCTGCAAAGGCGGAGTTGACGATTTGATCGTCGAGAACGAGACCGCCGTTATATTTGATACGAACGATGAGCTTAGTATTTTCGGTGCCCTGCAACTGCTGCTCAGCAGACGTGAGTTTTCTCGTAAAATCGCCGACAACGCACAGGAATATTTGAGAAAAAACCACACCGTCAGCAGTATGATATCATCGTTCATACAAATCTATAACGAAGCATAACAGTGATTTATCAGCTTAAATCGAACATCTGCTCAATATCCCGTCTTTACAGACTCGAAAAAAGAGGTCGAATTCATATTTATATTTTCTGTAACGAAAAATCTTTTTCCGAGTCTATAAAAACAATATGATTATAATCATTACAAACAATAGCTTTGGTCTCAACTTATTCAATTCATAAATCAAGGAGGCCGAATATGCAAAGCGATAAAATAATGATTCTTATTCTAATGCTTGTTTGCCCGGCTGTTGCACCGTTATGTTTTGCCGGAACGTCAAACCGGCAACCAGAAGCGGACGAATTGCTAACCAAATACGTCAAGACACTTGAGTCGGTTCGCTCTTTTATTGTCAAATCTGAAAGCACTGTTGAGCACCAATGGCAATATAGCAGGAATTGGCGTGAGCCGGGATTTAGGGGCCGAGGACACAAAGGTACGACTTATGAACGTCTGGAAATCCGAACTGATGGTGAACGTTTACATGAACGCTCGTACAAATGGGGACAAATCAGCACCAGTTTTCCGTCCGTATCTAAAGATCAGCCGACATACAATTGCAGAAACTATGCTAATGGTGAACTGTATCGGCACTCCATGCATGTGTATCCGGATTCTTCGGGAGGATTAGTCATGCTGAATAAACCGCAGAGCTATAGCCTCGGCGGTGTTGAGAGAAGGCTTCAGGGCTATGTTGTTCAGACTCACGAGCGAGTTGACTCAGTTTTGAGCAGGACTAAGAGCATCTCAGTACGCCCGGGGACCGCAAAGATTGGTGATTCCGATTGCTATGTGATAGACGCCGAAACGGACTGCGGCAGAGTTACCGTTTGGATAGACCCTGCACATGGCTACCACCTGGCGAGGGCGGAAGTTAAAGCCACAGAGGGTGACCTTTATTTTGGCAAACCGCTGAACAAAGAGCAGGTCATAAGCAACCACATCGAGATTCGTCGATTCGAAAAGGTGGACAGTATCTGGATTCCTATGGAAGTGGAAGCTGTCATTGAAAACCACTATGGTCCCGGCAGCTATTCAATGTCAAAAGAACGCTACAAGCGCACTGAGGTCGTACTGAATCCTGACCATAATGACCTGGACTCTTTTGATAATCCTCTGGAGAATCCGGAGAATGATCCGCTGCTTATAAATGGAACAATGGTTCATATAGCAGATGTGCCGGATAGATATAAATGGCAGGACGGCAAAGTTGTGGATGCAAACGACAAGGTTATCATAGACTTTCGTAAGAAGGCCTCCGAGGGAGGTAATAACGATGCAAATCCCTAAAAGAATAATCAAACTTTAATCCACACAGATTTACATATTGCATCTAAAAATCCCGAAGAAGGACTTGACAGGGGTTTTGTTTTGATGTAACTGATTATTCGTACAGGGATGATATTAAAGCAAAAAAGGAGTGCCAAGATGCGAACCAGACAAATCCTTCTAATAATCACACTTACAGGAATCAGCATAATCGGCCAAGGCTGCATCGCCGCCGCAGTCGGTATCGGGGCCGCCGGAGCCGCCGGTACTATCGCGTACATCAAGGGCGACCTGGAAGCGATAGAAGCGGAGGACCTCGATGTCGTTTATGAAGCGGCTATAAAAGCGGCCGGGGAGCTTGAGCTAAGAGTATTCTCCAAAACAAAGGATGCCCTGACGGCTACGATTTACGCCCGCGACGCAGAGGATAAAAAAGTTACTATAACACTTAAGAGAACGACCGAGCAAACAACCAAGCTTTCCATTCGTATCGGCACTTTCGGAGATGAAACCAAATCAAGACTCATATATAAAAAGATATGCGATAACCTTCTGCGCTAAAAGTCAACAGTGGCGGGGGAGGGAAGTAATCAGGTCAATTCAATATCAACAGGCTTCTGTAAAAGCGAGTCGTCGGCGACCAGTAAAGAGCCGAGGCGGATAGCCTCATCAAGAGCAGAATGATGTTTCTCGATATCGCCGTGTTCGTCAATTTGATTGACAAATAAACCGGCGACATATTTTACCTGGAGTGAATCGAAATATGCCTTCATCGTTCTACGGACGCTGTCGAATTGTTTGGTGCTCTTCGAGCCGCCAACAGCGATAACCATCGCACGGCGATCGCGTTCGGAACTGAACAACTGTTTTTTGAGAACGTATTGATGCGCCCAAAGGCACTGGCCGCGATCGATTAGCATCTTGGCCTGGGCGCAGACGGTCATAAAAAATATCGGCGTTGCGAAAATCAGACGGTCGGTATTAAGCAATTTTTCAAGGAGCTGCTGATAATCATCTTCCACAATACATCTGCCCGTAGCGTAACAGGCGTTGCATTCAGTGCACGGGCCGACGTTGTAATCGGTCAAATGAATATATTCAATCCGGGCGCCCGCTGATTCGGCGCCTTCCAAAGACCGGCGTAAAAGGAAATCACTGTTACCACCGGCTCTCGGGCTGGTTGAAATTCCAAGCACTTTTACAGACATATAAAAATCCTAAAACAGTTTTATACCGGATTATCGCCCCTGCAGGAAGAATATTATGCGGCAATAGTTTCACTCCACAACAGGCATGATACTTTTTCGGGAAGACCTGGGCGATTGCGGCGTTCCGAAGTCATAAGACGAGTTACGCCCCAGTCTCCAGGTTTGCCCGGTCTGCGTGTCGATAACGAATACGGCAAGCTCGTCGGTCCCCGCGGCGCAGCATTCGTACCTTCCCCTGTTATTATTCCCGCCGGAGGCACCAAGGGCCAGAAACAGGCACAAGGCCAGCAAAAAACCGACGGCTACACTGGAAAAATTAATGTCCCATTTTAACATGTTTTTTTTGCGTTCCATAACTACGGCCCCTCGAATTTTATTTCTTATTTTCTGGTAGATAAATGTAATATTATCGGTTCGGATGTCACACTTCAAACTTTTTTTCCGCGTAAGTTCAGAGATGGCATAGGCTAATATCGCACGTCCAAAATAATTCAAGATTTCAAATATCTCATGTCGATTATTAATATTGTTATGAACAAATGGGTGGCTCTGGATAATGACCAATAGGGCCATGTTAGTTCGAACTTATTTTGTCTATTCTTTGTATTTGCACACATGTCAGAACGTAAACCTGGCAAAATAAGCAAGGGCTAAAGAAAAAAACGGAAAGAGCCACATGAATAAAGGGAGAGTCGCAAGGCTCTCCCATTTTTTTATTTCCATAATTTAACATTTCACATCTGTTCTCAATCGCAGGTATTTTTCATCCCAATTAGGTAAGTTCTAAAAACACAGCCTGTGTTATACCGGAGTAATATTAGGCTTGAGATTCAAAACGGAGTTCTTGACAGAGGTTATGACGGGTCGTATGATTTGCAGATAAGAAAATTTTATTTGGAGCAGAAAACATGGCTGAAGCAGAAAAGAGCTGGGAAAAGCGATTATCAGGCGAGCCGGACGAACTGACAGTCAATTTCGTGGAGTCACTCTCGATAGACAAGCGTCTGTACAAATATGATATAGTCGGGTCGATCGCCCATGCGCAGATGCTGGCCGAGCAGAAGCTGATTACCAAAGATGAATTAAGACAGATAAAAGACGGGCTTATCCAAATCAGTGAGGACATTTCGGCGGGGCGGTTCAAATTCGAGAAGAAGTATGAAGATATTCACATGGCAATCGAGACCGCACTGGTCGAAAGAATCGGCCCGGCCGGCAAGAAACTTCATACCGGAAGAAGCCGCAACGACCAGGTAGCAACCGATATCCGACTCTGGATGCGGGACGAAATAGAGATTCTGCAGACCAGGATAACGCTGCTCCAAAAAGCGTTCGTAAAATCGGCGGGAAAATATACCGACGACATTATGCCGGGCTATACCCACCTCCAGCGCGCCCAGCCGGTATCCGTCGCATCTTATCTGTTAAGTTTCGTCGAGCGGTTCGAGCGTGATTATATTCGCCTGAAAAACTGTAAAATCTTATTGAATATATCGCCGTTGGGCAGCGGGGCGATCGCCGGCTCGACGCTTCCGCTGGACCGTAAAAATACAGCCGAGCAACTTGGCTTTTCAGATATCGGATATAACAGTATCGATGCGGTCGGCGACAGGGATTTTTGTGCTGAGTTCATTTTCGATTGCGCCCTGACAGCTACACATCTTTCGAACCTGGCCGAAGATTTGATACTCTTCTGCTCCAATGAATTCGGATTCCTGTGGATTGACGATGCATACTGCACATCTTCGAGCATGATGCCGCAGAAAAGAAACCTCGACGTGGCCGAACTAATACGCGGCAAAACCGGACGTGTTTACGGTTCTTTGATGGCGATGCTGACGATTCTCAAGGCCCAGCCGTCGGGCTATAACCGCGACCTGCAGGAGGACAAGGTTCATATTTTCGCCGCAGCCGATACCGTCGAAGCCTGTCTGGATATGGCATGTGCGATAATTTCACACAGCAGGTTCGATACGAAACTTATTGCAGACGGTTTGAACGAAGGATTCCTGGATGCCACTGCATTAGCCGAGTACCTGGTTGGAAAAGGGACTGCATTTCGCCGGGCGCACGGCATTGTCGGCTCTCTGGTCGCCGAGTGTGAGAAGCAGAATAAAAAACTAAGCGAGCTTACTTTGGATGAACTCAAACAACAGTGTGACGTAATCGAAGCGGACGTATATGAAAGTCTCGGTGCGGTAAAAGTCGCCGACAAATATATCACCGAAGGTGCGGCCGGACCAAAACAGGCGAAAAGACAGATCGAATATTGGACCAAACAGTTGGGACAGCGATGAGCGCGACCGAAGATGAAATAACCGGCTGGTTCGCACGCCAGAGTAAATTACCCAAAGAAGATTTTCCCATCGGAATCGGCGATGATATGGCACAGATTAGATTCGGCAACGAATCCGTCCTTGTTACTACGGACATGCTGCTGGACGGCGTGCATTTCGACCTGAGAAAAGCAACTTTGAAACAAATCGGATACAAGGCCATGGCGGTCAGCCTGAGCGATTGTGCGGCGATGGCAACGATACCCGTTGCCGCAGTGGTATCGGTCGGTCTGCCCGCAGGTTTCGGCGCCGAAGAACTAAAAGAGCTTCACTCAGGCATTATCGAAGCGGCAGAGAAATTCAGTTGTCCCCTCGTAGGAGGTGACATTACGAGCTGGAAAAGCGAAAATCCGTTCGTAATAAACGTTGCAATGCTCAGCAAGCCGGCGAAAAACGAGCCGGTAAAGAGGTCCGGCGCAAAGGTCGACGACAGCATTTGCGTAACAGGCGCGCTGGGCGGTTCCGGATTCGGAAAACACCTAAAATTCGTACCGAGAATTAAAGAGGCGTTAAAAATCGCCCAAACGGTAAAAGTAAATTCAATGATTGATATCAGCGACGGACTCGGCATCGATTTAAACCGAATCTGTCGGCAAAGCGGAGTCGGCGCCGTTATAGAAGAAGCACGGATACCAATTTTAAACGAAGCAAAGAAAACCGATAATCCGCTTGACTGCGCCCTGAACGACGGCGAAGACTTCGAGCTGCTTTTTACCCTCTCGCAAAGTAACTGCAGGAGCTTGTTTGAAAAGTGGGACCATCCTACACCGATAACTCAAATCGGAACTATTACCGATACCGAAAAAATTCAAATGAAGTCCTCGGACGGCGGAACTTGCGATTTGGATATAAAAGGATACGACCACCTGATAAATTGTTAGCTCCATACATAGAAACGGTTACAAAATAATGCAGAAAAATTCCACAACAATTTCCAGATCGCCGGAAGAGACCATCGAGCTTGGCCGAAAACTCGGTTCTCAATTTAAGGGCGGTGAAGTAGTTGCGATTTGCGGGCCGCTGGGCAGCGGCAAAACACACCTTATCAAAGGAATCGCCGCCGGTATAGGCGCCAAAGACAGCAAAAGCGTTAACAGCCCTACGTTCGTGATAGTCAACCAATACCTCGGAAGACTGGATATTTATCATATAGATGCTTATCGGCTGGACAGCGTTTCCGAGTTCGAGATGCTGGGCTTCGATGATTTCTGCTATCCTGATTCGGTCGTTCTGATAGAGTGGGCCGATAAAGTCGAAGCTGCTTTAATATCCATAGACTATATAAAAATAGAGCTCGAGCACAGCGGTACAACCACCAGAACAATACATATCAAAAATACACCCGAATACATCAAATTTTGACGAATCTCACGTACCCGCGTAACCGAAACGACCGTGCAAGGGTGAGAAAATAACAGGGCTGAATATTTAGCGCCTCTTTTTTATTTCGCACCCCAATAATTTTGCATCCTCATTTTTATTTTCTATATTTTGTACGGACGCTTATACAGCTTACACATAAAAAAATCCAAGGTGTTTTTCGGACTTATGAATTCAGGTTTTGTTGTGAGGTAAACATATGAATCAATAATTGAAGTAATGTCTTGTGGGTTATTGTTTAAAATTCATTATTATCGGGAGGATTTACAGCACACATAAGAGCATAGACATGTTTAAGTCGTGTATCGATTGAGTCGATACTCAAATTATCGGAGAAAACTACATCGGATGTTGAGGTTTTTATCAAACAAATCTTTATCTGAAAAGGGGCAAAAAATGAAAGCTAAAAAAGGTTTTACATTAGTTGAAATTCTAATCGTCGTGGTCATTCTGGGTATTCTGGCGGCAGTCGTTATTCCCCAGTTTACCGAGGCCAGCACCGAAGCCAAAACTTCAAGTCTGTGCACGGATTTGCAGACGATGCGTTCACAAATCGAGCTGTATAAAATTCAGCACAACGACAACCTGCCCGGCGTTCTCAATGGAACACACACAGGCGCCGCCGGTTTTGAGGCATCTCTGACAGGACAGACTGATATTTACGGAGTGGTTGGTACCGATTACGGTCCATATATCCAGAAGGTCCCGACAAACCAGTTCAACGACCTGGCTACTATTCGTACTGAAGCTGGTGCCAGCACAGCAGGTGCAAATACAGCCGGCTGGGTTTTTAATACCGATACCGGTCAGTTTCATGCTGATACTGCTGATCATTCGGGTCTATAATGATTATTTGAAATATGGTATGTCGCAAAAGGATTGAAGCGGCAGATTCCAGCGAAAAAAACAAAGAAACAGGCTGACCACGCTGAGGTAATTGCCGTAGGCTGGTCAGCCTTTTTGATGAAAGTAAAAAATGTCATTCCCCCTAAGGGGAAATCTAAAAAACATATCGCACTGTGGATTCCCGCTTTCGCGGGAATGACAAGGCGTGTAGGACGAAAGGATAAAAAAATGAAAAAGGCACGAGCTTTCTCACTTGTTGAGATTCTCATAGTAGTAGTACTTTTGAGCGTGCTTGCGATAGTTATTATCCCGATGGTTTCCGGCAGTACCATATCGGCAAAACAAAGCGCCCTTGCTACGGATTTAAGTCTGCTTCGCAGGTTTATCCTGGTTTACAAGTGCCATCATCTCGAGGTCGGTCCGGGCTATCCGAACGGCCAGACGAGTGCGGCACCAACCGAACAGACCTTTATCGACCAGGCAACGTTGTCGAGTAACAGTGCAGGGCAAACGGCTGCAATAGGGACCGCCGGATTCGAGCGTGGCCCGTATATGCAGAAAATACCGATGAATCCTTTAAATAAGAAAAGTTCAATTCAGATGCTTGCCAACGGCGAAGATTTTCCGGCCGCGGGCGACGACAGCCACGGCTGGATATACAAGGCCGAGACATCTGAAATACGGGCGGATTTGGGCGGAACGGATAACAACGGCATGCTTTACTATGAGTATTAATGCGAAAAAACATTGCAGTGGAAATCGGCAGGGATTCACTCTCGCCGAAGCGATGATGGCAGTTGTCGTACTGAGTATTGCGGCCGCCGGTGTGCTGCTTCCTTTTTCAAGCGGAGCGGCAGTGCGGGCCGAAGGAATGCGCAGGACTTTGGGCGCGAGGTTGGCAAGCAATTTAATCGAGCAGATTGTGGCAAGGCCTTTCCACGATCCCGACGGCAGTGATTATGATTATAATCCCGGACCGGACGCGGGAGAAACAACTGTCGAAGAATTCGACAACCTTGACGATTTTCACGACTACCAGGAGGCACAGGGCCAGGTAAAGGATGCCGACGGAATAATATTTACGGATCCGGCTTATGTCAACTTAAGCAGGAATGTAACATGTGAATATGTAACAGTGCCGCAACAGCCGTTGCAGAGCGAGCCGGAAAAATGCAATTACATCCTTGTTTCAGTATGTGTGTATTACAACGGCAAACCGATTGCAGCCGTTAACCGGCTTGTGAGCGAATAACAAATTGTAGCGCAGAGAGAACGGAAAGAAAAAATGTCTGATATGAGATGCAAAAAGGGTTTTACTCTTGTTGAGCTGCTTGTAGCCATGATTGTTACAGGCATCGTTCTGTCTGCGGTCGCTACGTTGGCTTTTGCTCTTAGCACGGCTACGAATTCCACGGAAGATGTGAGCACCAGGCAGGCCCAGATACGTTTTGCAACGCTGAGAATCCAGGAGTTAATTCGACACGGCAAACTTATTTGCTCGGCAGGCGACGATGATGTGGCCCTCTGGAGGGCCGATGAGAACAACGACGGAAATATCAATATCGGCGAATTAATTTACATCGAAACGGGACCCGAGAGGGATCATCTGCAACTTTGCGAATTTCCTTCCTCCGAGGGCTCCGTAATAAATATCGCCTCTATCGGCGCTATTTCAACCGACTGGTGGTCTGCGTACAGCAGTAATGTCGAATATACGCAAATAGTGCCTCAATGCAGTAATGTTCAGTTTGAGTTCGATGTACCACCGCCGGAGAGTAAGTTCTTAACTATAACATTCGATCTTCTTGAAAACAAAATCACTCACAAATATCAGATAACAGCCGGGATTCGTAGTTGGGCCGGTAACCTGCTCAACGAAGGCAATATTGTAAGTGACGACGATTAATATGAATATAAGGTACAAAAAAACGGCCGGAAAAGGTGCAGCACTACTCGTAGTGCTGTTTATCGTTATGGTAATAACCGTTCTGTCGTTGGGTTTCCTTTCGAGAAGTGACGTCGAATTGGCCTGCGGCACGAATATGGTAACCAGGACAAAGATGGATTATCTGGCCGAATCGGGACTGGAACACGCCAAAGGATTGATTCTGAATCCGCAGGATATCAGTTCGGAATACTGGACGGGAGGATCAGGCCAGCAATTGGTGACGGGAAGCGACGAATATTATGATCTGGAAGTATTAAGAGATCCTAACGATAACTGCAATTATAATATAGACTGTAATGCCTACCGGTTTACCATGGGCGAATTGAGCGGTTTCAGCGGTGTTCGGGCGAATCTGCGACTCGATCCCTGTATAACACTCTGGACGGGAGCCAATACGGTAATTTCAAACGGGATTACAATCAACGGCGATGTTTTTTGTAACGGCTCCCTCACAAACGCTGGTTCAATCGATGGCGATGTATTTGCTAATTCGCTGATCGGCGATATAACCGGCCAAAGATATGCCATTAGTAAGCTTTCACTTGACTGGCCCGAACTTACAATTGAAGGTTTCACCTCAAATTACAGCGTAGATACCATAAGCTCCGGCAGTATTTCCGGACAAACAAGAGGCTCTTTTGATCCTGTACGAATATGCTATCGCGGAAGTGATTTGGAACTTGCCGGTAATGTACAGATCAACAGTATGCTGCTTGTCGATGGTGATTTGGTTATAAGCAACAATACAAACATAATCACGGCGGCGAAAAATCTGCCTGCATTATTTGTGACAGGGGATTTGATAACAGAGGCCGGCGGTGAGCTGCAAGTAAACGGTCTGGCTGTAGTCAATGGAAATATGCCTGTTAGTGCCGGCTTGGCCGATGTCAGCATCTTAGGCGGATTATTTGTCCAGGGGGCTGTTTACGAAGCCACGTCGGACTCGTCCGGCAACGGTAACGAAGGCCGATTGTATGGCGGCACAACCTGGTTGCCGACATCTGGGAAATTTAACGGTGCTGCGAGCTTCGACGGATCAGATGATAAAATTGAGAACGATGACTCGATACCCGCTTCGTTAAACGGGCTATCCGCAATTACATTATCGCTTTGGGTCAAATCCGACGTGACATACCAGAATCGCGATATTCTGTTTACTTGCGAACCAACAGGTGCCGATGAGGAGCTTGGTATCAGGTATGACCGTAGCGGGGCCTCCGGGGGCGGCGTTAGCGGAATAAAAGCATCTATTAAAACAACATCCGGCTATACTCAAATCGAAAGCTCGTCTTATGTGCAGACTATTTCCTGGCAGCATCTTGCACTTACATGGCAAGACGACCCCAATGATCCCAACGATTCTAATTTGAAATTATATATTGATGGAAATCTCGATAGTGACCTGCAATACGACAGCGGTCCTGTATCCGGAGTCATTACAGGAATACAGAAATTGATGCTTGGCTGCGGAACCATGAACAAGTACTGGGACGGCTTGATGGATGACGTTCGTATCTATAGCCGTGCACTAACTGCACCTGAAATAAACGACATCTACGGCGGCGCTGCAGTTTCAGATACTGACCTTATCTTATACTGGAATTTTGACGAAAGCGGAAGCAGTATTACTATCACCGCAGCGCCGTCAAAAACGGCAATAAATATATGGTCAGATGATGGTGACATAGAAAAATGGGGGCAGGCTGCGGGAGCGTTTTTCAGAAGTATTGAAAGAAAATAAAGGTGTTCTCCAATGACCGGTAAAATTGTATTTTTCTTGCTTTATCGGTCAATAACGGTGAACCGTGTTTATCGGCCTTTATATGCGATGACAGGAAAAATCCAAAATATGTTAATAGCGCAAACGACAATCCAAAACTCTCTCCGGATGCGAAATTGATCTGGAAGTTTTTGTCGTATCATTTTAACGATTTTACTGATTCTGATGACCATAACAGTGGAAAGTATGAGAAATGACAGTTATATCGCTATGTTTACATACATCAGGCCGATTACGGAGAGAGTTGTAACGCTCGTTTGCGGGCTTCTGGGAGTCAGATAATATCAAAAGGCATATTCAGGGGTTTATATTGACGGCAGGCCTGGTGAAGAACCATCTTCAAGATGACGAAAAAGAGATGAGAGATAGGTGTTGAAAATGTTCAAATATAGAAAAGGGAGGTTGTACAAAATGCGGAATTCGAAAAGTACACCAGCCTTGTTGCGAGATCCGTATCTTAACGGTCACGCCGGATTTAGCTTAGCCGGCACAAGAAGCGGCTTTACTCTGATAGAGATAATCATTGTGATTGTGATTCTTGCCATTGCGGCAATGACAGCGATACCCCTGATGAGCTCGGGCGGTAGTGTGCAAATCCGCTCCGCGGCTAATATGATCGCCGCCGATTTGGAGTATGCCAAAAGCATGGCAATCAGCAGGGGACAAGATTACTCTGTTGAGTTTACTCCGAGCAACGAAAGTTACTGCATAAAAGATAAAAACGGCACTATTATAGACCACCCCGTGAAAAAGGGATTTGATTACATTATAAGTTTTCAGAATGACAGCAGACTCAACAAGGTCGATATTACCAATGTCAATTTTAATGGAACTTTTGGCGTTAAATTTGATTCCCTTGGCAGTCCGGACTACGGTGGTACTATAAATTTAAATGCGAACGGACCGACGGCGACGATTACGGTGGAACCTGTTACAGGATATATCTCAATAAGTAACTGACAGGGAAAGAGAATTAATGATAAGTTTAGGTTTTAAAACCCGTGACATCAGACCGATAGGATTGGACATTGGTCATCATTCTATCAAGATGATTCAACTTGCCGTTTACGGAGAGCAGATAACCGTTCTTGCCGCGGAAGAAGCTCGAATCGAACCGACAAACGGTGACGAACAGGAAAGGAATAATTACATTGTATCGGCAATAAAAGATATGCTTGCGAGGGGAAACTTCCACGGAAAAAATGTTGTGTCCTGCCTGCCCAGCGGCGATTTGAAAATCACGAGCCTGCGGTTAACCGAAACGGAGGGAGAGAAGACCGAGCAGGTCTTAAGACGTGAGGTTGTTCAGCGTTTCGGGCTCGAGCCGGATAAAGATGCGATGGATTATATAATTGCCGGAAATGTTCGGCAGGGCGACGAGATTAAAAACGAGCTGATTTTGTTTGCAACAAACAATGAAATAGTAAAAAGCCACATTGAGATACTCGAGGCGGCGAGCCTTAGACCGATTGCCATAGATACGATTCCATGCGCCTTATTCAGGAGTTTTGAGAGATCGCTCAGACGTCAGGAAGACAGAGAATATGCAGTCATTTTTATAGATGTAGGAAGCTGTTATACGACCGTGGTCTTCGGCCGCGGCGGTGAAATTTGCTTTGTAAAACAGATAAAAATCGGTGCGGGAAATTTCAATCGGGAAGTTGCGTCGAAATTGAATATCAGCAACAGTGAGGCCGAGATACTGCGAGGGCAGCTCCAGGCGGAATACGGCCCTGCGATGCCAAAGCAGCATCCGGCCATGCAGGAATCCGCTGAAAGCACGCAGAAAATAGATGCTTCAACTCGCCAGGTAATGATTGACGGGATAAGTAAAATTGCAGATGAACTGGCAAAAGAGATATCACTGTGCCTGAGGTATTATACCGTGACATTCAGGGGCAGACGCGTAGAGCGGGCGGTTCTCACAGGAGGAGGGGGCTATGAAAAGATTTTACTCGATGTCCTGCGACGGCAACTGACGGTGGGTATTGAAGTCGCCCAGCCCTTAAAAGGTTTTGACCTGTCAAAAGAAAGGGCGAATCTGAATTTTTACGGTGACAGACGAGGTCTTTTATGTGAATGGGCGGTTGCCGTAGGACTGAGCCTGAAAGGATGGCACGGTTCCGGGACAAGCGAAATAGAAGTCAAACAAAAAGTACCGGTGGATTACGACAGAAGAAGCAGGGTAGGAGATCGTTATGAAAGAAATTGATTTCCTTCCGGAATGGTACATAAGCGGCAGAAAACGTCAGATAAGCTACCGCACACAATATTTTATATTGGGCGGCATATTTACACTAATGGTGGTATGGAATTTTGTTACCTCATACTCGACGTCGAAAGCCAGGGCCCAGACTATACAAATGACTACTAAACAGACACAAGCTGAAAGAGTATCGGCCAAATTAACCGAATTGAAAAATGAAATGAATACGTATCACCAGAAAGAAAATCTGGTTGAAAAAATCGATTCGAGAATCGACGTGGCGAGTATCTTGGCTGAACTGAGCTATCTGATCGACGAAAGAATCGTCCTTAGCAAAATTGAGCTTACCTCCGAGAAATTTGAGGACAGGCAAAACACGGCATCAGCCCGGCAAACAGCCGGAGTAGTAAGAGCGGTGCAACCCAATTTTGGTGCTAACTTCGACGTTCCGTCAGGTGATGTGCGATTCAAGGTAACGATCGCCGGTGTGGCCGCAGATGCAAGTGATGTAGCAACCTTAATATGCAAGATGGAAAATTCACCATACTTTTGTCAGGTTATTCTGTCCTTTTCGAGAAATACGGATATTAAGAGCAAAGCTGGTAATACATTAAATCCGCAAACAGATTATACACCGGAGTCTCTGATCACAGTCAAAGATGAAAGTAAATCCGAGAAAAATATTCAGGTCAGTACTTTCGATATAAATTGTTACCTGGCCAATTATCGCGAACAATAAAAAATTGGAAACAAATATTTTGATTCGAGAAAAACAACAACTAACGATATGTCTTATAGCAGCGGCTGTAATCGGCGGATTTACGCTATTCAGATTTCTTCCTCTGCACAAGAAGAGCAAAGCTGTCAAACAGACAAAATCTGCGCAGACGCTGATTATCGCCAAAGGTATTTCAGACAGTGAACAACTGCCGGTGTTCACTCAACAACTGCTTGGCTTAAAAACCAGGCTAAGTAATTTTGAAGCCAATATACCCGAGGAAAGGGCGCTCGGAGGATTTGTGCACAAAATTGCCGAATTGATGAATCAGCATAATCTTAAAGAACAGGAGATAGCCCCCCACACGGAAATAGAAACCGATGGACTCAACTGCATACCGGTGAGCATACAATGCAGGGGGGGATTAACACAGATATTTCAGTTTTATCGGCAGTTACAGGAGCTGGACAGACTGATTCGCGTTCAACGAGTAAAGCTGACAAATGATAGTGATTTTATCGGCGAGGTCGGCATGAAGACCGATGTAGTCATCTATTACAGAACAGATACCAGGAATGGATAACAATATCGGTCACAACCAAACGAAGGGCACAGATGAGACAGAACATAGTAAATAACAGTAACGGCACTAAAAGGATTTTAAGTTACCTGGCTGCTGAGAAGAAAAAGGCCACGCTGGCGGTGTGTTTGATTGCGCTGATGGCTTTTATGTGGGTCAGAGTTTTCTTCAAAAAACCACAGGCCGCCGAAGGAGCGGCAATACCGGGTCAGACGGAAAAGGAACAAAGCTCGAATCCGGCATTAAAAATATCATTTATAGAGTTGCCCGAAGTTGTCGGTCGTAATGACGTAATTTCCAGAAACTTTTTTGCCTCAAACGGCTGGCAAAATTTCAACGGACAGGGGAAAAATATAGTCAGTATAGAAGAAGTAAACGTTGTTCCAGGTGATGTAATGGAAAAAGTCATAAAAAAAGTCGTACAGAAGCTAAAGCTGGAAGCAATATGGATAGGAGAGAATCCAAAAGCTTATATCAACGACAAAGTACACTCGGTCGGAGACACGTTACTTGTTAGTGACGGCGCCGACCAGTATGAATGTGAAGTAGTTGAAATTGAAGATAATACGGTATTAATTCGATGTGGAAAAGCGGAAGTAAAGTTAAAACTAAAAAAAGTAACTGAAAACAGCGGATAGCCGAAACACTATGCGCAAAAAAGAAAAGGAGCCAAATTATGTATTATGAAAGAAACAACAAAATTAGAAGTTTATTTATGTGGGGCCTCGCACTGGTTGTGATAACAGTGTTCGCCTTCAGCGGCGCCGTGCAAAGCCGGGCTTTAGCCGGTAAGGCATCAAGCAGCTCCGAAGGTAGTAGAATCCCGGTATTCAACTGCGAAGAAGACTTTGGAATACGCAAAGCCCTGGCAATGCTCGGTAGTATGTGCCAAAAAAATATTGTGCCTTCACCGAGCGTCGACGGACAACTGGCATTCAGAAGTCTGAGGGATGTTACCTTCGAAGAAGCCATGGAAGCAATATTGGGCGAAAGCTTCGTATATGAGGCAAAAGGAAATCTGATCAAAGTATATACAAAGGAAGAATATAAAAAGATCAGGGAAAATCCGGAACGGATGATTTACAGGGTCTTTACGCTTTACTATATGAGCGCCGCCGAGGCGGTCAAGCTCATTACCCCGGTACTGAGCGGTGCCGGGAGCATTCAGGCCAGCTCACCCGTCGCGACGGTTGGAACGACCGGTGAGTCTATCACTACCGGTTCCGGTGGCGGTGATACGATGGCATTGAACGACACCATCGTTATCGTTGACTATCCTGAGAACATAGCAGAAGCTCAAAAGCTGCTTAAGGAACTGGATATTCGTCCCAAGCAGGTCCTTGTCGAAGCGACTATTCTTAGTGCGAATTTAACAGAAGGAATGAAATTCGGTGTTGACCTGAACTTTTTTAACGGAGTCAGCCTGACCGGTACAGACTCAAGCTCGGCCGATGCATATAATACCGCCGTTTCAGAGCAAACACCGCTTGAACAGATAGCTACCGGCGGTGCAGGGACACCCCTGGAAACATCAGGTTTCGCAACTATGGGTGGTAATGGATTGAGAATTGGAGTTACCAGTGGCGATATAGCGGCGTTTATCACCGCTCTGGAGACAGTCACCGATACGACAGTTCTTGCAAATCCCAAGATTATGGCGGTTAACAAGCAGCTTGGGCAGGTTTACATCGGTACTAAGATTGGCTATACATCGCAGACCACACAAACACAAACATCGACAACACAGGAGGTCGAATTTCTCGATACCGGTACCAAACTCTCTTTCAGACCTTACATAGGAGACGACGGTTATATTAGGATGGATATCCATCCCAAAGACAGTTCCGGTACCCTGAAAGAGAACGACATACCTGATGAGACTTCAACAGAGCTGGCGACAAATATAATAGTCAAAGACGGACAGACCATCGTTATAGGAGGATTGTTCAGAGACGTTATGGTTACCAGCCGAAGCCAGATTCCAATACTTGGCGATTTACCCCTTATCGGTGTGGTTTTCAGAGGGACAAGTGATACGGTAACACGTCAGGAAGTCATAGTCTTACTGACTCCTCATATTATCGAAACACCGGAAGATGCGAACAGTGATGCAAGAGTCGATGATGTGAAACGAAAGAGATTGGGAGCAACTAAAGAGCTGCAGTGGACAAGCAAAGCAAGATTAGCTGAAGATCTCTACTCACAAGCCGCCCAGCTCTATATCGAAGGTGATAGTGCCGGTGCGATTGGCAAGCTGGACATCGCCCTCGAACTTCGTCCGGCATATCTTGAGGCATTGAGGCTCAAAGAAAGAATCATTACGGAGAACAATCCGGACGAGGCCGAGAAGCTGGAAAGGAATATTCTGGAAAATATCGACCAGAAAGAAGCTTCCAACTGGCAAAGAAGATAAACAAGAGCAGTTAAAAAGTAATATGTTTGAGATTGCTTCGCTGTGCTCGCAATGGCAACACGCGATACGCACGAGGCAATATGATATGATTCTGGAGAAGCTGTTGTGAGATTTTCAAGAGGCATAGGGATATCAATCACATTAGTTGTGATATATTGCCTGCTTATCGTCTGCGTCGCCGAAGGACAAAACTTCGGCCCGGAAGAGGGCAGGCAATTCACCGGTCATTCACAACAAAGGGATTTCGTTGTGCCGGTGATTTACATTGCCGGGGGTGTGGGCGTGATTTTACTTGGTTGGTACTGGTTAAAGCTGGCCGGGATAATCACGTCCATAGCCAGGCATCTTAAGGACGACGATATCGATGCCATCGGCGCCGCCGGAGGTTTGCTTGCTCCTTTGAGAACCAAACAAATGAATAAATTATGCAAAGTCATAAGTGAGCGTCTCGACGGCTGTGATACCCGCGTTGCCGAGTATGAACAGCAAACAAAAGATCTCCGGATTAAAATCCAACTTTCACAAAGACGCGAAAAGAACACCGAGGCGATTATATACAGCATTCGCGATGCGGTTATCGTTATCGACGAGTTCGACAAGTTGCTGATGGCTAACGAAGCGGCCGGAAAACTTCTTAATTTCGACCACAGGAACTCACAACATATGCCGATCAAAGAACTCATAGACAACGACTATAATGAATTTCTGGATTTCCTAAGTCACAGCAGAAAGATAAAAGAGCAAGCAACGAGAAAAGAAATTGAGTTTTTAAAAGACAACACTCCGAGAACATACGACTGTATCGTCTCATGTATTTACGATTCAGGCCAGCAGGTCTGCGGGGCAGTGGCGGTATTGCATGATGTTACGAGAGAAAAAGAAATATCGAACTTGAAAAATGATTTCGTAAGTCATGTATCACACGAACTGAAAACACCGCTTGCCTCTATAACGGCCTATTCGGAAATGCTTGCCGACGGTGAGGCAAACGATGAAAAAACAAGAAAAGAGTTTTACTCGATTATACAGAATCAGGCAAAAAGACTGAACCGGTTAATTGAAGACATCCTGAATACATCCCGCATTGAATCAGGACTGATAAAGATAAACAAGGAGCCGATCAGTCTGACAATACTTATTGAAGAACAACTACAGATGATAAAAAGCTACGCTGAAGAAAAGGATATTACAGTTACCGGACAAAAACCAATCGTGTTCGACCAGGTGTACGTTGACAGAGACATGCTTTCACAGGTTATTATTAATCTGTTAAGCAACGCAATCAAGTACACACGTCCCGGAGGTACGGTGAAAATTGCAACCGAAGTTGACGAAAACGCAGAACTGATAAGAGTAAGTGTCACTGACACCGGAGTCGGTATTCCCGAAGATGAAATCGAACACGTCTTCGATAAATACTACAGGGTTGGTGCCAATAACAAGCAGGCAAAGGGGACCGGTCTGGGCCTGAACCTGGTCAAACAGATAATCGAAAAGATTCACAACGGCCGGGTCTTTGTTAAAAGCCGGGTCGGAGACGGAAGTACTTTTGGTTTTGAACTGCCTTTGGCAACCATGCAGGCTGTCGGGGCGGTATAAATATGGTTTGTGATTAGAGGGTGTCAAATCCTGTACATTCATGATTAATCTTTGGTGGAGGTAAAACAATGACAGGTAAGAAAGTTTTAGTTGTAGACGATGAGATACATATTGTCCATGTCGTAGCGATCAAGCTGCGTAATAATGGCTATGAAGTTATATCAGCGAGCAATGGTGCCGAAGCTTTTGAGCTGGCCTGCAAGAACATACCCGACATTATTGTCACAGACTTTCAAATGCCGGTTATGACCGGTATGGAACTCGTGGAGAAACTCAGAGAAAACGAACAAACGAAGGATATACCGATAATTATGCTGACCGCCAGAAGCTTCGCAATTTCGAAAGAACAGCAGGAGCAGCTAAAAATATCCGACTGCCTGAGCAAACCATTCAGTCCGAGGGAATTGCTGGGCAACATCGAGGATATTTTATATCAGAAAAAGGTGGTGGTTAATAGTTGACGATTTGAGACAACAAGAAAACCGTCTTCAGAATTTTTCGGTAACTATGAAAAAAGGCTATGGCGAATTCAACAGGAAAAATTATAAATTCTTCACAACTGCACGAGCTTGAGAGCTTCCGGGACAAGATAAAAAAGTTCGGTGTTAATTTTGCATTCTACAACACCGACGGCGAGCTTTCATTACTACACGAAAGCGACAATCTTAAAAGCAGCCCGGAACAGCTCAAAAAGTTCGGTCGTCATGCCCTGGATCAGGACAACACAACCGACTATGCCGATGATACCGGTCCACAGGTCCTTCAATTTAGTGATGCTAATCTCGTTTTAGCGGTCGTTCTAAAATCTTCCTGTTTCAACAACAGGCCGGAAGTTCTCGGAACCGCTATGATTGATTTAGGCGAAATAGTTTTGCCCGATAAAACGGATACTAAATGCGACACACAGAGCACAAATCCGGTTTTAACAAGAAACAATTATTTGGCGGAAATACTCGGACTCCTGGCAGATCAATTTCAAAACAAGACAAAAGCCGAAGAACAAATTGAAATGGTCAGCACCGAATTAGCAAGAGTCTATGAAGAGCTGGTACTGCTTCACAGAATAAGCACAAACATGAGAGTTACCGAGGCAGATTCCAATTTTCTGCAGATGGCCTGTGACAGTCTGACCGAAATCATCCTCGTTGAAGGTATAGCAATATTACTGGAAAAGAATATAGATAACGAGCAGCAACTTGTCATTTCCGCAGGTTCCGGCCTGATAGATATAGACGAGGAAACGGCAGCCGTCCTGCACAGTCGTCTGACGGATGAAATTAACAGCGGCAAGGAAGCCTTGCTTGACAGCGAAGTGGATTCGCCTTTCAGATATAGCTGGCCCGACAACATAAAAAATATTATCGCGGTGCCGTTATGCGTGAAAGAAAAAGCGGAATCTCACATTGCCGGACGGGTCCGGAACGGCAGTTATATTATAGGCCTTATGGTCGCTATAAATAGAATCGGAAAACAGGACTTCGATAGCACAGACGTCAAATTATTCAACTCGGTAGCCAGCGGTTGTGCGGTTTTTATCGAGAATGGCAGGTTATTCAAGGACCTGAAAGAATTATTCATCGGTTCGCTCAAGGCATTGACAAGCAGCATCGATGCCAAAGACAAGTACACACACGGCCATTCTGAAAGAGTTGCATTTATTTCCCGCTGGATTGCAGAAAGGCTCTCTGGGCAGGAATCTCTGGAGGAAGAAAAAATACATGAGATTTATCTGGCGGGATTGTTACACGATATCGGAAAAATCGGGATAGACGAAACGGTATTGCGAAAAAAAGGCAGGCTCACGGAAGAGGAGTATTCCCGCATTAAAGTGCATCCTTCGATCGGGGCAGGTATTTTACGCGAAATAAAACAAATGCGTGACATAGTTCCAGGAGTGTTGAGCCACCACGAGCGGGTGGACGGAAAAGGTTACCCGAACGGACTTGTCGGAGATCAGATACCACTGACGGGCAAAATTGTCGGATTAGCGGATTGTTTCGATGCAATGACATCAAAACGAACCTATAGAGATGCAATGACCGTTGAGCAGGCTGTTGCCGAGATAGAAAAAGGTTTGGGCACACAATTCGACGAAAAAATCGGCAGAGTGTTTCTTGACGGCGATGTATATGATCTTTGGGACAGCATCCGAGACGGCAAGAGTGAAATTTATCACAACGGCGCTTCCGCAGATTATGGCACTGCGGCGGTGGAGATGTTAATCAGATGAAAGTGAAAATACAGGATTATAACGAGGTCACTGTTATTGAATTACAGGGCGAGCTGGACGGTGACTTTGCGGGATTGTTCAAAAATACAATTACCGATGTCATAGGAAAATGCAAGTCCAGCATAGTTCTCGATATGAGCGGCGTTGGATTCATAGACAGTCAGGGCCTGGAACAGTTGTTATGGGCACATGACTACTGTAATCAAAACAAACGCGGATTCAGATTGGCCGGACTCGATGAAAACTGCATGAGAATTATGGAAATAACTCGTCTCGATAATGTATTTGAGCATTATGCAGAACTTACCGAAGCAGTCAAAAGTTTTGCATAAGTAAAATAGTAGAATGGTTCAGCTTGTTAGAAGTAAAAGAGATGTATTATGAGCCAAATAGCAGTTGAAAATAAAATGCAGCTTGGACAGCTACTGCTTTCCAGGGGTGTTGTCACTACTGAGCAGATAGAAACAGCCCTGACCGAACAGAAGGAAAAAGGCCACTGTAAGCTGCTTGGCGAGCTTTTGGTGGAAATGGGCTATTGTTCGGAAAACCAGATAGCTTCCGCGCTGGCTCAGGGCTACGACGTACCGTACGCACAAGTAAGTCCGAAATTATGCGATCCGAAGGTACTTGAAATCCTGCCGAGAGATTTTCTCGAAGAGCATATCGTTCTTCCGCTGTTTAAGGTGTACGATGTGCTTACGGTGGCGGTCAGCGAACCCACGAATGTTTTTCTCATCGACGAAATTGAACGTATCAGCGGCTGTAAAGTCCAGATTGTATGCTCGACAAGCAAGGACATTAAAGCAACCCTGCAGACATATCTGCCGGCTGCAAACGTATTTGTTATCGATGATATCATTGATGATGAGGGACTGGAAGATTTCACATTAATAGAGAACATCACACAGGATATAAGCAATCTTGAGGAGATAGCCGGACAGTCGCCGGTTGTTAAACTTGTCAATTATCTGCTTTATAACGGCGTTCATGAAAACGCCAGCGATATTCATATCGAACCTGATGATAAAAGGTTAAGGGTCCGATACAGAGTTGACGGCAGATTATACGAAAAGATGAGTCCTCCTCATCAGATGCACTCTGCAATTGTCTCGCGTATCAAGATAATGGCCGAGCTGGATATTGCCCAGCGACGTCTGCCGCAGGACGGCGGTATTCACGTCCTGATGGAAAGAAGACCGATTGATTTGCGAGTATCGGTTATGCCCGGCAACTTCGGTGAGAAGGTTGTTATCAGGATAATCGATACTCAAAAGGTGCTTTTCAGTCTCGAATCACTTGGATTTACATACGATAATCTTAAATTATTCAGGCAGGTCATACAATCTCCGAACGGTATCGTCTTAGTTACGGGGCCAACCGGTTCTGGAAAAAACACCACACTTTATGCCGCCTTGACCGAGTTAAACACTGAAGATGTTAACATTTGTACGGTTGAAGACCCGGTGGAATGTAATATTTCCGGCATTAACCAGTTCCAGGTTCACCAGAGTGCAGGATTCGAATTTTCAACGGCCCTGCGAAGTCTGCTCAGGCAGGACCCGGACATAATAATGGTCGGCGAAATCCGCGACCATGCAACGGCAAATGTTGCCGTACAGGCCGCTCTGACCGGTCATCTGGTCCTCTCGACCCTGCATACGAACGATGCCCCGGGTGCGGTAACACGTTTACTGGATCTGGGAGTCGCTCCATATCTCGTGAGTGCTTCTTTGATTGCAGTATTAGCTCAGAGACTTGTGCGGAAGATATGCTCGAATTGTAAAACAGAGTATGAGCCGCCAACAAAAATAAGAAAAATTATGGAAAAAACCGGCGATAAAATAGAGAAGTTCTATCGAGGAATGGGGTGTAAAAAATGCAGGAATACCGGTTACGCCGGACGGATTGCCATTCACGAACTCTTAGTGCCGAACGAGGAAATTATGGATATGATTAATGAGGGCCAGAGTCTGAAAAAATTGAGAGCAAAGGCTCTGCAAATCGGAATGGTCCCACTCCAGGCGGATGGTATCGAGAAAGTACGGGCAGGAATTATTTCTATTGAAGAAGTGCTAAGAACGACACAGGCGGAGTTATAAGATATTTTATTAATGTATATAGCCCAAATATAATGGTTGAAATAAAATGACAGTTTCAGCATCAAAAACAACAGAAAAGCTCGATCCTGCAAAACAAATCGATAAGTCACCACCCACGACCGGCAGCCAAAGACCGGATAAAGAAGGCGCCGGAGCTTTTAAGAACGTGGACGTCGATTTGAATACTCAGTCGCACAGAGACTATATTCGCGGCAGTTCACAAAACCAGGCGCCGGCAAAGTTCAACCCGCATAGGGTAAAAGTAAAACCGGCGGAGCTCATACTGTTCACAACGCAGTTATCGGTAATGCTTGATAGCGGCGTCGTGCTAAGCGATGCACTCGATGCCATAGCGGAACAGGCTGAGAACGGCATATTTAAAACGATAATATCGAGGGTAGCCGGCAGTGTTAAAAGCGGCGAAAATTTTTCAAAAGCCCTGGCTGAATACCCGAAAGTTTTCAACTCAATGTTTATCAGCATGGTCAAGGCATCGGAAGCATCCGGTACAATGGCTCAGATGCTCAACGTCCTCAGCGGTTATCTAAATTTCGAATCTGAGACATACAAACGCATTAAGGGTGCACTTACATATCCGCTTATCATGGCTCTCATGGCTGTGGCTGCAACCGGGACGTTGATGTTTTTTGTTTTACCGAGATTTATGGGAATCTACGAAGCCAAAGGAGCCTCGCTGCCAAAATTAACACAAATACTGGTAAGTTTCAGCAAGATACTGGGCAACTTCGAGATCATGACGGTAATTGTAACAACCTTAATACTGGCATCAGTCGGACTGTATTATTGGGCCGGAACATTATCCGGCCGAAAGATTATAGATTATATTAAAATCCGAACACCTGTCATTGGAACAATGTTCGTAGATACGGTGGTAACACGAAGCATGCGAATCATGGCAACAATGGTCAATACCGGGGTAAACCTGCTGGATTCGATACAGGTGGTGCAGGGCTCGTGTCAGAACTATTATTTTCAGCGACTCTGGGAAAGAGTAGATGAAAAAATCAGGGACGGCTACCAGTTGTCGGAATCCATATCTATATCACCGGGCAATGAATTGATAGCGTCGGGAATTATACAGATGCTCAGAGCGGGAGAAAAGAGCGGAAAACTCGGCGAAGTCTGTGATAAAGTTTCAATCTTTTACGAGAAAAAACTCGAGGGAACAATCCGTAACGTCATGGCACTCATAGAGCCGGTCATGATAGCAATCCTGGGCAGCATTATCGGAACGATAGCAATAGCATTGTTATTACCGGTATTCAAAATTTCATCCGTTATTGCACATTAAAGACAACAAGTAAGTCTCTATACAAAATCAATGTAAGTGTAAATAGAGCCTAATACGTCAACTCTTTCTCTTGACAGCGGTAAAATTGAGTCTAAAATCACGCCCTATGGCTGATGTTAACACACGCAAGAAAAAAAAGAAGAAACACCATCCCTTCACCGATTGGCTTGCTTATATCGGGCTGCGAATTTTTATAGTATTCCTTTCCTTCTTCGACATTGAAACCAATTTAAATACGGCATGTTTCCTCGGCCGGTTGTTATGGAAGCATTATCATCGGGGCCGAAAACGCGCCCTCGATAATCTTCGCGCGAGCTATCCCGAAAAAAGCGAACAATGGATATGGCAAACAGGCAGGCGAAGTTTCGAACATATTGCTATGCTTGCAATCGACATACTGTTTACACCGCGACTTACAAACAAACACAACTGGCGTGATTACTCCCGATATAAAAATACCGAAAGAACCAAATGGCTCATGCAGGAGGGCCGAGGTTTATTAATGGTCACCGCTCATTACAGTAACTTCGAAATAGTCGGTTACATTATGGGTATGTTTGGTTTTAACATATACAGCATTGCAAGACCTCTGGATAACAAGTTCATCAGCAGATATTTATATGGAGTACGCCAGCGTGCCGGTCAGACCATCCTCGATAAAAAAGGTTCCGCTGCTATGATGGAAAAAATCGTATCGAGCGGTGCTACTCTCTGTTTTATCGCCGACCAGGACGCCGGCAGAAAGGGAATATTTGTTGATTTCTTCGGCCGAAAAGCCAGCACCTATAAGAGTATCGGCTTAATCGCAGTGACATACAATATACCGATAGTCGTCGGGTACAGCAGAAGGATTGGTAATCGTTTTTACTTCGAGATTGGAGTCAACCGTATCATTTACCCTGAAGAATGGGCGGAAAAAGAAAAGCCATTGGAGTGGATCACCACTGAATATACAAATGCAATCGAGGCTTTCGTACGGGAGGACCCGAGTCAATATTGGTGGCTGCATAGAAGATGGAAGCATCGTCCAAAAAACGACCGGTTAAAACCATAAAATCCCCAAAATACCATAGTTATTTCTTGACTATCGGGCTTATAATCCGATATATATATATATGTTGAGGTTTGTGACGAGAAATCACCTTTCGAGATGAGAGTTCTATTGATATTTTCTTTAGAATCACAAATTTACATATTAATATAGTTAATTGTGTTGGCGTGTCCCCCAAAAACTGTACCATTATTAATTAGAGAGTATCCGATAATTTATATAGAGGCGGACAAGTTGTTTTTTAAGCAAAGGATGCTCTTATGAAACGTAAATTACACACGCCGGAACAGATAGTCAAAAAGCTAAGGCAGGCCGATGCGGTAGTTGCTTCCGCTTCGCCTAAGGCTCAGCTCAATACACGACAAAGAACGTGGATAACTCTCTAATCCCGACTGGTACTTAATTTGGGGTCAGATCACAAGTTTACCCTGCAATAAAAAAGCTTTATCGTCGCCAAAAACAATTAATGCAGTATAAAATGCTGTAAAAAAGGTTAGTTCGCCGATTTATTCCATAAGTATATTTGCATACACTTATGGAGTATTGCAGATTTTGTGGTTTTTTTCAGGCAATTGAAAATCGTCAGGTCTTTAAACAGTTGGTTTTCGGATAAAATTTCAGAAAAAACGTTATATTTCATATCAACTTCGACACTTTATAGTAGTTTATTGCTGTTCAACTTCTCAGGGAGGAGATTTACACAATGTTTTAATTGAACAAACTTTCACCATTTAGGATGGGGGTAACAATATGAGAGTGTTCAGGTTTATCTGGAAATGTTGGTGTGGACTGTGGCGATCATGTGAGATTTCGAACGCAATAGACTCGCATAAGTGGGAAAGCAAAATGGAGACTTTCAGACATGTCTCGAGCAAGCGCGATTGACGCATCTTTAGAATGTCATTACAAGTAGGTCGTAAATCCGAGGCGTCAATCTCTTAATAGATAATCTTTCGTACTTGTTTTTTTTGTTCATAGCTATAAAAAGCTTTTGAATCTTGGTAACTGACGACCGATCTCATAATTCTCTAATCAACTAATCTCTAAACGCATTCTGTTATAATCCGTACGCTTATAATTGCTTTGTATTCTTATGACTCATACTCTTATACGCCGATGCCTTATGCCTTTCGAGGTACGTAGTTCTACGTATTTTTTTCAGGTTTTTTCCTTACAGTACGAAAGGCTACAAAAAAATGATAGTTCGCTGATGTACTTCATAAGTATATATGCATATACTTAAATACTATAAAAATGGCCGTCGGACTGGGATAAAAAACGCAGGTTATGTAATGGTTTAATATTGGAGTGATTCGCAGGAATTGCTTAAATTAACTGTTTAGTGTTTTGCTTTTGTAACGTCCCGGTAAGTCAGAATCTTTTGTATTCCTGGGACCTCGTTTTTTTCTATGAATGATGAAATCCTTCGTTTCAGAACAAAGCCCGACCCAAGCGGGATCGAACAGGTCATGGTGAAAGAAACCGGTCCTGGTCAGTCGGGGATTTCTATTTAGCTTGTGTTACAAAATATAAGGTAAGAGACTTATTGCCGATAGAATTCGAGTTGTCCGGTTTGGGAATTTATGTTTTTTAGGGCAATAAAACTCTGTTGTAAATGCGGATATCGTCTATTAGACCCGTCCAGAAGCTTGAAGCATCCAGGTCCTCTTCGACGCCGAAATATAATACGCCCTTATCTCACTTTTGCCTATTACTCCCTCCGCTGCACAGGGGCTTTTTTTCTAAAATATGCAGCTTTTACCTACCCTCTACACGGCAAAAAAACTCTTTTTTAGGCACATAAATCATCTAATTTAACATTCTTCTTGACAATTAACTCAATTTTATGTTAAATTGGATAAATTGAGGAGGTTAGAAAAGGAGGCAGGAGCCCATTTTATATAATTTCATATTGTTTCTGCTTAGTGGTATCATTAATTAGAGGAGGAGACGAGTTATGAAGAGAAGTGCATTGTTAGTACTACTGGCAGTCTTGTCAGTTGCTGCGCAGGCAAGTGCAAATCTGGTTAACGGCGACTGGAGCACTGGTGATGAGACCGGCTGGACGCGCTGGCGCGCTGTCTGGGGCGTCAACGAGAACTGGACGGTGACGTCAGGTGCAACTAATCCGTTACCTCCCGAAGGCACCCTCTATGGCGTCGGTGGCCAAGGCAGCTTCGGCTGGTTCCAGGCCGTCGCAGTTCCGGCGGGCACACCGGCCACCTTATCAGCCGACTGGACCGGCAACATCGGTGTAGCCGGATGGGCTGAAATCTTACTGATGACCAGTGCCAACCCCGCCGAGGACTGGGGCTTCCGTGCTGATGCCGGCGCCGCCGCTGACATCGCCTTCAAGAAGGACTCCTGGGGCATGAATCCACCGACGGCGTGGGACTGGCAACTTGCTTCGCTGTCACCGTATTTCGGCGGCAACGGTGGCGTGATCAACAGCCTTGGCTACGTCTGCGTCGGCCTCAAGCTCGGCGGCATTCCTCTGGGCCAGGTTTCCTTTGACAACATTGACCTCCAGTATGTTCCTGCCCCAAGTGCAATTATACTTGGCGGTATTGGTGTTGGTTTGGTAAACTGGATGCGCAGACGCCGAGCACTTTAACGATTTTGTATAGTTTCAAAAAGGATCGTGAGTATCTGTTTGCGGCCCGTTTTTTATTATATATCCAGTGCTTAGTATCTCACAGATTAATCCTCACTTTCCTACAACATTCACAAAGTTTACACATTCACAACTAACATCTTACACTCTTAATCTACCTTGTCCCGTGAACAAAGTGAACTTCTCTCGGAATGAGTTATTGCAGGTATATGATTACTCGTTCGAATTATTCAGGGCAGTAAGACTTTATCGTAAATGCGAATATTATCAATCAGACCCGTCCAGAAGCTTAATTCATCCAGATTTGCTGCAGCTCCGAAATATAGTCCGCCTTCGGTATTAGTGAGTCTTTTAAGTGGCTTGGAATCGACCGCCACTTCAACTCTGTCCACGTATATATGCCTCAACGAACCATCCCAAATCAGTAGAACCTGATGCCATTGATCATTCGTAAACGTGACATCGCTGACAAGTGCCGTTGTGGAACGACCGCCATCCGTTAGCCCGGTTCGTAAACCGCCGGTGACAGGGTCTATTCCAATCCAATCTCTGCCGGATTCCTGCGCTATGAGGACCTGGCCGGGCTGCCCTCCTTTTGCCCAGACAAAGACGGAGAAGGGGCCGTCAATCGGATTTAATACGAAACCCGTCTTAACATAACTATCCATGCCGTTAAGTTCAAGGGCACCACCTTCATATCCGCCCGAAGGGTACCATACAGCGTTACCGCGGATTTGGCCGTCTATTCCTCCGGCACAGTCAGCCGCTACAGTCCCCTCGGTCTCATCGAGTTCCCAGTGGGCCAGCAATCCCGGCGTCTTAAGCCAGTACTTGAAAAAAGCGGCCACATCACGCAGATCAACGATACCATCGCCGTCCGGAGTAGGAGTCAGGTCGTAGTTGTTTGATTCACTGGAATTCTGGATATCCGATTGGGAAATGTCATTAGTGGTAAAGTGTTCAATGAGTATCAGGTAATCGATAAAATTAACAACGCCGTCAAGATTAAAATCGGGTTCGCTCCGGATGCCGAGCAGCATAGGTGCAATAACTTCTGCCATTAGACCGGCACCTTCGGCGTTCGGATGGATACCGTCGGGAAATAAATCTGAGGCGCCAAGCAGGGGGGTGTACAGATCGATGACTCGAACATCGCGTTGACTTGCAATTTCATCTATCAGCGGAATTATCTCGCCTCGAATAACCTCGTTAGTGATACTGAAGTTTAACGAGAATGCAGGGACCGGTTTACATATCCAAATCTGTGGCCGGCTCGACAGGGCGGCAAAGCTGTCTATAAAAGCTAAGTAATCCGGAACAAATTCATCTTTGTAAATCCAGTTGTAAGATTTTGAATCGTTGGTCCCCAGCATTATTACGACTACGTCCGGATTCCAGGACAGGGCCTGATTATAAGCCGATTGTTCCACATAGGGCAGGTCGCCCTGATTTAAAAGGGTGGTGCCGCCGACACCGAAATTTTCCGTTTCCCATGCGTTATCGAATTTTCGAAGCATTGATTCCAGTTGTGCCGGGTAGGAATTAATCTGGCGATCGGGAATATTGGCGCCATCGGTAATGCTGTCTCCCACACAGGCCACTTTAATCGCCTGCGAGCTGCCGGTGTAAAACATAAGCAGGACAAACAAAGACAAAATTAGCTGTTTATTCAATCCAACACCTCCGGCCAAAGCTCATTCGGCTTATTGTGATACATTTATCGAATATTATAAGCCCGTCGGGAACAACTGTCAAGTAACATCGTGTTTTTGACAGGGTGGTAACAAGCACAAAATAAATAGAATAGTTAATCTAATAGGCCCATCAATACCTGACTATAAGTGGAGTATTTTTATATAAAATTAAGTAGTCCCCACAATTGACAAACTCAGCAAAAAACTGTGAAAATGGTATATCTGTATAACATTTGTTCAAGCCCCTGCTTTACTGATTGACTCCTTAGAGCGGGGGCGTTTTTTCATAGTTTTATTTATCATACGCATTCCTGTCTGTGATATTCATCGAGATTTATTGTGGAAAGTGATGTAGCTTTGGTACTTTTTCTAATTTATCCGTTAAAGAAACGACAGGGCATATTTTATAAGTTTTTTTCTTGTAAATCGGCCTTCTTCAGTATAGGTTTCCAAAAACAAAATGGGCTTGAATGCCTGAAACGAACCATAATAGTTGTATTTCAGTGCGGCGTTAGTTCAACGGCGACTGCCGTGGAACGTAAGCTGGTGTTTGCAACCCGGTTAAAAGACTTTTAATACGGAAATTCTTATAGTAAACTATTACCTTATAAGAGTTATTACAGTCTTAAGCTCTCGAAGATGCTCGTTAAAAGACATGGAAAATTGTTATCTCTGGCCCGTTGTATATGGTAATCGTGGACAAAAGTAATAAATAATATAACGATAGAAAGGAGCAGTAATAATATGAAGATCACGCTATCAGACGTATTGGATGCAAAAGGACACAACGTGTGGTCTGTTTCACCTCAGAGTTCTGCATACGAAGCCCTCGAATTAATGGCCGAGAAGGATGTTGGTGCTCTTGTCGTTGTTGATCAGGGCAAAGTCGTCGGAATGTTTTCCGAACGAGACTATGCCCGCAAGCTGGTTCTCAAGGGTAAATCATCCAGAGAAACGGCCGTAGCGGATATTATGGCAAAGCCGGTTTGTTATGTACTACCCTGGACCAGTCTTAGTGAGTGTATGACCTTGATGACGAACAAGCATGTGCGTCACCTGCCCGTTCTTGATAATGATAAACTCGTTGGTATAGTAACCATAGGCGATGTGGTCAAGGCGATTATCTCCGAGCAGGAATCCATGATTCATGAGCTCAAATCGTATGTCGATGAAGCCTTAAAAGGCAGGACTTAAAAGCCTTATATTAACCTGTGCTTTCAAGTGTAAAATTCGCCGTAAAAAAGTCGGTTACGAATTGCTGCGATTTATTTGATCCATTTTTTTAACTACAAATAATATTGCCACTATTTACGCTTATTCCGTGAAACAATGTGTTGAGAGACTGGCCGATTCCTTTAGAATGTCATCAAATCATACTCAATCTCGAATCTCAGCTTATGATCAGCTTCCTGTTGTGCCAGCTTCATAAAAATATCCCTGATTTGTCGGTTTTGTACTATTGACGCCAAATCTGTATAAAGCCTTCGTGCAATCTCTTCCTTTTTCATTCCAACAACGAGCATTTCAACATAATCCATTTTAGCATCCGGATTAACGTCCTTCACTGTTTCTGTGATACCAAGATTGCCGATTTCCTTCTCATTTAAGGCGATTTGGCCGGCTTTAATCGATTCCAATACCGCTTTATGCCTCAACTCTTCCAAAGCCAAATCGGTTAATACTTCAGCCATTTCCGGCTGTTCAACGAAATCTGCCAGCTCCATATAAAAATTATGAGATTCGATCTCCTTATTGATTGCAAAATCCAGAACTTCGTTTATGGAATTGAATATTTTCATATCTGGTACACCTGATTCCGAATTGCCGGTTGACACCTAAAAGGCTATACCGTGTTCTTTTCTGATATTTTATCAGACCAAAACTTTTTAATGCAGATATTACTTTTTTTTAATTAATACAGAATCACGTTTTGTCGATTGCTGTTACTATAGGAAATATCAGGATATTACATATAAAATGTCATCTTTTACACAAAAATACGTAGTTACCACAATAGAATTATACTTTTTTTTGTGTTATAATCATGGTTCTATCAATAATGATAAAGGGCTGTAAATGCGGAGGTTTACAGCCCTTTCTTTCTTTTGCCAGATTTACCCAGGTTCTTTTTGTCATAATTTATTAATTTCATTATATTTAACTTCGCGAATCTTACCATTTTTCATAAAACCTGGCTATCCCTGAACAACCGGAATCGGCCAAAGAAGAAAATCAGCACATTACTGGAAATCAGGTTACTTTGTGATTATAAAATAACTTGAATCCCACCGTAAAAAAGAACCGATTCTTGTGATAGTCCGTATTCTTCTATAGTAAATATCTATATACCTGTCCCTTAATATCTTCATAAGGCCAGGATAATAATCCTAAGACAAAGATTCTGCTTGTGACAAGGATATATGCGAAATTGCTTAGATAGCTAAAAATGCACTTATAGACATTGACTTGCCTGCTTTGTGTATGTTAAAATAGAAAAGATACTTAGAGCAAGTAAAACAGATTCTATTTTATATCCCATGCCATTTATGGGGAAGGGTCGAAATAACATGCTTCGATATAGCATCGGCTTACTGTTAATTCTGGTATTGATTGTCTTTTTGGCTGAGTCGGTCAGTGCGGCCGAGCCGCTTGTTATCAACGAGTTTATGGCCTCCAACAGCAATAGTGAGCCGGATCCGCAGAGACAGTATGACGACTGGATAGAAATATACAATTACGGCTCAGGCGCCGTTAATATGAGCGGCATGTACCTGACGGATGATTTATCCGTCCC
>CAZMZR010000003.1:0-71975 GCA_964570855.1 uncultured Pirellulales bacterium
ATTCAAGAAAGTAAATTATAACCATTGACAGATGGCCTCATAGCAGCCCCGGGCACTGTCCGGGGTTACCGGGGCCGAAGTAGCCACGGCTAAACAAAAAAATGGAAAACAAAGCCAATTTTGGCATAAGCTCTTTTATGACAAGTAAATAAGTGGGAATTTGTAGGGTTGCAGTCAAGAAAAACAAAGCCAATTTCAGTTAGATTAACCAGAATTATTTGTCTTGCTTTAATATTGGTAACATTACCTATAGTCTCGGTAATGAGTTTATCATGTTGATGCTATTAAGCCGGTCTGCCCCCTGGATTGTTCGTAGTTTTTTTAAGATATGCCACTTCGGATTTGGTTAACGGCCTGAATTTGCCAAGACCCACTCCCCTGGAATCAATCTTCCCGATTTGCGTTCTCGCCAACGATTTCACAGGCAGACCTACTTTAGCCAGAGTCCTGCGAAGCTGGCGATTCAAACCTTGTTTGATAGTAATTTCAACCAACGATTCCTTATGATTACGTTTCAATATCTTTACTGCGGCCCTGCCGGTTTTGCCTTCAGCCAATCTGATTCCTTTTTTTATTCTTTCGGCCTGCTCACCGACAATTTGTCCCTTAATCCTGGCAACATAAGTTTTAGGCAATCCATATCTTGGATGAACTAATTTATTGGTCAATTCGTTGTCGTTTGTAAGGATAATTAATCCCGTCGTATCGGCGTCGAGCCTGCCGACACAAAAGATACGTTTATCGGTTCGAATCAGGTCTATGGCTTTCTTCCTGCCTGCAGGGTCATAGTTCGTACAAATTACACCCTTGGGTTTGTTCAGAAGATAATACACCTTCTGTTCGGCATGAATCTTTTTACCATTTACAGTGATAACGTCTCTTTCCGGATCGGCAAATGCTGGCAGCTTATCCACAACACTTTTATTTACCTTCACGAGACCGCTGATTATCAGCTCTTCGCATTTCCTGCGTGAATCTATACCTGCCGAAGCCAAGATTTTTTGTAGTCTTTGAACAGCCATTCGATACTATAATTCCCAGTCTGCCCGAACATATCCGGGACAATTCCTATACACAACAGGTTCACATCAATATAATATTATACATTGTCGGCTAATATGTCGATATCTTTGATTGAGATAATTTGACCGAATATAGTTGATAACAACAAAAACTGTCTATGATAACTACTGTTATTTTTGATTTGGACGATACGCTTTACGATGAAATTGAGTATTGTAAAAGCGGCTTCACCACCGTAGCGGAATTTCTTACCAATCTGTCCGGCGAACAATCTGCCGAGCGTATATTCGGGATTATCTGGAAACATTTCGCCGCCGGTAATCACACAAAAACCTTTGATGCGGCTCTCGACGAGCTTGTTATAGACTACGATGATAATCTTGTCAACGAGCTGGTCAGGATTTATCGTAATCACATACCGAACATAGAACTGCCACAAGACAGCAGGGATGTTCTTTGCCGGCTTAGCACAAAATATACTCTGGGGCTGCTCACCGATGGTTTTATGCCTGCTCAACGATTAAAAGTACAGGCATTGGGAATAGAGAAATACTTCAAATGTGTAATATATACGGAAGAACTCGGCAGAAACTGCTGGAAACCATCACCGGCCGGATTTGAAAAAATACTGCAAAATCTCAAAACAAAATCGGAAAATACCGTTTATATTGCCGACAACGAAAAAAAGGATTTTATTGCTCCAAATAAGCTGGGATTTGTAACAATTCAACTGATTCGCCCGGCTCGTTTGCATAAAAACACATGTAGGGAACCAAATGCTCCCGCTCAACATATAATTCATCAAATAAGCCTATTGCCTGCTCTCCTGGATGGGCTATAAGAGTCGATTTCCAGTATTTGCCACCAGCTTAAATTGAACAGGAAATTGCTCAAACGACCTTCATGTTGTAAAAACGCCCTTTCAAAACGCTTTTTTTGTTGACTTATCAATCCTTTCAAGAGATAATATAGTATCTTAACAAGCACTTAAGGGTGATTTTTCAGGTTTTTTCGTAGGAGTTTCTATTATGCCGGCACGCAGGAAACAGCAAAGTAACGCCATGCTTTATACTCTGATAATCTTTGTCGGGCTTTTCATTGCCACAACTACAGTTGCGGTAATCTATTATGTCAAAGCCGAGGAGTACAGAACAGCAAGGGATACTTTACAAAATGACATTGACAGTCATGCCACCAGAATCGAACGGCAGGATATCGGGAAAAATGTCGGTTCGCGTTTGGGCGGCAGGACATGGCTTGGAACCATGGTTGAACATCTTGACGATATGGTTACTCTGATAGTCGGAGGTGTGGCCGAATCAACATCGGCTGAGGTCAAAGTAAAGCAAGCCAATACTGAGGCTGAAACAGCCCTTACGCTGGCTCGAGAATATATTGATATTCAGGATCCCAATACGATGGGACTGATCCCGATAATAAAGGGGATAACAGCGGAACTAAAAAGCACGAAAAATCTTCAACTCGATACACAGAAACAGTTGGAGAATCTGCAGGAAGAATTTAAAAACTCCAACCAGGCTAATATTGAAAAGGAACAAACATTATTGGCTGAAAAAGAAAAATTAATGCAGGATGTCGAGCAGGCAAAACAGGATTACAAAAAACTTCAAGACCTTTTAAGGCAAAGCTCCGCGGAACAGGTTAAAAACCTTACAGTACAGGTGCAGGAACTCACCGCCATCAAGGAAGCACTGGAAGATAAACTGGACCTGAAAGAGGCAGAATTGGCAGAGGCCCGGCAGGAAATGAAACTCGCCAAGGAAGAGGTAGCAAAGATAGTACCGGGACCCGACCAGGAAGCGATGGCATATAAACCTGATGGAAAAATAATATTGGTTGATAATGAAGCCAAGGTAGTACATCTGAATATCGGCATTAACGAACATGTGTATCGAGGACTAACTTTCACGGTCTATGACAGAGGCACATCTGTCCGGAAAGACGGTAAAGGTAAAGCCGAAATCAAGGTATTTGATATAGCAGAAACACATTCGGCTGCAAGGATTATCGACTCCGGATTGACAAAGCCGATATTACTGGAAGACATTGTAGCAAATCTGATTTGGGACAGTACCAAAACAAACGTTTTTGTAATTTCCGGGGACTTTGACCTCGATAACGATGGAACAACCGATTACGACGCCATTGAAAGAATCACGGCACTCATTGAAAAATGGGGAGGTAAAGTCGATAAAACCGTATCGATTAAAACCGACTTCGTCGTACTCGGCCAGGTGCCGCAGGTTCCTGAAAAACCGACTTTAGAAGAACAACAAGTTGACCCGACCGCCCTGCAAAAATACGAAGCTTCATTACAAAGATTAAATCGATACACTAATATACAGGACCGAGCCCAGGCCTTGTGGATTCCCATATTCACTTACGATAGATTTCTGTATTTCATCGGCTATCAAATACAGGCAGGCCAGGCAGGCGCTTTTTAGTGAACAACAATACCAATTGATGCTATAAAAATCTCACCGGTATATTGAGTTGCTCTTTCGGTCATAAAGCCCTTTTTAAGGGCTGCAAATGTTACCGTATAATCCGCATGAATTGCGGCCCCAAGTGGTTCACCTGTGTCACAATCAAGCCCGGATGGAATATCAACAGCAAGAATGGGACGATCTCGGGTATTTAAGCTATCTATCAGTTGTTTGTATGCTTCGCTCAACCGCCCGTTCAAACCGGTTCCGAACAGGCTATCGACAATCATATCACTACCGGCAGTGAGGGTTTCAACACGATCATTTACATTTTCGCCAGTTAGGTTTATCTGTTCAACAGACTGTCCCATGGATTCTAAAATATCCAGATTTATCTTCGCATCGCCTTTGATTTTATTACGGTCCCCGCATATAACAACATTAGCTCTGAAGCCACTGTTTAAAAGATGCCTTGCAATGACATATCCATCACCGCCGTTATTGCCGGTTCCACAAAATATGCAGACTGTCGGATCGTCAACACCCCTTAATTTTTCTTCAATCAGTTCGGCACAACTACGCCCGGCGTTCTCCATCAACACTACACCCGGAATACCAAGCGTATTTATAGCCCAGGTATCAAAAGCACGAACTTCATCTCTGGCCATCACAATATTTTTCTTATTCGGTGAATATTTCTCCATATCCGAATATTATACATAATGCAGTATAACTGTCAATTGACACAAATATAGCATTTCATTACAATACCTACCTGTTATGACATGGCCGATCCTTTCAATTCCGGCTAAATGATTGATAAAAAATCGATATTGGATATGCAAATATTATTAACAAACGACGACGGTATTTTCGCACCAGGCTTAGCTGCAATTTATAAAGAGCTTGTCAAAATAGGTAATGTAATAGTTGTCGCACCAGCCGACAGCCGTTCAGGCGCCAGCCATAGTGTCACATTCTCTCATCCATTAATATCGAATAAGGTTGACATTAATGGCCAGTTCACCGGTTTCAGTGTTCAGGGTTCGCCCGCCGATTGTGTCAAGCTCGCAGCAATGCAACTGCATAAGGGTCCGATTGATCTGCTTGTTGCCGGTATCAACAATGGGGCAAATGCGGGAATAAATGTTTATTATTCAGGCACTGTAGCCGCTGCAATGGAAGGTGCCTTTTTGAAAATCCCGTCAGTAGCAATGAGCCTGGCTTGGGAAGAGAATATGGATTACCAAACGGCTGCACATTACTGTGCGAGAATTCTTAAAGAACTCATGCCCGTTAGAAAAGGCTGTGTTATCAATATCAATATCCCCCTGCTGTCAAAAGGCCGGCCGAAAGGTGTAAGATGCGTCCCTCAATCAAGCAAGGGTTTCGATGAGAATTACATCCAACAGAGAAACGAACAAGGGCAAACAGTATTTCAACTGACCGGCAGAGCCCACCTGGCAGATGAGGCACCTGCCGACACAAGATCCCTGGAAGAAGGTTTTATAACAATTACGGCGTTAACTCCGGATATGACCGACAAAAGAAAAACCAGGGACCTTAAGGCCAACCTCGAAAATTTCGTCCTATAAATCATTGACAATAAACAATTAATTGGATAGAATGGTGTTTTTCAGTATAAAAATATACTGTGATTAGCAAAAATCGTTCACTGTAATAGTATTGTCAATTAGATAATAAACTTAAATTAGTTTCAAATGATAATCATCTTCCTGGAGTATATTTAGAAGATATTCATCCGAAAGGAGATGTAACGATGAAAAAAAAGGCTTTTACCTTAATAGAGTTATTAGTTGTAATTGCCATCATAGCTCTCCTAATGGCAATTCTTATGCCTGCCTTACAGAAAGTCAGAGACCAGGCCAAGCGAACGCATTGTGTAGCCAACGTTAGAACTCTGTCTCTGGCATGGACAATGTATACAGATGATAACGACAGCAAGCTGCCCGGAGCAATGATTAATACACAAGAACACGCATGGGTTCAAAGCCCACCCGATAATGCTACTTTAGAGCAAAAGATACAGACCATACGAGATGGTGTAATTTATCCTTACGCGGGCAATACGGTCGAAGTATATCGTTGCCCTGCCGACACAAGGTTGAAAGATCCCAGCCAAGGAGCATATCGTAGCTTTTCAATTGCCAATGGAGCAAATGGAGAAACAAACTGGCCGACTGCTCCCCGAGGTCATGAAACAGCCAAAAAACATACCGATATCAGAAATCCCGCCGCAAAATATATTTTCCTGGAGGACGTCGATCCCAGAGGCAGCAATGTAGGCTCATGGCAGATGTACTTCAACCCGCCAGGCTTTATCGACCCCCTGGCAACATGGCATAAAGAACGAACAACTCTTGGTTTTGCAGATGGTCATGCTGATATACACAAATGGGATGATCCGACCTTTATCGATTGGACGGAGCAGGCCATGTATGGACCGCCAGCGAGGTTCCAATTTGACCTGGTAGCCCCAAGTGACGAAATAACAGATCTCAATTTCTTAGCTAATGGATTCCCATGCAAGTCGCATAATTAAGTTTAGATCCAGATGTACAAGCAATCGGATTCGGAAGAATAGACACAAAAGAACATTTATTGAGATTTCTATAATTCCACAGTTTTCTCTATTAATGTATAATACATAGAATGCAGGGACTTTAATCGGTACCAATAATCGGCTCATATTCAGAGGTTGGTAAATGTTCGATATATTTGAACAGCCGTGGACATTAGTTGGTGCCGCAATCCTGATTCTTTTTGGAATATTGACATTCCGCAGTATCTTTCCTGAAAAAAGACATTGGTGGCAATGGCTGTTTCCGATTATCATTGTTGCTGCGAGTTTCGGGACGGATTACCTCATAAAGACCGACCACGAAAAAATCAATTCCGTCATCAATGCCGGTATGAAAGCCGTTAAGAATAAGGATTATCGTACGATCGAAACTATCGTTGCCGATAATTATAGTGATTCACTTCACAATTCCAAAGCAAGCTTAATGACACACTGCAGGCAGAAATTATCTCAGAACCTGGTGGAGAAAAACAAAAAAACCGGTCAACTAATAACCATATCCGGACGGAACGCAACGGCAATCATATTTCTTACAATGACCTTCACAAAGGACAGTTACATCTCCCAAAACTATCTATCATTTCTCCAGATGAAAGTTGAATTGTACCTGCAAAAGCAATCCGATAATAATGAATGGCTCATCACCCGCGTTGAAATTCGTGAAATAAACAGACAACAAGTTAGTTGGAGCCAAACACGATAAATAGGATACAAAAACCGCATACTCCTTTCTTTGCATACTTTTAGAACAGCCCTTTAAAGTCCCACCTACCAACTCAAGCAAATTTCCAAAAGTTGCCACTTAAATTAGCCGATAGGAGGAGGGTGATGTTTCTATCATCTTCCTGATTAAGGCTTTGATTGCTATGTTCTTAAAATTGAACAAAAACAAATTAATCCTAAAACCCAAGCTGTTTACAATTCTCTGGTATCCAAGCAATCGAAGCTGTGTAAATTCGGGGAGCCGAAGGATAAAACCTCAACAGATGCCGCCATTGATGGTTCGTAAGGCTGAATGGCGCCGATAAAATATAAATCAGCACGATTCGTATCGCAGTTTTAATCCCATCAAGAACATATATAGTGTAATAATCCTCTATTAAAAAAGATTACCAGAAAGTTAAAAAGATGGATTCAAATGATACAATCTATTTTAGATGTAATTGAAAAGCGAGAATCAAGCGACCTTTTCTGACAATACTAATGATCATTATCCATAAATCCAAAGATTCTAACGGTGTTTTTACCAGCCTGCTTTGCTGCATATAGAGCCTCATCAGACCGACTTGTGATGTCTTCAGGAGTATTGTCAGCATCATATTGTGAAAGGCCGACACTGATAGAAAGTGCAACCTGGTCCTTATTCCAATTCATAGGAGAACCGGCTACCGCCTCGACCATACGCTGAGCCACAACATTGGCACCATCAAGAGCAGTATTAAGCAATATAACTGCAAATTCATCACCGCCATATCTGGCAGCGGTATCAATTTGCCTGATACATTCTTTTATCCTCCTGCTGATTTCACAAATGGCCTTGTCGCCAGCTCTGTGCCCATATACATCGTTTATCTTCTTGAGATTGTCAACATCCACCATAATCAGAGAGATTTTTCCGCCATATCGACGTGATCGCCATAATTCTTTTTCCAGAATTTCATAAAAAGTCTTATGGTTGACAAGGCCTGTCAAGCCGTCCGTTGTAGCCTGGCGCTGTATCTTTTCGAACAACTTTACGTTGCCTATGGATGCTCCGACCAACTGGCTAAATAGCTCTATTAGCGCTATATCTCCAGAATTAAAAGATTCACCTTTAATCTTATCCGCCAAATTGAGAACACCAACAACTCTGTCCTGGCAAATTAAAGGAACAATTGCACAATTATTAGTCCTATAATTATCAGAGAATGCACGTTGCGATTTTCTAATAACAGGCTTCTTGTGTGTGTCTATATCTCCAACCAATATTAACTCTTTGCTTCTTACGGCCATAACCATAAGAGATGCCGGAGTTTGACTCAAAGACACAATTTTATTGATGAGAAACGGATGATTGTGTTTATAAAGGTGTAAAATATTGCTTTTTTCATCGAGTATATATAGTGATGCGTACCGTATAGAAACCAACTTGGGTATATTTTTTATGCATACATCTGCAATTCGATCAATATCAAGGCAGTTTATCTGACGAGCCAAAGGAGTCACTTGCTCAAGAAGAGAAAGACCACCATTGTAATTATTTTCTGTGCTACCGAAATTATTATCGGTCTGATCCATAAGCAAAAATACACACTTTTATTGCATATAATCAATTCTATACAACAACACAATCTTATCAATTTTTGTATCGGATGTTTTTTAAGGCCCATTTGGTAAAAAAGTATTATTTCAACGTTTAAAATGGCCTGGAAATGCAACTTTTCAGAAGAATCTATCCTTATTAATAAAGAAAGCATCCAACTTTTAAGCTATTGAGATTTTACATGTCTATCTCTACGTTTTCGGAGGTTAGTGAAAGGGCGATTTATAAAAATATGAATTAATTCTTTAAAAATTTCATAAAAAAAGTTGACTAATATAAAATCATGTTTTACATTTTATAAAATATATTATAGAATTTTAGCCGTTTAAGAATCTTTTATCGATTGTTGAGAGTGAATCAATGAACTTTTCCTTTAGAAAACAATACGAATTGATATCAACCAATCGATGCAGAATCTCATACTTTTTTACCCGTAAATATCGTTTTGTAACTTATTCATATTGCTTTCAAGCTCACGATATCACTGATGACGCAATGCATATGATGACTTTGGATAAATAGCCCGAACAAATGCAACAAGAAGTTAAAACCGAAACCATGAAAATACCAACGAAGCTTTATCGAATCGGCGAATTAGTAGCCTATACCCCCTTCTCACGACAGACTATACATAACTATACGATAATGGGTCTCATTCAGGAAGCAAAATGGACCGATGGCGGTCATCGTTTGTACGATGAATCCGTATTTGAAAGGCTTTCACAAATCATCCAGCTTAGGAAAAAAAAGACTCTTATGGAAATAAGAGAAATTTTTTCCAAAGAAAAAATAAGGAAACAAAAAGAATAATTTCTCGCATAAAAGTAAGAGCAAAATAGTTTTAGCTTTATATCGACTTGCTTTTATTAAAAATAAAAATTTGTAGAAAGAAACGAAAGGATCAAGGATGATAAATTCGGTTTCGCTTTTAACATATCTTCTTTCCTTTTCCAGCTTCGTTTTTACCTGTAATGAAGGAACTTTTATATGGAGCTGCTTGTAAAATAATACCCCCGATAGGAAGGATAGTTTATGAATCTGACATCATTGATAACAGATAATATTTCTGAAATACTGAAGAAGATAATAGAATTCACACAAGCTCGCCAAAAAATTCTCGCTCAAAACATAACGAATCTGAACATGCCGGGTTTTATACCTAAAGAGTTGGAGGTGAATGAGTTTTCCGACTTGTTACACAACGCTATTGACGAGCATATAAGATCTCAGCGCCTCATTTTACAAGATAGCGAAAATATCAAATTCGGTTTAAGTGGCAGCTTTGTGGCAAACCCGGTTAACGATGAAACCAGCAAAGAACTCCTTGAAGAAAACAGAGACGAATATATTGAATTACAAGTCAACAAGCTTTGGGAAAATTCCCTAAACCAAAAAATGGCAGCAGAATTGCTCAAACAGAAACAAGATTTTATCCTAAGCAATTATTAAATATTTCGAGAAATAACACATTAATTCAGGGATTGTGTTTACAGAAAATAAAATATTAAGGATCGGCGAGTATTTTAATAAGTCGGAAACAATTTTAATTAGAGAGGATTTATTATAAGCCTATCCTGATATCCTTATGAATATTGATACTATTTATGATTTTTCGTTTTTAATTAAGTTTTTGGCAAAATCTGTCGGGGGTCCTGTAAAGTTATCGGCTTAAAAGTCGATAAGTAGTTGAGAGGCTTGTTGTAATCTGAGGATCTGTACTATTGTTTAGCACAATTTCTTTTCATGGAGGAATACTGTGAAGACCGAACAAGAACTCAATATCGACCAAATATGGGAGAATTTTTATAAAAACCGGGCTGACCAATATCGCAACCTGCTTATGGAACATTACCGGAGCCTTGTCAGATATTGTGCAGAACGATTACATAGCAAATTGCCCGATAAAGTTGAGTTGGACGATCTTATCAGCGCCGGTAATTTCGGACTTATGGATGCCATTGATGCGTTCGACCCGAATCGCGGCGTAAAATTTGAGACATACTGCTCACCCCGTATCAGAGGCTCTATTCTCGATGAGCTTAGGAGCATGGATTGGGTTCCGCGTTTAGTCCGAGCGAGAGCACACCAGCTTTCAAGAGCCACACATTCACTCGAAACACACCTTGGTCGCAAACCAACTCAAAAGGAACTCGCCGAAGAGCTGGAGATGGATATGGATGAGTTCAACAGACTTCAGCGAGATGCCAATGCAGTCAGCCTGGTTTCTCTCACCACAAAATACAACGAAGGCGATGGTGAAAAAGATATTCGTGAAATAGATGTTATTAAAGATGAGAGAAGTAAAAATCCTGTAATCGAAGCTCAAAAGCGAGATCTAAAGAACCTTCTAACAAAAGGCCTGACTCGTGCGGAACGTCTTATAATTGTCTTGTATTACTACGAAGAAATGACAATGAAGGAAATTGGCGCAACGCTCGACTTATCCGAATCACGAGTCTCACAGATGCACTCATCTATTATTGCACGTCTAAAAGCTCAGATGAATACTCGAAAAAAGGAGTTCTCAGTTGAATGATAATCTATTCGCTAACTCTTGTGATAATCAAAAAAATCTCTCTCTTACCTGATATACACCACTAGAAATTCTTATCATCCATATATTCAACCTGGTTATTGAATTTTTGCACATAATCAGGCTTTTTGCGTAGATTTTACATACTTTTCCAAACAGATTTGATTTTCCCGGTATTTTCCTTATACTAAATTGCTTTCTTAAAAGGAGATTCATCATGAAATTTACTAAAATGCATGGTTTAGGCAACGATTATATCTATGTCAATTGTTTCAATGAAACAGTTGAGAACCCGGAAGAGCTTGCCAAAATCGTCAGCGATAGGCATCGTGGAATCGGTGCTGATGGATTGATTCTTATAATACCCTCAAATACCGCTGATGTTAAGATGCGTATTTTCAACGCAGACGGCTCCGAAGCCGAGATGTGTGGTAACGGCATCCGATGTGTCGCAAAATACGCTTACGAACATAAATTAATAACAGCCGGTGAATCATATTCGGTTCCCGGACAAATGTCTTTCCCTGCTTCAATAAACATAGAAACCGGTAATGGAATCCTAACTGTGGGACTGATGGTCGATGAAAACGATACAGTACGCAAGGTTTGCGTGAACATGGGTCAGCCGATTTTGTCGCCAAACAAAATTCCTGTTGATATAACGGGCGAAACAGTGATAGAACGGCAAATATCTATATCAGGGGAAGAATTATCGATGACATGTGTATCAATGGGTAATCCACATGCAGTCTTTTTCTGTGATGATGTAGCTTCAATTGAGTTGAAAAAACTCGGACCGGCTATTGAAAACCATAGCCTGTTCCCTAACAGAATCAACGTCCATTTTGTTCAGATTAATAAACCTTCGGAATTTATTATGAGGACATGGGAGCGAGGCAGCGGAATAACAATGGCCTGCGGTACCGGTGCCTGTGCCTGCTGTGTTGCTTCAGTACTCACCGGAAGGCAGGAACGTGTATGCATCGGCCACTTACCAGGCGGTGATCTTGCCTTAAACTGGTTCGAGGCAGATAATTGTGTATATATGACAGGACCTGCTGTGGAAGTCTATGAAGGTATTTGGCCCGGAAATTCATGCTCACATACAAAGCCTTAAAGGTCGGCAAAATTCCACGGCTACTCCAAATCTCTGAGATGGTCTATTTCCATAACCACCCGAATCATCAGTATCCTCTGTTCTCAATACTTTTGCATAACCTGCTATTTTACCCCCGAATTCAAGCAGCCCGTGAGTTGGTGGTATCCTTAAATTTACTTTTAATAAATCGCCTGGTTTGTATGCATTCGAGTCGGTCTTAAAATATAAACCGCCGGGACAAAGATTAACGGTACAACCAGCCTGATATTGTTCCTTTAATGAACCAACTTGAACACAGGAAATGTCAAACTTCACTCCCAAACGTTTAAATTTTCGTTCTTCGGATCCTTCCATTGAATACCTCCATGCAAAATCCTTTATAATCTATCATCCACATTGAATTACAATAATATAAAGAGCAAAACTTATTCCAAAACACTTTCATGTTAATACCCCATTTTAACTTCCACAAGTCCATCAGCAGTATAAGGTTATGGATATTATTAATAAGATAAGATATATATACATTTATTTAATTAGTAGAGGACGTTGATATATATCAACAACAAGCTTTGTCTTAATTGCTTTTCTTCGTAATTTCTTTATAAATTATCAAGCTTTAGTTGCTTATTTTATAGAATGTTATGTGTTTTTGCTAAACAAGCTTCCCTCGCTGTCCGAGAAAAGTAACGTAGATGTTGTTATTTATCAACACGAGTACTTGACAGTATAACACAAAGAGCATATTATCATAACTATGGGTGAACAACGAGAAATTGATACAAACAACTCTAAGGTTTCTAAGGTACATACTACAAATTCCTTTTTGGATTTTGACTTATCTGCGAGGTCGTTCATCCGGTTATTACCAATTGGAATCATTATCTTTAATCAAGATTTAAAGATTATAGAGGCAAATTCCCAGGCGGCAGAGATGATTCATGTAGGCACTTATATCGATAAATCTCTTGCAAAAGGAACAGATGACAAGATATGGCAAAACTGGACCAAACTTCTCAAAGAAGTAACTTCAACAGTAAAAACATTCAGGTTTAACGAAGTAGAATATACTGTTGATAACAAAACCAAACTCCTGAGAATAATCTGCACATCCTTCCAGCAAACTAAGACCTCAGGAAACAATGGCGGAATCATCCTAATAGAAGATGTCACCGAAAAAGCCGACTTTCAAACCCAAATTACCAATACTGAAAGATTGGCCGCCGTTGGAAAACTTGCCTCCAAGGTCGCTCACGAACTTAACAATCCTTTGGATGGAATACTACGATACATAAATCTTACATTGAGGGCTGTTGATCAGGAGAATCTCGAAAAACCAAAAGAGTACCTAATCCAATGCCGTCAGGGACTTATGCGAATGATTCAAATCGTAAAAGAGCTTTTGGAATTCTCCCGCAGCACTTATTCACCATTTGAATTTGTCTCAATAGAACAAATTGTCGAAGATGCCCTCAAAACGATGAACTTAAAAGTAGAAGCTCTTAATATACAGATAATAAGAAACTACAATGCCGGCCTGCCAAAAATCAGAAGTGGAAATCTGTTCCAGGTATTCTGTAACCTCACAAAAAACGCCCTTGATGCAATGCCGGACGGCGGTCAAATAAAAATCTCAACTTCTTTAGAAAATGATAACACTATTGTTGTTGAATTTCGTGACACCGGTACGGGATTACCGCCTGAAAATATTAAAGCTATATTCGAGCCATTTTTTACGACAAAAGAAAAAGGTAAAGGTACCGGCCTGGGACTGGCAATATGCAGGGATATAATCGAGAGATATCACGGCACCTTAACCGCTCGGAACGCCCCGGAAGGCGGCAGCATTTTCAATGTATATTTGCCGGTGCCAACTAATCCTTGATACAAATAAAAATCCTTTGGAGATTTTATGAACGAAAAGAACATTCTTGTAATTGACGACGATAAAATCATAACAGACTCTCTTTGTGAGTTTCTGTCTCTCGAAGGATTTCAGACCGACGGCGCTGAAACTATCAAGAGCGCCCTGTCTAAATTGGATGAAAAGCGCTATAACCTGATCATAACAGATGTCAACCTGCCCGATGGTAACGGCCTCGATTTACTGGATACAATTAAGAAAAAATATCCGCAAACAGTAGTTATTGTAGTAACCGGTTACGGCACTATAGACAGTGCCGTCAAAGCTATAAAACAAGGCGCATACGAATATCTGACAAAACCCATTATTGATGATGAATTGCGATTGGCGGTTGAAAAAGCCATTCATCAACAATCGCTTATGAGCGAAAACGAACGTCTGCGATTGCAACTCGAACGCAAATACAGGTTAGAGAATATCATCAGTCAGGATTATAAAATGTCAAAGATTTTTGACCTGATCGAAGCAATCGCCGACACCAGAGCTACAATATTAATGACAGGCCCCTCCGGTACAGGTAAAAGCCTGCTGGCAAGAGCAATACACAACCGTTCGAGCCGGCGAAATGAAGCTTTCGTCGAGGTAAGCTGTGGAGCCCTTCCGGAGACACTGCTCGAAAGCGAGCTGTTCGGACATGTAAAAGGGTCATTTACAGGTGCCGTTAATAATAAGGAAGGCAAGTTTTTAGCTGCAAACGGCGGAACAATTTTCCTGGATGAAATTGCCAATGCTTCACCGGCACTTCAGAACAAGCTGCTACGGGTTTTGGAAAATCAGCAATTCGAACCGGTCGGCAGCAATAAAACAGAAACTGTCAATACCAGAATTATACTCGCCTCCAATCGTAATCTGGAACAGGAGGTACAGCAAGGCAGATTCAGGGATGATTTATACTACCGGATAAATGTAATAACAATAGAGCTGCCGCCTCTGTGTGAAAGAGTCAGTGACGTCCGTTTGTTGGCGGAACATTTTTTGAGGATTTATTGTGCACAGAACAACAGGCAAAAGTTCGGTATAACCGATGAAGCGATGCAATATCTGGAGCGCTATTTTTGGCCCGGCAACGTTCGCGAACTGGAAAAGATCATCGAACGAGCGGCATTATTAGGCAAAGGTAAATTCATAGGTCCCGAAGATTTGCCGGATGTAATTAAACAGGAGCAAAAACAGCATCAGACAATATACAAATCCATAAGCCTTAAAGAAGCTCTGGCCGAACCCGAGAAAAATATTATCCGCCAGGCCCTGGAAACCAATCACTGGAACAGACAGGCCACCGCCAGGGCGCTTCAGATAAACCGCACAACATTATTCAAAAAAATGAAACACTACGGTCTTTACGATGAGGCCGAACAATTAGGATTGATCTGAAAAAACGATAGCAGAATCGAGTTAGTTCTTATAACGGTAAAATACTATACTAATTCAGGGCATTCAACACAGGGTGACATTTTTCCTATCTCCTCATCGATAAAACAGTTAGCATAAAGACCCCTGCTTTTTGCGGAGGGAGGGGAGAAGGAAGAGAAAAGCAGGGGCAAAAATGAAAAAGCTATTGTTATTATATCTCATTTGAAGGCCCCGGGTCAACACAAATACCCACAAATTAGACGGGAAAACGGCTTTTTTTACATTTTTTTATCGTCCGAAAACAGCGGATATAAACTGCCATCGATAAGCATATTACCGGCGTGACACTCAGCCATATTCTTATACCCTATAACATAATAATCCAAAATGTCACCCCCGCTATCTGACCTTTTATGGAATTTCCTCAAACGACGAGAGACCAGGGAATCTGAAAAACAACATACATAGAATATGAAATCAGTCTTCCTTTTCTAATGCCTCTTTCAGATTCAATCCTTCTTCTTTCATGTGTTGCTCGGTAGCCTCAATCTTATATTTATGTTTTTTGTGCATTCTCACAAATAACCAGCGGGGAATCCTCAGGCTACCTGTAGCGCTAAAAATGCAATTATCCTCACCCTTTGGCTCAATAAGAAATTTATTCTCCGGCACTAAAAGTGATAATGGAAACAACGACCTGTATCGAATTTCTCTGTTCCGTACAATTTTTGTTATACGAAATTTAAGTTTATGCAAATCGCCATGAAGATATTCCTCTGCATAAATGATTGAGCCTTCCTGCAAAGGTTTGCCCTTAATCCAGCGAATATCTACATGGTCGGGGTGCCAGGCCCTGTAAGCCCCCCCATCTTTCAAACACCGGATCAGCCACTTGAACACCCTTTCCGGCGATGTATGTACTTCAATTGAATCTTTCAAATTAATCATGTTAGGCCTTCCCCCTAAAGAATGCCCAGGACTGGAGTCGAACCAGCACGAGATTGCTCTCACTAGCCCCTCAAGCTAGCGCGTCTGCCTATTCCGCCACCTGGGCTTTAATGTCGATTATCGGGAAAAAATACAGGTTGTCAACTACCTTTTTGATTGTCCCAGAGCAGGATATGCAGCCGCTGGCTAAAAGCAAAGCCGGTGCGCTTGCATAAATCGGCCACAACAGGAGCTTTTTTAAGAAGTTCATCTCTGGTAGCCGCCTGCGGCATGAGCATCACTTTTTCCAAATCGACATTCGTTAGTTTATCTATTGTCTTTTCTATCTCAGAAAAGTCCGACTCAACATCAACTACAAATTTTAGTTGATAATTATAATTGTCAATCAATTCACCAAGAACCGCCATATCGAGTCTCGAATCCTCGTGAATCGCTGCAAGTCCCTCCTCATCCGGAACTGAATTACTTAACTTTGGACTTATACTCATTAAATCACACGGCATATCCGCAATATATGCAATGCCGGCGGTCTCGATTGTTACGTGTTTTTCAGTATCTTTAAGTTCTTTTACCAGTTCAGGCAGATCTGAATTTATCATCGGTTCACCGCCGGTTATTACTACATATCTGCAAGGCCATTCCTGAACTTTACGAACTATTTCGGCAATGGTCTGCCGCCGCCCTGCTTCTTTGGACCAGGCGTATTTCGTGTCACACCATCGGCATCGCAGGGGACAACCCGCCAAACGCACAAACACGCTGGGGACACCTGCCATAAATCCTTCGCCCTGTAAAGAATAGAATATTTCATTGACTGTCATCATTTTTGCAACAGGCAGTAAAAAACCCGGCTAAATATTATCAATATATTCAATCGGATCCTTTTGCCCTGCTTCGGTGAAGCCTTTTAATCTCAGCCGGCAAGAATCACATCGCCCACAACTTCTACCCTGCCTGTCCGGGTCGTAGCAACTATGCGTCAGGGAATAATCTACGCCGAGTTCGGTACCTTTGAGAATAATCTGGGCCTTAGTCATATTAATGATAGGAGTATGGATAAAATATTGTCCTTTACCCTTAACAGCAGCAGCAGCAGTGGCAAGATTGGCGGTTTTCTCAAAAGCCGTAATAAATTCTTCACGACAGTCAGGATAGCCACTGTAATCGGTCGAATTGACACCGATAAAAATGTCAAAGGCGCCCAACACCTCAGCCCAGGCAAGCGCATAGCTTAAAAATATTGTGTTCCGAGCGGGTACATAGGTCAACGGAATTTCTTCAGAATTGCTTAGATCGGTTCTGTTTTTCGGCACGGCAATATTTGAATCGGTAAGTGCTGAACCGCCAAAAGCAGCCAAATCTATATCGATAATGCGATGTTCAACGGCTTGAAGATATTCAGCAATTTTTTTTGCGGCTTCAATCTCCCGCTTATGCCGCTGACCATATCGAAACGTCAAAGCACAGCATTGAAAATGTTCGCTTCGAGCTATAGCAAGCGTAGTGGCCGAATCAAGGCCGCCACTTAACAAGACAACTGCTTTTTTCTCTTTCACAAATCAACTCCGGTTAAAAAGACGATTTTCACTCAGTGGGGCTATTCGGGAAATATCCTAATATCGTTAATCTCAGAATTCTGCATTTTCTTTATGAAACCAATACTTAACTCTTCATTCGTTACATTCATGCCTTTGTTCGTCTCAACCACAGGTTTATTCAATTCAATTGCTTCCTTTTAAAAAATTAATCACTTAAACAAGAATTATTGATAGTAACCATATCCCCTCTTAATATCACAACCATCGGAATAATAAATATAACTGACCTTCCGGTCCCATGCAATACTTTTAGCAGGAGTGCCCCCGACAGCAGACGGGACATTATTTGTTATTATCCATACCAAATTATTGCTTGTTTTACATTAATATAACGATTATATTATTAGTGAAGAACTGATAAGAGAGGCCAAATAATGAGTAAACGGGCAGAAATAGAATTATTCGACAATCCCCGTCCTGAACGAGACTATTGTATTATAATAAGATCACCTGAATTTACAAGTGTTTGCCCTCGAACAGGCCAGCCGGATTTTGGGGAAATTGTCATCGAATATTGTCCCGATAGATTGTGTATAGAATTAAAAAGCTTGAAATTCTACCTGCAGGGTTATCGCAATAAAGGAATTTTCTATGAAGCTCTTACAAACGATATTCTTGACGATCTGTCCGGTAGATGTGAACCACGCTGGATGAAGGTCACATCCCGATTCACACCTCGTGGCGGAATAACGACCGAGGTGGTAGCAGAATATAGAGTTAAAAAATAAAGTATTTCTTATCTGAGGTGACAAAATGGCAATAGTATTTCACTGTGAGCATTGTGGCAAAGAAATAAGAGCGGCTGATAATGCCGGCGGGAAATGGGGAAAGTGTCCTACTTGTCAACATAAAATTTATGTTCCCAGTTTGGGCGATGATGAAGAGTTGAAGCTTGCTCCGGAAAATAACAGCGAACTGGAAAGAGAAAAAAAATTAATGGCAGAAACATATCGACTCACCCAAGACATACTCAAGGAAAGAGACATCCCGGAAGGGCCATCGGCACCCGCAGGAGCAGTCTATGAAATGAGTGAAAACGAGTTGAAAAAAAATATTATAATGTACCTTCGTCAAATGGAAAACGGAGAACTGGACGAAGCAGAAAGAACCGCCGCCTTAATATCTCCATACAAATCCAAGGTCACTGAAATAATCGACAGAATCGCACTCAGTGAAATACCCGAACCACAATTATCCGATATCGCACCTCAAGTTCTATCGGGTTTGATAAGAACATTACGTTCGAAAATAAGCTAAATACAGAACAAAATACCATAAACTTAAAAAACACTTCCTGCAGATAAATCCGAAGTGATTTTATCGGCCGCTGTAGTTTTTTTAAAATTAGTAAAATCCCCGGATTTGGCTCTAATGAAACCATTTCTTATATTTTACGTAGAAGAAATAGTTAAGAAACAACCCCACCAAAATAGTATAACAACTTGGAGGGAAATTTATTATGTCCTTTGAGACAACTGCAGTACATGTGACACATGAAACCATCAGCAAAGTCGGCGGAATAGGTGCCGTCCTACAGGGCTTCTTCACATCCAAGTCCTATCTTAACGCTGTCAGTCGATCCATTCTTGTTGGACCATTGTTCACCACCGAAGGTTTTGTACACGAACGACTCGGTGAGAACAGTGAAGTTCTTTATTCATCGATGGACGGTTTTGTAAATACAGGATATGTCCAGGCCTTTAGGAAAATCGAAAATTTCTATAATACGGGCATTATATACGGCAGACGAACATTCACCGATAAGGAAACGGGTATAAAAAGCTCGCCCGAGGTTGTACTGATCGATGTACGACACATGGATAAGCATCCGGTTAACGAATTTAAAAAACGTCTTTTCGAGGAATTCGGAGTACAAAGCAATTTATACGAACATCTGTGGGAATTCGAGCAATATATAAGATTGGCTCCGGCGGCGATTGAAGTGCTTAAAGCAATCGGAGCCGCCGAAGATTCAACAATCATTATTGCACACGAGTTTATGGGAATGGCCACCGCTTTGGCAGCCATTCTTGAGCCATCCTGCAACTTCAAGACTGTTTTTTATGCTCACGAGGTTGCTACAATGCGCCGAATAGTGGAAGAACATCCCGGTCACGACACGATGTTCTATAATGTTATCAGGCAGGCACATAAAGACAGACTGTATGTTAACGATGTATTCGGAGACCAGAATTCTTATTTCAAGCATTCACTTGTTGAAGCATCAAAATACTGTGACCATATATATGCCGTGGGCGACTATGTGGTGGACGAACTGCGCTTCCTCGCACCTGAATTCGAAACAGCCAACATCGACGTTGTATATAACGGGATACCGGCTTACCAAACCAGTGTCGCAGAGAAGCGTGCGTCAAAAGAAAAACTTCAACGATATTGTGAAAATCTTTTAGATTATAGACCGGATTTCATATTCACACACGTAACAAGACTGGTACGAAGCAAGGGAATGTGGCGAGACCTGCGTGTGCTCGAACATATAGAAAAAGAATTCAGAACCCAAGGTAAAACAGGAGTATTATTCGTTCTTTCGACCGAAGTTTCGTCAAGGCGGAACCGTGATATTTGCACAATGGAATCTACATACAACTGGCCTGTAGCTCACCGTGAGGGTTGGCCTGATTTGTCCGGCGGGGAAGCGAATTATTATACAGCAGTACAGGAGTTCAATGCCAAAAGCAGGAATATCAAAATCATATTCATCAATCAGTTCGGTTTCGAACCTCAAAAGTGCGGCAGAAGGATGCCCGATGATATAGAATTTATGGATATTCGCAGGGGAAGCGACGTCGAATTTGGTCAGAGTATTTACGAACCGTTTGGGATTGCCCAGCTTGAACCGCTGACTTTTGGCGGTATATGTGTCTTTAGCAGCGTTTGTGGATGTTCAGGCTTTTTGCGAGATATCACCTGTGGAGAAGCAATAAAGAACATTATTATCGCCGATTACACCAATCTTGGAATGCATGATTTTACCGAAATCGAAGACCTATTACAAATTGACCGGGCCGTACGAGACCGGATAGAAGCAAGTGAGAGTGAGAAGGTCGCAATGCAAATATGCTCTCGGCTGCCGAAAAATGATGCTGAAATCGAGAGTATGATCCAGGCCGGTTTTGAACTTGCAAAAAATATGAGCTGGGACATTGTTGTAAATGACTATCTGCTGAGTAGTTTGCAAAAAAAACCGGACAAAATCCACGTGACACCATAGGAATTTACCATTTTAACCATATTTGCAGATCAGACCGGATATAATGGAAATCCCTCCCAATCATATCAACAGCCCATAAAACACCGGGTTCTATATAATCTCTTTATAAAAATCACTAAAAAACCTTGATAAAAGGTTATTTTTGTGTTAATATAAGTAAATATAAATAAAGTCTATGTTGGCTTGTCATAGTGAGTTTTATTCTCAATAGCCCTTATATTTACTTATAGTCTCAAAACTCAATGAAGCTCACACATATTACCACCCCAAAAGGGGGGGGAATCAATAGCAGTTAACATATGAAAAAGAAAAGACTTACAAACCTCGCTATATACTTGCTCGCACTGGTTTTCGCACCAATTATATCCGCTGATGTAACGGAACGATTTGCCTCCGACGAAATTATCGTAAAATTCCGTGAAAATGCCGCTAATATCATTGAAAAACAATTAGACAACCCGGTCGATACTATCAATATATCTCCACAGATAAGCCAGCTCAATACAAAGTACCAAATAAGGCAGATAAGCCCTCTTTTAAAAGGCTTTCGAACCAAACATCAACAGCTACAATCACTCAGTCATAAAAGAGCTGACCTTTTAACGCAGAAAGATAAACGCATTCTCAGAAGACTACAGCGAATGCCCGCGAACGGAACAATCCCGAATCTTGAACGAATCTACAAGATAAAACTCGATTGTCCGACCGAACAATCACTCCAGGAAGCTCTTGAGGCCTATAGAAATAATCCAGAGGTCGAATATGCCGAGCTAAATTATAAAGCATCAATAGAATCCGCTCCTAATGATCCTTTATATATTAATCAATGGTCACTGAGCAAAATAAATGCACCGGATGCATGGGATATTTACACTGGAAGCTCAAAGATAATCGTTGCAGTCTTAGACACAGGTGTAGATTATGATCACAGAGATATAGCGGGTAATATGTGGATCAACGATGATGAATACGAAGGCATTGAGGGAATCGATGACGACGATAACGGTTACATTGACGACCTGTATGGCTATAACTTTATCTATAATACTGAAGATCCATTTGACGATCATGGTCATGGAACACACTGCGCAGGTATAATCGCCGCTAAAGGTAACAATGAACTCGATATATCCGGAGTATGCTGGAACACCAGGATAATGGCCCTGAAAGCCTTCAACTACGATGCAGGTGGATACACACACGACTTAGTTGAAGCAATTTTTTACGCTGTAGCAAACGGAGCTGATATTATTTCCAACAGTTGGACAATCGATGATGTGCCTAACGAATTACAGTCAATCAAAGAAGTGTTTGAATATGCCTACAGCCAGGGAGTAATATCAGTTGCAGCAGCCGGTAATCAAAACACAGATTCACCAAGATATCCAGCTTATTATCAGAATGTAATTTCCGTAGCAGCAACTAACTCACAAGACGACAGGTGGATTGATACTAATACCGGTTTAGGTTCTAATTATGGCGATTGGGTGGATATAGCAGCACCTGGAGTTAATATTTTGTCACTAAGAGCTTCAAATACCGGAGAAGGCGTACTCTATAACCAATATGCAACCAGTTTAACTGGCACTTCTATGGCCTGTCCCCATGTTGCAGGTGCCTGTGCACTTTTACTATCCGCTAATCCAACGATGAAATATCGCGAAGTTTATAATAAACTTATTGAGACAGCCGACCCGATTTCACCGGGAATTTGCAGATCAAATGGACGTCTTAATCTTTCCAAAATAATGCAGGCAGTAGTGCCCACTCAAGGATATATCAATTTTGATCAAGATTATTATACCCATACAAGTAAAGTGGGTTTATTGTTGTCGGACCGAGACCTTAAGGGCAATGGTAGCCATGAAGTCACCGTCACAACTCAAAAAGGGGATATAGAAAATATAGTACTATACGAAACAGAAGCTGCTTTTGGTGTATTTACCGCTAAAATTTCTATCAACACAGGATCACCCAATATAAACGATGGCATATTACAGGCATCTTCCGGTGAAATTATTACCGCAACATATTTTGATCCCGATGAAGGTTTGGGTAATTCGACATCCACGGATATCGCCTTCATAGATTATGAAGCACCGATATTAACAAACATGCAAATTGAAGTTCAGGCACGCCAGGCTACGATAACGCTGACAACCAATGAATCAACCAAAGCTATAATCCGTTACGGATTGGTACCTGACGATGAACAATTCACTTCGTCCGAAAACCTTACTTTGACTACGGGTCACACTTTCACGCTTCAACCTCTCAATCCTGAAACAGATTACTACTTTGTTATTGATTTGATCGATGTGGCGGGAAATGAAGTCTCAGTCGAAAATAATAACCAGTATTATTTGTTTTCAACATCTTCAGATACTATCGGTTTCCGCGTGCCGGAGGCTTATTCAACCATTCAGTCAGCAATAAATAACGCTTCCGACGGGGATACGATATGGGTCGCCGACGGTCGCTATACCGGCACAGAAAATAAGAATATAGACTTCAAAGGAAAAGCCATCACCGTTAAAAGTGAAAACGGACCTGATAACTGTATTATTGACTGCCAAAGCCAGGGGTTCGGATTTTACTTCCGCATGGGTGAAGGACTTAACTCAGTCCTGGATGGTTTCACTATATGGAATGGAAACGTCAGTGGACGCGGCGGGGGAATTTATTGCGACCAAAGCAGCCCTACAATCATCAACTGCATTTTCTCGGACAATACAGCCGGACAATATGGTGGTGGAATGTATAACTTCAATAACAGCAATCCATTATTAATTAACTGCTTATTCGCACAAAACTCCGCAGGCACAAATCAATCCGATTCCGGCAACGGCGGAGGAATCTGCAATCTTGCTAATAGCAATCCAACACTGATTAACTGCGAGTTCTTCAAAAATTCTGCTACTTACCAAGGAGGTGGAATATATAATGAAGAAAACAGCAGTCCAACTATAATTAAATGTTTCTTCTACGAAAACGATTCAAGAAACGGTGGTGGTATATATAACTTCTCTAACAGTAATCCGGTACTGACCAACTGCATATTCGTTGACAATTCTGCCAAATTCGGCGGTGCTATACAAAATGCCTCTTCAATTAACCTCGAGCCTTCGATAACCACTCTTATTAACTGCACATTATTCAGAAACAGTGCCGAAAAAATGGGCGGCGCAATTATGAACTCCTCGGGCGGCGCTTCCATACTGAACAACTGCATTCTCTGGGACAACAATGACCTCGATGGTTCGGACGAATCGGCTCAAATCAATAATTCTACCGGCAGTCAAAATACAATCGTCAATTATTCCTGTATCCAGGGCTGGACCGGAAATATGCAAGGCATTGGTAACATTAATGAAGACCCGGTCTTTTTCGATGTAGATAAAGATGACTATCACTTAAAAAGTACAGGCTGGCGATGGGATAATCTACGACAACGATGGCACTACGATGACATAACAAGCCCATGTGTTGACTCAGGTAATCCAGGCTCACCTTTGAAAGATGAATTGCCGGCTATACCTGGTGATGCCACAAATGAATGGGGAATTAACTTACGTATAAATATGGGGGCATTCGGTGGTACAGCCGAGGCAAGCATGGCCCCGCACAACTGGAACCTGCTGGGAGATTTGAATAACGACGGAAATGTCAACCTAAAGGACTTTGCGGCTCAAATCCAAACCTGGGCGGGAACTGAAAATGAGCTCCCGGGTGATTTGGATCGAAACGGTACCGTGGATAGAACAGACCTTACAATGCTGGCAGACGATTGGCTGGAATATATAAAGCCACCTTATGTGAATATCACATATCCAACTGACGGTGGAGTTTTTGATGGACCGGCTGCTGAAGTCCTGATCGAAGTTGAAGCATGGGATACGAATGGTTCGGTAGTCAAAATGGAATTCTTTGCCGATGGAATTAAGATAGGAAAAGACAACAACGGTTCCGACGGCTGGAGTTTCAACTGGACAGAGCATTCTGTCGGCGAATATTATCTTACCGCAAGAGCAACAGACAACGGAGGAGCAATCACAACTTCAAGCCAGATTGTAATCTGGATTATACCACTACGTGATTAAAAAAAGAGTCGGCCAAAATTAAGCTATGGCATAATTGATAGATCAATCTCGATTTACTTGTCTTTTGATAGCACATAGAAGTCATACATCTTATCTTTCGAAAAAGTATATGATGTTCCTTGGTTATCCCATCGAGAAAGGTAAAATTATTTGACTACAAAGCAGAGTTTAATTACAATTTGTATCCGTGTGTAAGGCTGGAAAGAAACCAATTATCGGGATATTAGGTGGTATTGCCTCAGGTAAAAGTACCGTCGCCGCTGAATTTGTTAAATTAGGCTGCAAGGTTATCGATGCCGATAAAATCGCCCATAAGGCACTCGAAAAAAAAACTGTAAAAGAAAAAATTCTGGAATATTTCGGCCCGACGATTTTAGATCGAGAAGGCAAAATTGACCGCAGGAGATTAGCCGAGATTGTTTTTGCCGATGCCGAAAAACTTGCCTTACTTAACAGGGTAATTCATCCTCTTGTTTTCGAACAGGCCGAGCAACTCATAAAAAAATACAATGACCAAAAACGAGTCAAGGCAATCGTACTGGACATACCTCTACTGGTTGAAGTTGGCTGGTTTGAACGATGTGATAAGATTATTTTTGTAAATTGTGAGCCTGAATTAAGGGCAAAAAGAGCCGAAAAAATGGGTTTTAATAAAAATCAGCTTAAAATTAGAGAAAATTTTCAAATTTCTCTGGACAAGAAGGTTAAGCTCACCGATAATATCATTGAAAACAATTCAGGTTTCTCGGCATTAGTCAGGCAGGTCGCTGATATTTTCTCTTATATTGTGGGTAATTATTAAGAGGGGTTAATTACAGATCGTTCGTGTTAGTAATACCCGTTTTATATAACAAATTAATTTAACTTCTGCTATTCAAAGTTCAATTCCTATTGAAATCCTACGGGAAATGGGAAAATTGTTCTGTGGAATTGTACTTTTACCGCCGATGCCGGCGGAGACAGGCTCCGCAGGGGTGGTAAGAAATTTTAACAAATGAAAAAGGAGTAATGATGGCTAAAGCTGTAAAAAGCACAACCAAAAAACGAAAGACCTCAAAGAAAAAGGCAGTCAAAGAAGAGCAAGCTGTTACCGAACAAACCGAGGAAAACCAGCCGGAGACTGAACCGGTAACTGCTACGGCAACGGCCGAGGAAACCGCCGCTCCGGAAACTGAGGACCAAGTCCAGGAAGCTGAAATGACGGATGAGGAATCAACTCATGCCAAATACGAGCGGATTAAAAAAGGCAACTTATATTTAACCGACCTGCAGAAACTCACTGTCGCAGAACTGCACGAGATTGCCAAGAACGATAATATTATCGAATACAGCGCTCTTAAAAAGCAGGATTTGATTTTCCGTATTCTAAAAGAACGCATCCGCCAGAACGGGCTTATGTACGGCGAAGGTGTTTTGGAAGTGCTGCCCGACGGTTATGGATTTCTGCGAAATCCGGACTATAATTATTTGTCATCGTCTGACGATATCTATGTCTCTCCTTCTCAGATAAGACGTTTCGGCCTGCGAACAGGTAATATCGTCTCAGGCCAAATTAGACCGCCGAAAGATTCTGAAAAGTATTTTGCCCTTCTGCGAGTTGAAGCAATTAATTTCGAAAATCCCGACAATCTCGCAGAAAAAATAGTATTCAGTGATTTGACACCATTGCATCCGGAACAACGCTTTATCCTTGAGACATCATCGGAAGAGCTGAATATGCGGATCATTGATTTGGTTACTCCGGTAGGTAAAGGTCAGCGTGGTCTTATTGTTGCTCCGCCTCGAACCGGCAAGACGATTCTGCTGCAGAAAATCGCAAATGCATTGAGCACCAATCATCCAGAAATCAAACTGATAGTGTTGCTAATCGACGAACGTCCCGAAGAAGTGACAGAAATGGCGAGGAAAACCGCAGAAGACGTAGAGGTGATCAGTTCGACCTTCGATGAGCCGGCGGCACGTCATTGCCAAGTGGCCGAAGTTGTTATAGAAAAAGCAAAACGACTTGTCGAGTACGGCGTAGATGTAGTGATACTACTGGACTCGATAACACGCCTTGCCCGTGCCTATAACACCGAGATGCCACACTCTGGCAGAATCCTGACCGGTGGTGTTGACGCCGGTGCAATGCAGATGCCCAAGAAGTTTTTCGGAGCGGCAAGAAATATCGAAGAAGGCGGTTCACTTACCATTTTCGCAACGGCATTAATCGACACAGGCTCGAAAATGGATGAGGTGATTTTTGAAGAGTTCAAGGCAACCGGAAATATGGAATTGCACCTTGACAGGCGTCTTGTTGACAGAAGAACATGGCCGGCAATAGACATTAGCCGAAGTGGTACCAGACGTGAAGAACTCCTGCTCGACCCCAAAGAGCTTCAACTGATATATCGGCTGCGAAGAGTTCTAAGCGAATTAAACCAGGTTGAAGCAATCGAACTGCTGAAAAGCAGACTTGCAAAGACAAGGACCAACGCCGAATTCCTGATGACGATGAACATGGATTAGGCCGACATAGCATAAGGACGCCATTTTAAAAAGCCCGCTTGATTCGCAGGTTTGCGCCTGATTGTTCTCTTTACATTACAGTTTTTTTATATTAAAATCAAATTCCGGTCGTTATTATTATGCCGGAATTTTTTTATTAACAAATGTCGAAATCCGGTGAATCATGAGCGAACAACTATCGAAAGTTTACGAACCTAAAGCAATTGAGCAACAGGCAAATGTAATATGGTCTTCGCAACCATACTTTCACGCCGAACCTTCGGGCGACCACGAAAAAGCCTACACTATTGTAATTCCTCCGCCTAATGTAACCGCCCCGCTGCACCTCGGGCATGCGCTTAACAATACCCTGCAGGATATCCTTATCAGATACCGCCGGATGCAGAATTATAATACCTTGTGGATGCCGGGAACCGATCATGCCGGCATCGCTACTCAAACCGTAGTAGAGAAGCGAATACTTTCTGAAGAAGGCAGAAAACGTACCGATTTCGAACGGGGAGAATTTGTCGAACGTGTACAGGCATGGAAGGATGAGTATGAACAGCGAATCATAGACCAACTAAAAGCGATGGGCTGCTCGTGCGACTGGCAGCGGACGCGATTCACAATGGATCAGGTATGCGCCAAAGCCGTGCGGGCTGCGTTCTTTAAGCTCTTTAAGGACGGTTTAATTTATCGAGGCAAAAGATTAGTCAACTGGGACCCCGCAACACAAACGGTATTGGCCGATGATGAAGTAGAGCATGAGACGGTCCAGGGGCATTTCTGGTATATGAGATATCCTCTCGTTGAACCGGTTGACATTGCGGGCAAACGAATTGAATATGTGACCGTAGCAACAACCCGGCCGGAGACCATGCTCGGCGACACGGCCGTCGCTATGAATCCGACGGATAACAGGGCGGAATATCTGGTTGGTAAGAAAGTCCGGCTCCCGATTGTCGGTCGTATAATTCCCATCATTGCCGATGAGCATGTCGTTCTGCCAAATCCGGAAAGCGAGGATGAAAAAGCAAAATTTTCCACCGGCTTTTTGAAAGTGACGCCGGCCCATGATCCTGATGACTGGGAAATCGGCCAAAGACACGGCCTTGAAATTATCAATGTAATGGCTCCTGACGGCTCGATCAGCGATAAGCACGGCTGGACGGATGCCGGTGAGCCGGAAGCCCAGTCTCTGTTAGGTATGGACCGTTTCGAGGCGCGCGAAGCGATTGTCGAATGGTTCCGCCAGGAGAATCTGCTCGAAGAGGTACGCGAATATACCCACGAAGTCGGGCACAGCTATCGAAGTCACGTCCCCATCGAGCCATATCTGTCTGACCAGTGGTATATCGCCGTGAAAAAGCCCATCGACCACCTGAAAGAGAAAATCGGCGGAGGACCTATCGATGGCACGGATGTACCGGCCAATTCCTTAGCAGGTCTGGCGTTAAAACCACTGCTTGACGGCCGATTGCGATTCATCCCCGAACGTTACTCCAAAACCTATCAAACATGGTTAGAGAACCTCCGGGACTGGCCCATCAGCCGACAACTCTGGTGGGGACACAGAATACCTATATGGAGTAAAACGTATCATTTAACATTAAAGAATTGGGAAAGAATCGTCCTCGAGGAAGATGGATTAGATCATTTCTCTGTTTATGATCCTATAAAAACGGGTTTTGCATGGCAGATTATTAATATCGATTCGGGTCAACAAATACTAAATCCGCAAAGCGAGTTAGTCCCGATTACAAAAGAAACTGAAGGCGAATACATAGTCTATATATGCCCTGGATCCGATTCAAAATGGACAGAGGAGGGACTACAAAAAGCAGGTTACACACAGGATACAGATGTCCTTGATACGTGGTTTAGTTCGGCGTTGTGGCCGTTCAGTACTATGGGCTGGCCGGAAGATACGCCGGAACTGAAATCATTCTATCCGGGTGACGTACTCTGCACCGCACGCGAGATTATTACATTATGGGTCTCGCGAATGGTAATGATGGGCCAATACTGCGTTGGAGATATTCCCTTTAGTGACGTCTATATTCATGCAATGATTCAGGACGGCGAAGGACGCAAGATGTCAAAGAGCCTTGGCAACGGAATCGACCCGTTAGTAGCTATCGACAGCCACGGAGCAGATGCGATGCGATTCACGTTGGCCAGCATGACAACCGACACACAGGATATTAGAATGCCTGTGGCCCAGATGACACTGCCCGACGGCCGCCAGACCAATACATCTCCCAAGTTCGATCTCGGCAGAAATTTCTGCAACAAGCTCTGGAACGCCTCGCGCTTTGCTATGATGAACCTCGAGGGGATAGACCCGGCAAAATTCGACGCCGACAAAATGGATATTACCGATAAATGGATTCTCTCCCGATTGGCCGGGACGATATCCCAAGTGACCGAGTCCCTGAATGACTTCAAATTCAGCGATCCATTATCTCAGCTATATAAGTTCTTCTGGAACGATTTTTGTGACTGGTATCTTGAATGGGCCAAACCCAGAATGCAGGACGAGCAACAAAAGCCTATCGCCCAGAGTGTTTTGGCATTTGTACTGGACCAAACTTTGCGTTTATTGCATCCTTTTGTGCCGTTTATCACCGAAGGAATATTCCAGAAACTAAATGAAACAGCACCTATAAGAAAACTCCAGGGAATAGCTCAGATCGAGCAGAACAATGCCCTGGTGGTCGCTCTTTGGCCGCAACCATTAGATTCATTGATTAACGATACAGCCGAACAGGATATAACGATAATCCAGAATCTGATACGAGCTGTAAGGGATGTCAAGAACAAATACAATGTTATGACTCTTGATGCTGTTTCGGCAAACGCGGAACAGAAAATATCACAGATACTAAACAAAAATGCAGAATTAATCTGTTCTATGGCAGGTGCTCAGGAGTTCCGGGCAGGACCCGATATTCTAAAACCTCGGAACGCAGCCACCGCTCTTGTCGAAGGCATACAGATTTACGTGCATAATGTTATCGATGTGGAAGCTGAAAGAAATCGGCTGGAAAAACAAAAGCAACAAATAGAAAAAGCCAAACAATCGGTTGAAACCAAACTGGCTAATGAAAACTTTATAACGAAAGCCAAACCTGAAGTAGTAGCTCAAGCTAAAGAAAGGCTCAGCCAGTTGACAGAGCAATTAGAGACCGTTACGAAACATATTCTGGAATTAGAACAAAGTGAATGAGTGGAAGTGGAGCAATAAACTGTCAAGCATATCGACTCATTGACCCATTTGTCGGGTAAAGGCGGTGCAAAAATGGAAACGGAAGCCGAACTGTCACGGATAATCATCAACGAAATGTCAGACCAGCAGATAATTGTCCTTAAAGAACGTCACGGCGAGCGAAGTTTCCCTATCGTAATCGGCATAGTCGAAATTTTTGCAATCGACCGGCGTCTGAAAGGCATCAAACCCGCCCGGCCAATGACGCATGATCTGCTGGCGAATATCATTGAAAATCTCGGTGCAAAAATAGAGAAGATAGTAATAAACGACCTGCGTCACCACATCTTTTTTGCAAAAATTCATTTGAGCCTGAACGGACGAAAAATCGAAATCGACTCACGGCCATCCGATGCAATTGCACTTGGCACAGCAACAAGCGCCCCTATTTTTGTTGCTGAGCATGTTTTTGAGCAGGCTTCTCAGTGAAAATGGTTGAAATAATCAGCAGTCCAATCCCCACGCACAGTAAACTGTCGGCAACATTAAAAGCAGGCCAGTGATAATCGCGATAATAGACATCAATGAAATCCCGTACCATGCCGCCGTTAAAAATTCTATCGTATAGATTACCGGAGACTCCGGCGGCAAAAAAACCAAGAGCTACATGGACTAAAAACGGCTGTCGGCCGCTATTAAAAAAAACCACAACGATCACAATTAATGCGATAATTGAAACCGCCACTAAAAAAAAAGTATTGCCGGCCATCATCCCCCAGGCGGCACCGTCATTGAGCGCCCTTACAAACTGCAAACAACCCTCAATAACAGGATAAGTATGTCGATCATTAAGCCATTCGAAAACTGTCTTTTTGGTCCACAAGTCAACCATCAAACCGATCAGGGCCAGTGTCCAGAATGTCAGATGCGCTTTTAAATTCGGAAATATAAAGCTAAGATGCTTTGATGAAGCCTGGGTTATGTCAAGCCGGGCATTATTCTCATCTGTTTTGGCTTGTTTCATAAATGGTCTCTAATACACCATATAAACAGAATATAAAAACTTTCCATCGAATATTTCAAACGACACGGGATTATATCACAGTAAGTATTGCTGTCAAAAACTTTTAGCTATAGATACGATTTTGCCCTCGCATACACTTTAACAACATTTGACATAATCGGCAGGTTAATATATCATATTGCGATTAGATTTGGCTGTAAATTATGGACGAGGCATTGCCTCGTCTTTGTTGTCTTTGCTCGAAAGGTCATTTATGACAAAAAAGAAAGCTGCTTTGAAAGACAAACCTTGTATGCTGATTATACGCGACGGCTGGGGCTATAATCCAAATCCACAAGAAGATGAATATAACGCAATCAAATGTGCAAATACCCCGGTTGACGATATGCTTATGGCAGAATATCCGAACTGCCTAATTCACACAAGCGGTGAAGATGTAGGTCTACCAAACGGAACAATGGGCAACAGTGAAGTCGGACACCAGAATATTGGGGCAGGAAGAATCGTCCCACAGGAATCAGTCAGGATTAGCAAAACTATCCGGGACGGGTCATTTTTTGAAAATAAAGAATTTCTCAATCTAATCAAGTTCATCAAAAATAGCAACGGCAAAATGCATGTCATGGGTTTGTGCAGCGATATAGGGGTACATTCGCTGCTGGACCACCTCTACGGCCTACTCGAATTTGCACAAAGAAACGGCTTAAAGAATGTCTATATTCACGCATTTACCGACGGCCGAGATTCACCGCCGGACAGCGGTGCCGGTTATATAGCCGATATCGAGAAGAAAGCCAAAAAAATGGGCATCGGCACGATTGCATCCGTTATGGGCAGATTCTATGCGATGGACCGTGACAGCCGGTGGGACCGCGTCCAAAAAGCTTACGAATGTATGAGGACCGGCAAAGGCCTGAAAGCTCCAAGCGCTTCAGAAGCAGTTTCCCAGAGTTACGAAAAAGAGGTAACCGATGAATTCATCGAGCCGACAAGCATCATCAATTCAGATAATGAGCCGGTAGCCACGGTCAATGACGGGGACGGTGTTGTGTTTTTCAATTTTCGCGGCGACAGACCCCGGGAAATTACGCGAGCATTTGTTTCGCCGGACTTCAAAGAGTTTCCCAGGACTACCAGGCCCGACATTTATTACGTCTGCTTGACCGAATACGATGCAACCATCCCTACACCGGTGGCATTTCCCAAGCCACCGAAAATGAAAAATATCCTCGGAGCTTACTGGGGATCTTTGGGCCTAAAGCAATTTCGTTGTGCCGAGACGGAAAAATACGCACATGTGACATTCTTCTTCAATGATTACACGGAGAAACCGTTCCCCGGCGAAGACAGGCAAATCGTTCCCTCACCACGGGTGCGAACATACGATTTAAAGCCGGAAATGAGTGCATACGAGGTTTGCGAAGTCGTATTGGAAAGATTAAATTCGCAAAAATACGATGTGATAGTGGTCAACTTTGCCAATCCGGACATGGTTGGGCACACCGGCATATTGTCTGCAGCGGTCAAGGCCGCTGAAGCGGTCGATGAATGCGTCGGCAAAATTCTTGATAAAGTTAAGGACTTGGGTGGTTCGGCAATTATCACCGCCGATCACGGCAATTTCGAGAAAATGGCAGACGGCAGCCCTGAAAATCCTCACACCGCACATACTATCGGCGATGTACCATTGATCATATTCGACAAACGCCATAAGAACAGCAAACTCCGACAAGACGGCAGATTGGCCGACATTGGCCCTACACTGCTGGATATGATGAGCCTGCCGCAACCGGAAGAAATGACCGGAAAAAGCCTGATAGAAAATTAGGACTGCTATATTAATAAAAGAATCAATAACCTGAAATTGTGAACCAATCGTTGTTTTATACGGTTTTGATGTATAATTGAAGTAGTTGCTCAATAATATGCAAGTGACGGCAAGCGAGATCAACAATGGGGCAAATAGTAGTTCTTGACCAGAATATGGTGAATATGATAGCCGCAGGCGAGGTGATTGAACGGCCTGCCAGCGTGGTCAAGGAACTTACGGAAAACAGTATCGATTCCGGAGCAACAAAAATTACAGTATCTATCGAGGACGGCGGCAGAAAGTTAATCTCTATCACCGATAACGGCTGTGGAATGGATGCCGACGACCTTGCGCAAGCATTCGAATCACATACCACCAGTAAAATTAAAACAAGCACGGATTTGCATGGTATTGCAACGCTTGGATTCAGGGGCGAAGCATTGGCAAGCATTGCCTCTGTAGCGCAAGTCAAAGCTGTAAGCAGAGTTAAAGATTCGTTGGAAGCTAATAGTATTGAGATCGATTGTGGTAATAAGGCCGATGTTAGCCCATGCAGTGCCGATTACGGCACAACAATTCAGGTCAGGGATATTTTTTACAAATTGCCCGCACGGCGTAAGTTTCTCAGAACCGCCAATACCGAAATGGGTCATATTACCGAGCAATTCACCCGTATCGCTCTGGCAAATAAACAACTGGAATTGACACTCGTTCACAATGGAAGAGAGCTTTGTCGATTATCAGCAAATGACGGCCTTCGTCAGAGAATAACCGCATTGTTTCCAACATCTTCAGGCGGCATATCCGAAAACCTGATCGAAGCCGAAAGTAATGAAAAAGGGCTGCACATCTTCACCTTTATGGGCAAACCCGATATTTCAAGAACGAGCGGTAAATTTCAATATATTTTCCTTAACGGCCGATTCATACGTGATAAATTTATTTCACACGCAATCAAAGAAGCTTATCGCGGACTCCTTGAGCCGAACAGGTTTCCTATTGTTTTTTTATTTATTCAGATGTCCCCTGAAGACTACGATGTTAACGTACATCCGACGAAAAACGAAGTGCGTTTTTACAACGCCAATTTCGTTCATTCGCAAATCCTCGGTGTTCTTCGGGAAAAGCTTTTAGGGACAAATCTTCAGACATCGGCAAAATTACCTTCGATCTCAGAGCAAAAAATCACCTCTACCCGTTTGGCATCCGGGCAAAACCGGAAAATTGCCGATGCAATGGCCGAATTTTTCAAAAAACACAGGCCCGCCCAAAGACAAGAGCATCTACGGTTCCAGCCAGGTTCATCCGGAACAAAAGGCGAGGCCTTGCCCGGAGCTTCATCACGAGATACATCGCGTGACACAGAATATGACAGAAAATTCCTGCAGATACACGATAGTTTTATCGTAGCCCAAACCAAAGAAGGATTTGTCTTGATCGATCAACATGCACTTCATGAACGCATCATATACGAAGATTTATGCAGACGGATACGAAAAAGCAAACTCCAGTCACAGAAACTGCTGATGCCTGAAAGCTTCGAGCTAACCGACAACCAGGCTGAGGTATTGGAGAAGAATACAAAACTGATAGAGCAATTAGGAATCGAGCTTGTCCCGTTCGCCCCCAGGACCATGGCTATCCAGGCCTTTCCTACCCTGCTGTCAAAGGCTGAGCCGCTGGATTTTATCCAGGATCTAATTGATATCCTCGATAACAAGGATACAGGCTCAGACCCGGACAGATTGCTTGATGAAGTCCTGAACATGGCTGCATGCAAGGCGGCAATCAAAGCAGGCCAAAAGCTGACAACCAGTGAAATTGAACAACTGCTTGCCGATAAAGAAAACGTGGATTACTCAAGTCGTTGTCCTCACGGCAGACCCACAACAATTGAATTTACAATAAGCGACCTGGAAAAGCAATTTAAGAGAACCTGATGAATAAATGGTGGCTATTGTTATTAATCTCATCTCTTGCCGTTATAGGATTCGTATTATTCCGTATTCAAAACGACCAAACACCGGATGTAACCATTCCCTCCGGCAAGCCTGCAAGAATTGTCTCACTGGCCCCGAACCTTACCGAAATTCTTTTCGAGCTGGGGCTTGATGATAATATTGTGGCAGTTACCAGTGATAGTGACTATCCCGCCGGGGCAGCCGACAAAATTAAAGTAGGTACATTTTGGCAGCCAAATACAGAAGCTATCATAGCATGTAAACCGGATTTGGTGGTTACTTTGGACTTTGAGCAACAAAAAGCAGTTGCAGAGACATTAAGTCGGCTGGGCTATCGTGTTTTGACATTAAAGAGAGATAAAATTGAAGAGCTTTGGATATCTATTCAAAAAATCGGTTTGGCAACAGGTTGCAGGCAACGTTCTGATGAAATAATCAATAACATTAAAAGCAAATTGAGCGAATTGCAAAGTAAAACCATATCAATCGATAAAGTCAAAGTTCTATGGATAATTCAACCGGAACCTTTAAGAGTAGCAGGTAGAAACACCTTTATAAACGAATTGATAGAGTTGGCCGGTGGTGAAAATGCTATCGGACCTACTATCCAGCAGTACCCATCTATAAGCACGGAAGAGCTTCTGGCCTGTGGTGCCGGCGTAATAATTCAATCGTCAATGGATTCCGGTGATATCGAACAACAACAGCAGGCCGCTGAGCTTTACTGGAGCAATTATCCAAATTTACCTGCCGTCAGGAACAAAAGAATTTACGTGCTTAGTTCCGGAGCAACATTGAGACTGGGACCAAGATTACCAAAGGCGGTTGAAGAAATCGGTCGCTGCATATTTCCGGACATATTTATAAGTGACCCAGCCGAATACGAGACCAATGAATAATATGAAAGAAAAAGTATTATTTTCCTGGAGTGGCGGCAAAGACAGCACATTGGCCCTATACGAAATTCTAAAAAGCCATGATTATGAAATAGCCGCCCTGCTGACAACGATAACCGAGGAATATGACAGAATCAATATGCACGGCGTAAGGATGAATTTACTTGAAATGCAGGCGGACTCTCTTGGTTTATCTCTCGAAAATATACTCATTAATAAAAATACAACGGACAAGCAATACGAACATAAAATGCGTCAGGTCCTGACGAAATATCTGGCTGCGGGAGTAACCTCAGTAGTTTTCGGAGATATTTTTTGGGATGACCTGAGGGAATACCGTGAAAACAATCTGAAAAAAGTGGGAATGACTGGGATATTCCCTTTATGGAAAATAAATACCGAAGCCCTCGCAAAAGATTTTATTAAATCGGCTTTCAAGGCGGTTATCACCTGCATTGACACACAAAGTCTCGATAAGATATTCGTAGGTATGACATTCGATAACAAGTTCTTACTGAAACTACCTCCCAGCGTTGATCCATGTGGTGAAAATGGAGAATTTCATTCGTTCGTCTATGATGATCCGATATTTAAATACAGGATACCACATGCCATAGGTAAAATTGTTTCGAAGGACAATCGTTTTTACTATTGTGATTTATTGTCCCAACAGGATCACCAAGTCACTGGTGACACATATCTAACAGGTCGGACAAACTGATGACTGAAATATTAACGATAAAAAAACTGGCGGTCAAAGTTTGCATCGGTCTGGTTATACTTTTAGCTGTTATGTGTATATGCACTTTGTCAGGTACTCAAAAAATTTCTTTACAGAAAGTCCTTGACGGCCCCGGCCAAAAACCGGGCGAAAATATAGACTACGAAATTTTCGTTGGTTACAGGTTACCCCGGGTATTTCTCGCCGTTCTCGTAGGGGCCGCTTTAGCATGCTCAGGTGTTGTTCTGCAGGCAATTTTACGAAATCCGCTTGCCGACCCTTATATCCTCGGGATTTCCAGCGGCGCCGGATTAGGAGCAATTATTGCAATTATCTCCGGCATGACCTGGAGCCTCTGGGCCGGATCGCCATTAGCCATTTTCGCATTCATCGGTGCATTAACAACGGTCTGGCTTGTATGGAGTATCGGTCATTTTGCCGGCAGGTCCCAGGTCACTTCCCTGCTTTTAGCCGGAGTTGTTGTTAACGCTTTTTTCTCCGCCGTCATTATGTTTCTTACCTCGATAGCAAAAAGCGAACAGCTTCGCTCCATAATATACTGGTTGATGGGCAATATAACAGATAAAAGCTCCTCGGTACTATTAGCCGGTACCATCTGTATCACAGCAGGAATAATCTGTTTATTCAGCATTTCCAACAGACTAAATATTATCACGTTGGGAGAATACGAAGCGAAGGGGCTTGGCGTTGACACGGAAAAAACGAAAATCCTCGCTTTTACTTTCACCGCTTTCATAACAGCAGTAGCCGTCAGCCTGAGCGGACTAATTGGATTCGTAGGGCTTATTGTCCCTCACGCAGTCAGGCTCGTTTTCGGTCCCGACCATCGCCAGCTACTGCCCTTAAGCGCGATAATCGGAGGCATATTCCTGGTGATTGCCGATACACTTGCCAGAACAATATTCGGGCAGGAACAGCTTCCGGTCGGAGTAATCACCGCCATTGCCGGCGGGCCGTTTTTTCTGATTTTGCTGGCAAGATATACTAAAAAAGTTAGCTGGTCAAAATGAGCAATACCGTAGAAATCAAAAACCTCACTTTTAGCTATACAGATAAGGTAATTCTGGACGACCTTAGCCTCGATGTAAAACAGGGGATATTCGTAGGTATAATCGGACCAAACGGTGCCGGTAAAACAACCTTACTGAATCTCCTCTGTGGATTATTGAGACCCAAAACCGGTACTATCGAAATAGACGGGACAAATATAGAATCTTTCACAGTCAGAGAACTTGCACAAAAAGTAGCCGTTGTCCGCCAGGAATTTGTACCTGTCTTCGATTTTACGGTGGCCCAGACCGTATCTATGGCAAGAACACCATATTTGGGAACATTCGGATTTATGGGCAGAACAGACAGGCAAATAGTACACGATGCGCTCGAAGCAACCGATACAGGCATATTTGCCTCTCGTATTCTTGGAAGCCTTAGCGGAGGCGAACGACAACGGGTTTTTATTGCACGGGCACTCGCACAAAAAACACCGATTTTGCTCCTGGATGAGCCTACCAGCTTTTTGGATTTGAAACATCAGGTCAACATATATGATTTACTCAAGGCGGCCCAGCTCGAACAAGGTAAAACGATCATTGCTGTCACGCATGATATCAACCTGGCGGCCCAATATTGCGATGTAATATTGCTTCTCGGTTCCGATAGCAGCTTCAGATACGGCTATACAAAAGATGTTTTATCAGTTGAGCAAATCACAAAAGCATTTGGTGTTAATATTTATTCCGGAAAAGTTGGTCAGGAACACTTTTTCATTCCATTGGGCAAACGTGCAAAAGACAGCGAACAGGCCAATAAAATGCAAGATAAAACCTGACCGTATCTCTTTTGTTTTCAAGGTGTTAGTTCCATTTAAACGATTTGTCTTGAATAATTATACCATCCTCCCTATACTTTTCGAGTTTGAATTAAGACCTTTGGCAAAACAAAGATTGTGCAAAACCTGTTTTAAAATGCTAAAATAGCATTTTTAGGGAAAATCCACAATAAAGAGTATTAGCAACAAGAAAGGTAGAGAAAGAAGTGGCACAAAAACGCAAAAAGACTTCAAGGGAAAAAGTAAGCTCTACTCGAAAAAAGAAATGCGGCCTGACAGCCTCGGATATGAATCATTTTAGACAATTATTGTTGGAAAAACGCATCGAAATCCTCAGAAATGTATCAGAAATTGAAGACGAAGCTCTAAAGAAATCCAGACTGGACGCAACCGGAGATTTGTCAAGCATGCCAATCCACATGGCGGACCTGGGAACCGACAACTACGAACAGGAATTCGCCCTGGGGCTTATGGATAGTGAAAGGAAACTTCTACGGGAAATTGATGAGGCCCTGGGACGCATCGAACAGGGAACCTATGGTACATGCACAGGTACCGGCCAAAAAATATCAAAAGCCCGTCTCGAAGCTCAACCATGGGCCAAATATTGTGTTGAATATGCACGATCGCTGGAAAAAGGCTTAGCGGTTGAGCAAGAAGAATAAACTTGAGTATGAAATACCGATGTCCTATCTGCAATAAACATTTTAACCCCTTAAAAAAGGGACAATTCGAAAAAGCCGATTTCTTCCCTTTTTGTTCTGAGCAATGCAAGCTTATCGACTTAGGTGCATGGCTGGATGTCCGCTATAAAGTAGCCTCCAGCTTGCAGTCCCAGGAATCAGACATACCCTCAAATACATCCACTTCCGATTCCGGTATTCAATAAATAACCACATCAACATATAAAATCTTGTTTAAAAAGTCTTGAAATCGACCGATAATACATTATATGTACTTTTTTACGTTTACCCTTTACTAAACCAATGACGTTTGTAACCTTACCGAAAGGAGACAAGATGGTCAGTGGCAAAGAAACATCCAAATTTACCGATGAATTACTCTTTCCTAAAATCTTTCAAACTTTCCGTATGGCTATACAACCAACCAAATTTATTATTACATTCTCGGCCCTTGCTATCATAAGCCTGTCCGGCTGGCTGATGGATTTCAGCAAGACCGTTTGTGTAGCCCATAACAGTGCCGGTGAAACCCTATCAACAGAGTTGCAGATTTATATGATGGATCCGACACAAGTCAATTTTTTCATTGAAAATTATAAGGGACAACAACAAGGCGAAGGAGTATTCTCTACACTATGGCATTTCGGCTCACAAAAGTACCATAACAGCCTGAAAGAACTTTTCGAATTGAACTTTGCAAGTATCGTGACAAATCTGGCCGACTGTTTCACAGCTTTGAGATGGGCACTAAGATACCATTTAATCTACTGCATTATTTTTGCTGGTATAATACTTGCCGTAATTTCCATTGCCGGTGGTGCCATTTGTCGAATTTCTGCTTTGCAAGTCGCCCTGGGTGAAAAACCGGGTCTGACCGAGGCTCTGCGTTATAGCATAAAAAGATTTACAAGCTTTGTCACGGCACCTATAGCCCCGATTACTATAATTATCTTCATTGGTTTTTTTGTTTTTCTTTTAGGATTGTTAGGGAATATTCCAAGGATCGGTGAATTACTGGTTGTTATCGGTTTGCCTTTGGCTTTAATTGCCGGTGTTCTTATCACCGTTGTTGTGATAGGAACATTTGCAGGATTCAACCTGATGTTTCCTGCTGTAGCATACGACGGCTCCGACTGCTTTGACGCGATAAGTCGTTCCTTTAGCTATGTTTACGCAAGACCATGGCGGATGCTTTTCTACACTTCAATCGCCTTGGTTTATGGTTCAATTTGTTATATATTCGTTCGGTTTTTTGCTTTTTTATCACTCTTGATCTGCCACTGGTTTTTGCGACTCGGATTATGGGCAAAAAACGGCAGTCTCGAAACCAATAAACTCGACGCTATATGGCCGGAACCGGAATTTATGAAGTTAATGGATCCTTCAGGCCTAATCATAACAAACTGGACGGAAAAAGCGGCGGCCTTTCTGATTTACTTATTCCTTCTGGCTGTTATCGGTTTGGTAGTCTCTTTCATTATTAATTTTTACTTCTCTGCCAACACTATCATCTATTCGCTTCTACGTAATAAAGTTGATAATACCGCTTTGGAGGATATTTATACACCTTCCGATAAAATAGAAACAGAACTAAATATGAAGGATATTGAATTTCAACAAAACTCACAGGAATCAGAGCCGGGAGAACAAACTGATTCTTAAACGCCATAGCAATAATAGAGGAAGCTTATTATTTATTTATAAATACAACTGAAGTTTTAGGAACTGTATTGCCAAGCGAAAATGCCCGAGACGAACATAAACAAACAATTAAGCATTAAAAAACAAAACCAGCCGCAATTCCCAACTGCCCCCCCTGCTGTATTACTTCGTTTCCGCAGGTCATTAATCGTAATTACTCATATTTTTGTTTTTGCCGCTTCATTGATGCTCTCATTTCTTGTTATACATAATATGCAGTTCAAGCATGCATGGTTCATTGATATATATCCTATCTTGCTCCTGTTTATGCTCGTCGTTAAGCTGCCTGTTTTCGGCCTTTTCAAACAATACAGAGGCTGGTGGAGATATGTCGGTATTTCAGACCTCATTGGTATCGTTCATGCGTCACTCATGAGCACCTTAGTCATAGTAGTTGTATGGTTCATCCTCAGTAACACCAACTTTGCAATTAAATATCTTCCTCCGGGTATGGCCGAACCTGCTGAAGGCGTCTGTATTGCTGATTTGTTTGCTACAGTTTTGCTTCTGGCAGGGCTGCGAATGATTATACGGCTATATTACGAGGCGTCCCGCACAGTCGAGGTCGGAAGGCTTAGAAGATTTCTTATAATCGGCGCAGGCAATGCCGGCGAAGCGTTACTTCGAGAAATACACAGAATGCCTGTTGTACAATATGAAGTAATAGGTCTCATCGATGACGACCCTGCCAAGCAGGGCACTCACATTCATGGAATATCTGTTCTCGGTACGGTAGAGCAACTACCTGGAATCTGCAAGGATCACAATATCGAAGAAATAGCTATTGCAATGCCTTCGGCAAGCCACCGACAACTCAGACGCGTCATTCAGGTCTGCGAAGGTACAAAAATCAGATTTCGCACCGTACCCCATATCACCGATATTGCTTCCGGTAAATTTCGTGTCTCCCAGATTCGAGATGTCGATATAAACGACTTATTGGGTAGAGAAACTGTGCAGCTTGAATTGGATTCGATAGAAGCTTATGCAAAAGAAAAAACAATTCTTGTCACCGGCGCCGGCGGCTCCATAGGCTCGGAATTGTGCCGTCAGCTATGCAATTTCAAACCTAAACTTCTTTTGCTCGTCGAACAGGCCGAAAATCCGCTTTTCTATATAGAAAGGGAGTTAAGAACACGATTTCCAGCGGTCGATATCGAAACGCTTATTTGCAATATCACAGACAAGAACAGCCTTGAGCAAATATTCGACAGGTATAATCCGCAGGTTGTGATTCATGCCGCCGCTCACAAACATGTCCCTTTAATGGAGCTTAACGCCACACAGGCGATAATTAATAATATCGTCGGTACACAAGTTGTTGCAGATGCATCAGAGAAATTCGATACAACAAATTTTGTCATGATAAGTACGGATAAAGCCGTCAATCCAACCAGTATAATGGGCTCATCCAAACGGATTGCTGAAATGTATATTCAGGATCTCAGCAGAACGAGCAAAACACATTTTGTCACTGTACGTTTCGGCAATGTTCTCGACTCCGAAGGTTCTGTTGTACCTATTTTCAAAAAGCAAATAGCTCAGGGTGGTCCGGTAACCGTTACACATCCTGAAATGAAACGTTATTTTATGACCATCCCGGAGGCAAGTCAGCTCGTCCTTCAGGCGGCTGCCATGGGAAAAGGCGGAGAAATCTTCGTTTTGGATATGGGTGAGCCGGTAAAGATCGTAGATCTGGCAAGAGAGCTTATCACACTCAGTGGCTTCAGACCTGGTGAAGATATTGAAATAGATTTTACCGGCCCCAGACCCGGTGAGAAACTGTTTGAAGAACTGTCCATAGAAGGCGAAGATATGCAGAGAACAAGGCATCCAAAAATTAGTATATGGAAAAACATACCAATGGAGCGTGATAAACTTCGCATCGGTATAAAAGAATTAATAACACTCGCTAAAACATATAAACGCACAGAAATAATAGAAAAAATTAAAGAACTTATACCTGAATATATAAGTTCTGAATTGTCTCTGGAACAAATAAATTGCAAAAAAAGTAATAAGAATAACTAAAATGAGCCTTCAATCTCATTTATTAAACTATTCTTTGCTTTCAGCCTGAAGGTATGATTATAAACCTATTGGGTATATAATATATCCAGTTTTACTCAAATATACCCCCTATATTACGAATTAAGAAAATGCATAATATGCCCATTTTAACATATTTTTATTCGGTCTTTTTCCCCCCTTTATCATACCGAAAAATATTTAATCCTGTCTCTCCATATATATTTTCGGACTATCTTTAAAAATCATCGATTTTATATTAAAAATTAGTCTTAAAATCCCCATAGTATGACTTTCATCGAATAAATGTAACAATCAGAAATAATTTAAATAAATTCCTTTATCATCACTATTTAGTCACATTTACTGTTTATTTTTAGATATAAATACTTAAAGCTTCTCAATCCATTTAATTCACTTCCTTATCGGTGTATTATCTCCTAATATACATGTTATCTGCCCATTTGTAAATGTCGATATAATACGTAATTACCCAAATTGACTACTTTAGCCATATGTGGTATAATACAAAATATATTCTATGAGTTATTTATTTATATTATCATTATCTTAAGAGTTAGGAGGCCGATAAAATGAATGCTTTAAGAATTTCACAGACATGGAGATTAATCTCTATACTGATTATAGTCTTCCTTTTTAGTTTTCCCATACAAGCTCAATACGGCGGTGGTACAGGAGAGCAGAATAATCCCTACCTTATCTTCTCAGCCGAACAAATGAATACTATCGGAGCAAATCCTATTGACTGGGACAAACACTTCCGACTCATGTCTGATATTGATATGACAAGTGACATAAAACCACTATTCAATATTATTGGAACCAAGGAAGAACCATTCACCGGTGTGTTTGATGGTAATAATTATAAAATCCTGTATTTCACCTATACTTTCATAGACACAAATAATGTTGGTCTTTTTGGCTATGTTGATAATCCAAATACAGAAATTACAAACCTTGGATTGATTGATCCAAATATTGTTGCGGCAAACGGAACAAACGTTGGCTCTCTTGTCGGTCACCTTCGAAATGGATCCATCAAACGCTGCTACGCTGAGGGTGGAGTTATTTATGGTAATAAGACTATCGGTGGTTTAGTTGGTTCCAATTATAACGGAATAATAACCGAATGTTATGCTAATGTTGACATATCAGGAAATGAGAGAATAGGTGGCCTGGTCGGAGAGAACAAAAACGGCATAATCAGTGCTTGCTATGCCAACGGTAATGTTTACGGTGGTTATAATAGTCAATATATCGGCGGGCTGGTGGCAATCAACAATTCACTGATACATCATTGCTATGCTACCGGCATGGTATCCGCTGAGGAGGGAAGTATCTTTATAAGCGGGCTGGTGGCGTACAGCCTACCGGATACTATAAATAATTGTTTCTGGGATGAAGAAACAAGCGGCATTCAAGAAAACAAAATATTAACCGTTGAAGAAGGAATTGGTCTGACAACTACCCAGATGTATAACTCTAACACTTTTATGGATGCCGGATGGGATTTTATGGACGAGATCCAAAACGGCACGGAAGATATCTGGTGGATTAATGAAGGTCAGGACTACCCCCGATTGTTGTGGGAATTGACTCAAGATGTGGAATATGAGTCTTTATCCGTGAGAACCGCGCTGGCAGACAATGAATCAACTTCCGAAGAGTCTGCTGATGAAGTATATAGCGACACTTCTACTGTTACTGAATACTTCACAGAACGATTTACTTCTGGTTCTGATTCCTTCGATCTATCGAATAAATCAATCATGTTCACCCCAACTACAGACGGTACATATTACAGTTTTTCCGTACAGAATATTACAGAATTACCGACCAATCCCATAGGGGGTACAAAACTGGTATTGACTGACGATAGTTACAAGGATGCGCGCCTGAGCGATCAAAAAAAGTTAAAAATCTTTGGCTACAATTATGAAAGATTCTTTGTCGGAAGTAACGGTTATATCACTTTTAACTTCGGAGATACAAGCCGTAACAACATACTGATGAACCATTTTAACACAAAACGTATATCTGTTTTATTCAATGACTTCGATCCATCCAGAAGAGGAGCAGTCAGATGGAAACAGTTGGAAGATCGAGCGGTTGTCACATGGGAAAATGTCTCAGAATATGTTCCGATTAATTCCAATACATTCCAGGTTGAAATGTATTATGATGGAAAGATACAGCTTGCCTGGCTTGATATTGCAGCCAGCAATGGCATTGTAGGTTTATCAAGGGGAACTGTTATGCCGGAGGATTTTCAGGAAACAGATTTTTCAGAACATATCCCACCATCAGATCAGGGCGGTGAGCCGGATACTGATACTCCGGGAAGTAGTTCGGGAAGAAGAAACAGAAAGAAGTAACTATCTTAAGCTATCAGATATTCCTTCTTTCTAATGAGTTAATATAAAACATTTTAGGCATAAATTAAGCTGATTTTAATGATAGCATCTTATTAGTAAGAGATTAATAAAGAAGGCAGGTATATTATGCAGATTGGAACAATCTTTTTAGAGTTCATAAATAAAAAATATTTCCGGCTGCTTAGCTTCACGCTCATAGTAATAATTTTATCCGGTTCAGAAGCTTTTGCCCTGGATCCAATGGGCCCACCAACTACCGGTCTGATGGAAGGTCAGTATGAATTCGGAATTGATTACTCCAACAGCACAATGGACCTTAAATTGGAAGGTGGCAAATATACTGAATGGAATCATACTACAAGTGTAACAGAATCAGGAGAGGCTGAATCGTTCACACTTAAAGACTTTGAAATGAACAAAATATATACCCATCTCGGGTACGGCATCTGGGATTATTGTGATATGTTCTTACGCTTAGGTATAGTGAACGCCGAATTCGGTGATTCGATCTGGGAAGCAGGAGAAAAATTTGACAACCAGTCAGATATCACATTTTGCATCGGTTCTCGGGCGACCTTTTATGAGGAGGGCAATCTCAAAATAGGTAGAATTATTCAGCTTAGCTGGGCTAACCTGGCTGGGCGCTTAAAATCACCACAATGGACGGAAGATGAGTCGAGTGACATCGAACTAATCGAAATACAAGCCGCTATAGGTCCGACATACACCACGGAAAATGGAATTTCGTTTTACGGTGGACCTTTCTTCCATTTTGTCAGCGGTGATATAGAAGAAAAATACAACGATATTAACGAGTATGGGGAAGACATAACGGCGAAATATACATGGGATATCAATGCAACCTCAAATTTCGGCGGTTATATCGGCGTACAGTTGGATGACGGCGAATATACTTTCCTCAACATCGAATACCAATGCACATCAGGAGCCGATTTATATAGTTTTAACCTAATCTACAGATTCTAACTTGAACAGTGCTTTTGGCGGAATTAGAAAAAAGGAAAAAGAGAAATATCCGCCACCTTTATCAACAAGCAAATTCATTTAATAATTTACCAGCTACCTGTTGTACCGCTATCCGATTGTACCTTTGGTAGAATAGCCGATTGTAATGAGCGCATAAAAAACCCCCGTGCTGTTCCGGGGGTTTCTTTTTCTGAAGTATTTTACCGTCGTTTAGTTTTTCAATGGATTCATATCGTTTCCATCGTTTCCATCGTTTCGAGGATGGGCGTTTTCATAGACCTCTTTGAGTCTTGTTGTCGTAAGATGTGTGTAAACCTGCGTTGTTGACAGTGATTGATGGCCGAGCAATTCCTGGACGCTTCTCAAATCCGCACCATTATTAAGCATGTGTGTTGCAAAACTATGCCGCAGGGTATGAGGGCTGATAGCAGGATCAAGGCCCGCCATCTTTAAGTATTTATCCATCTTTCGGCGAACACTTCGAGTACTCAATCGTCGGCCATGTTTATTCACAAAAAGAACCTTCGGATCGAAATTATTGTTATTCTGAGCCCGTTTATTTCTGAATTCCATATAATGTTGTATAGTCTGCAGGGCAGAGGCTCCGATTGGCGTAATCCTTTCTTTTTTACCCTTGCCTCTGACATGCACAACCTCGCCGAGGAAATCGATATCCTCCATATTCAGTGCTACAAGCTCACTGACTCTTATACCTGTGCTGTATAGTGTTTCCAGGATTGCTCTGTCTCTCGCTCCGAGCCAGGTATTCATAGGTGGCGTATCAAGCAGTCTCTTTACTTCTTCATATTCGAGAAATTTCGGCAGCTTTTTATCCTGCTTCGGTGTTCTAACGGCCGTTACCGGATTTGCGCTGACATGATTTCTTTTCACAAGAAATTTATAGAAGCTTCTCAACGTCGCCAGCTTACGCGCTATCGTTGCTTTTGAGTAAACTTTTTCATTTAGGTAAGCAAGATATGCTCTGATGGAATCCGTACCTGTCGACAGTAGCAATTGGTCGATCCTAAGATCGACCTTCATTGCAACCGCCGTTGCAGGACCGCCATTATCGAACGAAATAGATTCGCCCTCAGACCGGCCATCTTCCGGAGTTCCACATAGAAACTCACCAAATTGGGACAAATCAGCCCCGTAGCATTTTGCAGTGTGCTCGGAAAAACGTCTCTCATACTTCAAGTAATCTAAGAACTTCTGGATAATCATGCTTTCTTCTATCATAATTTACCTGTCTATATTAAGGTTCTCTTTCTAAAAACTACAACGTCAATTGTTTTCTCCAACATTGCGGATTCCATTTGAACTAATTAACATTAAACTGATGATCTTTGTTTTCTCCCAAGAGTTCGTCCGCCCGGCCAACAAGCAACTGTGTTAGTTTAAAACTTAGCACCGCCGCATCAAACCAATCGAAGTTCGTGCGATTATCCTTGGCCTGATCAATTAGGGCGTCCAATAATTCACCTTCATTTCCGTTCTCGTAACGAAAAATGAACTTCTCTGCTCCCTTATGTAAAACAAGTTGATGCCTTATTTTATGCATTGAAATTAAATATTCCGTCCATTAGAAACCTTCCTGAAAAACCAAATCCATTCTTCACTTTCCTATTCCTAAGTACTTGCGATAAAACCGACTCTTTGGTAAACGGTACAAGGCTTTTATCGGCCAATACTTGTTCAGGCTTTACAAATTGAATGAGAATAGATGTAAATTAACAGGAATTTTTTTCTGATTATTTTGATGATATGTTGGATCCGCTTTCATGCGGAAGTGAATTCTATTCTTCAGGTGGGCCTTTAACTTTGCATTTATCAGGATTTGACTTTGAAAAAGGTCTTTCCCCCTTTTTGTTCGAAACCAATAGCACCTTTTTGCTTAAGGATAGTGACATATTTTAGCGCCTCATTGGGGCCGATGCGCATAGACGAACATATATCATCCAGCGAACAGGGTCTGCGTTTCAGCATTGAAAACAGGGTTTCCGTTTTACCCTTTACCTCTAAACGCAATCCCAACGAATCACCCTGCTCATCGTCAAATTGGATACCGGAAAAATCAGATATTATCTCACAGTTCTCACCCAACTGTTCAGATATAGACTGGAGTTTCCGGGCATTTAGTTTCCTTAGACTCATTTCAGCCGTCGGGCGAACTGCTGTGTTGAGCTGAACCTTATCGGGACGAATACGTTGGATAATAGCCCTGATTTTAGCTATTTGCCCGGAATTGGTATTTATCGTATCAACTAAAAAAACCTCAAGCCATATCCGGCCGGCAAACTCTTCTCTAAATGAACATAATCCTGAAATATGCTTCTCAATACTAATATCTCGATGTGGACGGTTTATTCGACGAAAAGTTTGCTCGTCACCGGCATCAAGCGAAGGCAGTACAATATCAGCTCTTGCACATTCTTCTCGCACATCAGCCCTGTAAAACAATGTTCCGTTGGTAACTATAGCTATGGGGATATCCGTATTTTTTTTTATCTGGTCAATAATTTCACCCAAAAGGGAATTCAAGGTAGGTTCACCCGAACCGGCAATAGTAATATAATCTGTTTCCAGCCCTTTTTTTAATGTCTCCTTTAATTCGGCAATTATCGGTTCGAGAGGTACATAAGGCTTTCGCTCAATCGTTTTTTCAATTGTCTTACCGAGCTGGCAATAAATACAGTCGAGTGTACAGACCTTAAACGGCACAATATCAACACCGAAGCTCCTTCCCAATCTCCTGGAAGGCACAGGACCATAAAAATATTTTTTTTCTTCGGTCAATTAACAGACCCTTCCGTTATAAATCTCTTTAGTTAACTTCTTACAAGTTCAAATATTCCCTTACACATTTTCAGTAATGTTTCGAGCCATTCTATAGGCATAATACAGGCGGCATCGGATTTTGCTTTTTCCGGTTGGGTATGAACCTCGACAAAAAGACCATTTGCACCGGCGGCAATAGCCGCTTTGGCGAGTATCGGAGCTGTTTCTCTTCTGCCTGCGCTGGCATTACCGAGCCCGCCCGGCTGCTGGGTACTATGGGTTGCATCAAAAACAACCGGACAGCCCAACTGCTGCATCGCCTCAATAGCGGTCATATCGTTGACCAGCCGGTTATAGCCGAAAAATGTGCCCCTTTCGGTAAGCAATATTTTTTTGTTGTTACAGGCATGAATCTTATCAACTACATTTTTCATCTCGCCGGGTGAGAGAAACTGGCCCTTTTTAACATTGACAGGCTTTCCCGTTTCGGCACAGGCACACAGCAAATCAGTTTGTCTACACAAAAAAGCGGGCACCTGCAAACAATCAACAACCGCTCCGGCTATTTCGGCTTGTGCCGGTTCGTGGATGTCAGTCATTACCGGCAGATTGGTTTCTCGTCGAACTTGCGTTAGAATCTCCAGTCCTTTTTCGAGACCCGGTCCACGAAAGCCGGATATACTGGAGCGATTGGCTTTGTCAAAACTGGCTTTGAAAATCATTCCGACGCCGGTTTTTTGGCTAATGTTCACAAGTCTGCCGGCTATATCCAGGCAAAGGTCTTTACTTTCAATAACGCAGGGACCGGCCATTACAAATAAAGAAGCATTCAAACCAATTTCAACGTCACCAATTGTGAAATTTCTTTGATCCATATAGTAAGTCCTACTTTAAGTTCAATGATTATCCAATCGCTCTGATAATTCTTGTTCTAATGCCCGCCGGTTTGGCACCTTCAGGTACGACACAATTAACTGCATGAGGTATAACATTTATTTGGACCGGCAGGAATGGGCCGGGATCACCGTCAATTTCAGTTCGTATGAGTTTAACCTCAGAACTAATTGTAATATTTTTGCCCTGACGATAAATAACATCCCGGCGGTTGGCGTGGTGTTTCAATATTGTCATGATCGAATGTTTAACCAGATGGAGTCGTGATGCACATTTGTAGATACATATATCCAACAGGCCGTCGCCGTAATCGGCATAATGCAAAATTTGCAGACCCACCGCGTATCTTGAAATGTTTCCTATAAAAACAAGCCCCGGACCGTCATAAATTTCTTCCCCGTCAACCTGAACTTTCATCGGGGCAAACCTATAGCCCCAGAATGTTCGCCAAATCGGCCAGAAGTAATCAAAGTGATTAATATGCCCGTCCCGCTGTTCGCTGACCCGCTTTACCACCTCGCCATCAAATCCGAAGCCGGCCACAGAGGTAAAGCATTTTCCATTTACACTTCCGAGATCCAGAGGCCGAATGTATCCGGCTTCAAATATTTTGATCATAGTTTTTAATTTTTCGTCGAAGCCCAATTCATTAGCCAACAGATTCTCCGTTCCGGAGGGCATTATCAATAACGGTTTGTCACTGCCTTCCAGGCCGTGTGCCACTTCTCTGACGGTACCGTCACCACCGGCTGCTATTACTAATGCGCAGTTGTAATCAACTGCTGCATCGGTAGCCAGTTCACATGCATGCGCCAGTGATCTGGTAAGGCTGCACCTTACTTCATACCCCCTTTTAACGAGGTATTTCTCAAATCGGTGCCCCATCATTTTAGTACAGGTGGCACCGGATTTGGGATTTACTATATATGCAATGTAACCATCATCAGGCTTCATATAAGTACAAAAGTGTACATGTCATAAGTCCATATGGATTATATTCCTGTTTTTTCCTTCTTAATTCGAAGAAGCTGCTCGGTAATCATGGAAGCATAACTCTTTGGGATATGTGGCAGAGCTTCCAGTCCCAGGTTTTTTTGAACATGGATTATTTTTTCGTCGTCCGGCCCTTCTATTTCCACAAAATCTCCAAGCACTTCCAACCTGTCCAAAGCAACTTCGCACCCACCAAGCCGCCATAGACGGCGCTTTTTCTCAACTGTTAACTTTCCTTCGTATCCCAACGCCGAGAGAAGCTTTTGTGTCGATTCTGAGTCATCAACTTCTATTTCTATTTCCTGTCTCTTTTTGAAATTGCTTTTCTCTTTGGCGCCTTTATATGTCAAAATAAACTTCGTTTTCTCTCCAACAACCTGCCGGCGTAAACGAAGGCATCGGTCAGTATTGCTTAAGTTCCCGCTGGAATCATCAAAATGAATATCCATCTGCAATTGCTCAGCTACAAATTCGGCACCAAGCTGATGCAGCTTATCTTCAATCTCTTGTAACGAATCAACTTTTAGTTTTGCTTCTATTTCAGTAAACATCTATCTGTTTTCTATCTACCTTCTCAATTTTCTTTATTGAGTTTCCGGACGGCATCAATAAAACCAACCGGATTAACAACCGCCCCTGCGTCCGTCTGGACGGCGGTTTTAAGCCACAGATCAACAATCGTCTTGGGATCGATATCCGGCTTAACCTGGTAAGCCAAGGCCGCCAACCCCGCCATGTAAGGAGCCGCACAGCTCATTCCCCCTTCCGTATCGTAAGTATAAATTTCCGGGCCGTGATGACTTGCAGTTGCCTTATTACTTGCAGGTACTAAAAGAACATCGTTTGGTGTACTATATTTTCCCCGTTTATAACTTGATGGATTATCAGGATCCGTTCCCGAAATAAGTTTAAGTGTACCATATCTAAGCCATTGCCCGCTGCATGTCACAACCAGGATTCCGTTTTGTTCTGCCTTTATTAAAGTTTCCTTCCAAAGTTCATAATTCTTCTGTTGTAAAAATGTACCTGTAGATATACTGACAACCACTATCTTCTCTGAAGCACCGGCTTCTTTGTTCATCTTTATTATTTTATCAATAATATTACAATATATCTTATTATCCGGCATTGCAGTCATACGCATTGCAAAATAGTAAAGCGAAGCTTTGGGAGCTACTCCGCAATTTTTACCAACTGCAATACTGGCAAGAGGAGCGCCGTGAATTGCAGGCGACTTATCTAATAAATGCATCTCTTCATATAATACTAATTGGTTTTTATACTCTATGTGGTCCTTTAATAAAGGCTGATCAAGTATTGCAATACCGATTCCCCTGCCATCAATTCCCTGTTTATGCAAACTGCGAATGCCAAGCCCCGGATTCTTGCCTTCATCAAGGATACGAGCCGGATTGAAACCATCAGGCAGCTTGTCAGAATCTGGCCATTTGGTACTGCTGTCAAAGGGCATTTCCGCTAACAGTTCTGCATAATTTCTCAAATCAAGTTTCTCCAACGATACACCGGCAAATCCCCAGAAGGGATCGAACTTATCAAGGTCCCCTTCGTTCCGAAGGACGATCTGTCGTTCCTGGCCGATATCGATCCCCTTACGTCCGGCGTTTATCCAAAGCAGGGTAAATGGTGTTGAGAATTCCCTCATTCTGCCAAATCTGGCGCTTATTCCGGGATAGCTGATATCGAGGATTTCCATGCCGCCATCGTTCTTCTTCGTTTCCTTCGAGGCAGTTCCGAGTAGTGCCTTGAGTTCCTCCGGTGTTGAAAGTTTATAGGCCAGCTTGCCTTCCGTCGCTGCATGGCGAACAATCTCTGCCAGGCTCGATTTTGTTTCGGTTTCTGCAAAGACGGCTATCTCCAGTAGTGACAACAAAAGTCCAAACGCGAATATTGTCACCAATGGTCTTCGTTTGAATGTGCTCATACCAAACACGTCCTTTCCGATTTACATGACGATGTTCACCAATCGGGACTTGATGACGATGATTTTTTTCGGCTCTTTGCCTGCCATAGCGGCGATTACTTTGTCACAACTCAGGGCTTTTTGTTTTATCTGCTCCTCGTTAGCATCGGCAGGCACGACTATTTTATCCTTTATTTTGCCGTTGACCTGAATGGCCAGTTCAATTTCTTTTTCTTTAATAAGCTGCTTATCGTATTCAGGCCAATTCTCATAAGCCAGGCTTTCTGCATGGCCGAGCTTTGCCCATAGTTCCTCTGAAATATGAGGAGAGAACGGAGAAAGAATCAGAACAAGTTTTTCTACCGCTGTCTTAGGCATAACCGCGAGTTTATTCAGATGATTGACGAAAATCATCATGGCACTGATCGCCGTATTGAAACCGAAACCCTCAATATCGTCCCCGACTTTCTTTATTGTCTGGTTCAGTAATCTAAGTGTCGCCTCATCAGCCTGGACATCCCTTACGGCGCTGTCGATTTCGCCGGTGTCCTTTTCAACAACGGCCCGCCAGAGTTTCTGCAGAAACCGATGCACACCCTCGACTCCCTGCATGCTCCAGGGCTTGATGGCCTCCAATGGCCCCATGAACATTTCATAAAGCCGCATCGAATCGGCTCCGTAATCGGTGATGACTTTATCGGGATTGACCACGTTGCCACGGGACTTACTCATCTTCTGGCCATCCTCACCCAAAATCATTCCCTGATTGACAAGCTTCCTGAACGGTTCCTTGGTGGTGACATACCCTAAATCATAGAGGAATTTATGCCAGAACCGAGAGTACAGCAGATGCAGCACAGCATGTTCGGCACCGCCAATATATAAATCGACCGGCATCCAGTATTTCTCCTTATCAGGGTCCCAGCCCTGTTTGCTATTGTCCGGGTCGAGATAACGCAGATAATACCAGCAACTGCCCGCCCACTGCGGCATCGTATTTGTCTCGCGTTTTGCCTTAGAACCGTCAGGTAAAGTGATATTAATCCAATCGGTGGCATTTGCCAAAGGCGGCTCGCCTGTACCGGCCGGTTTGTAATTCTTGACCACCGGCAATTTCAAAGGCAAATCTTCCTCCGAAAGCCCGATGATCCGGCCATCTTCGGTATGAACTATCGGAAACGGCTCACCCCAATAGCGCTGCCTGCTGAAAAGCCAGTCCCGCAGCTTATAGTTGATGGCTTTTGTTCCCTGTCCTCTCTGCTGTAGCCAGTCCGTTATCTTCTCCTTGAATTCCAATGTGCTTAGTCCGTCGAACCGTCCGCTGTTTATCGCCCTGCCGTCACCGATAAAACACAGCTTGCCTTCTCTGACTAATTCGGATTGTTCACTATCTTCCGGATCAACTACCGGGATAATCGACAGATTGAATTTCGTTGCGAACTCGAAGTCACGCTCATCGTGGGCGGGCACGGCCATAATAGCACCGGTCCCGTAGCTAATCAAAACATAGTCGCTTATCCAGATCGGAATCTTTTCGCCGTTGACCGGATTGATTGCATAAGCGCCGATAAATTCACCGGTTTTGTCTTTGGCCAAATCAGTACGATCCAAATCGCTCTTGCGGGCCGCTTCTTCGCGGTATTTTTGAACGGCTTGTTTTTTGTCCTCAGCCGTAAGTATATCCACGAGCGGATGCTCAGGTGCCATCACCATATATGTGGCGCCGAACAACGTATCGGGCCGGGTAGTAAAAACGCGAATATTTTCATCGAAACCATCGACCTTGAAATCCACATCAGCCCCGATACTTTTACCTATCCAGTCAACCTGCAGTTTCTTGATGGATGCCGGCCAGTCAACTTCAACCAAATCATCGAGCATCCTTTCAGCGTATTTCGTGATTCTTAGCATCCACTGCCGCATCGGTTTTCTTACTACCGGATACCCGCCCCGCTCACTCAGCCCCCCAACGACTTCTTCATTCGCTAAAACCGTCCCCAACGCCGGGCACCAGTTGACCGGCACCTCAGCCTCATAGGCAAGACGATTGTCATCGACGAATTTCTGCCTATCCTGTTCGCTCAAGCCCTCGGGTATTGGTAAATCTTCAATCGGTTTGGCTTTTTGTTCATTTTCGTCGAAATAGCTGTTGAAGAATTTCAGAAATATCCATTGTGTCCACCTGTAATAATTCGGATCAGTGGTATTGACTTCCCGGTCCCAATCGTAACTAAAACCAAGCGATTTGATTTGCCTGCGGATATTATCCACGTTCTTCTGTGTCGTCTCTTCGGGAGCGGTCCCCGTCTGTACGGCGTATTGCTCTGCAGGCAAGCCGAAGGCATCCCAGCCCATCGGGTGCAGGACATTAAAACCTTTCATTCGTTTATAGCGAGCGACAATATCGCTTGCGGTATAGCCCTCTGGATGGCCGACATGCAGTCCCTGACCGCTGGGATAGGGAAACATATCCAGAACATAATACTTTGGTTTTGTATCATAGCAATCGAGAGCTTTAAACGTCCCGGACTGTTCCCAAAACCGTTGCCATTTCTTCTCAATTTCGTTAAATTTATATATTACCGTCATCGAACGCATTTATCCTTTCAACTTTTAATCAATGTTAAAGTTGGTCTTTTGTCATTACACAATAAACCAAAAATCCGGAAAAATCCATAAAAATCGAATCCCCTCCCATATACAAGTTGAAGAACTGCAATTTGAGTAATGAACAGAATATTACCCTATTATATCAAAAAGGATAAATAGAAATGAAAATAGTATGATTGGAAAATTACTATTACCTGCGAAATTGATGAATTAACGCTCCCACATTCCGTCGGGTCGTACATAGAGCACGCCGGTATCCCGGTAGAAATTCAGACTTGCAATAGTGAAATCCACCAAAGCTTCTGTAGCAGCGTTCTGAGCATCAATCAGGTTATTTTGAGCATTGAGCACCCGGCGACTACTCGCTCGGCCGTATTCGAGCAGCGTAAGGGTGTTATTATAACGTTGACTGGCCAATTCATTAGCTTCGGTCTGTACCTTATAACGATTCGCCGCTTCGGTAAGGTCACGATAAGCGTTGCGAACTTCCAGTTGAACTATGTCTGTGGCCAGTTCATATTCCCGTTCCCGCCGGTTTAGCGTTATCAAAGCTTTTCGATAAACACTCTGTTCAGGCACGCGATCCAACGGCAGGTCAAGCTCCAACCCAAGACTATAATCTTTACTGTTCCAATCCAAACTCTGGCGATCAGCTTGTTTCGATGATGCGGCACCGGCAGAACCGGTTAAATTTAATTCCGCTCGAAGACTGTCGGCGGCAACATAAACTTTACGTCGGGCATCGACGATAGCATCAGCAGTGTTGACCAGATCCAACCGCCTGAGTAATGCCGTTTCAACAGCTTCGTCATCGGAGAAATCCGGTATGGCCATTTTTAATTTTCTTAAAGAACCGAGGATATTCGTATCTAACTTTAACTGAGCTGTGGTTGGTAAACTCAATGTTATCTTAATTTCATCGAGGGCTTGTTTATATTGCTTTTCAGCCTGAAGATAAGTGTCGAAAGCTCCAAGCTTTTCCTGGCGGACTCTTTCCAGCTCCAACTGAGGGACACGACCGGCATTAGCTAATTTATCGACCTTCTCAACGAGCAAATCCATAGTTTCACAATTTCGCCGGGCGTTTTCCATTGCATCCCACAGTTGCAAAACACTGTAATACTGACTAATCACCGAAACAACAAACCTCTGGCGAAAACGATTAAAAGACCGTACCTGATACAATGTGTCACGTTCGGCCTGTGTGAGATTCTCCAGGACAACTTCACGTTCGCTGCCGCGAAGTAAAGGCTGCGTAATTGCAGCACTTAAAATTGAAGTCAATCCACCACGCATATTACCGGTGAGTACATCAGCCCATGCAAGGGCAACTTTTGTACTGATAGCGGTCCCCCGGGCCAGCAATTGGTTAAAACCGAAATTCGCTTCAATCCCTACCACTTCATCATTACGGTCCGCCGTGTATCCGCTGGTCACTACACCAAAATACTGTCGCTCGAACTGATGACGAGTCAGTCTAAGATCCAGGGCTTTAATGTAGAGATCTTCCTTCTGTGCCTGATATTCACGATTGTAAGCAGTCGCCAAAGCCACCGCCTGCGGCAGGGTAAGAACACCGGAATCAGGAATTGTTTTTGTGACTTGAATATCGCCGATTGACGGTTTGGTATCACTTACTTTGTAGTTTACTCTGGCACCAAAATCATCCCGCCATTTTTGGTCGATAATTTTATAGACTTGTTCGTCGGCTTGCTCTTTATAGTTGTGCTGCGCACATCCGGTCAAACCGCATAAAACCGCCGAGCCGAATATAATCAAACCGACGAGTTCTCTGGTATAATGCCTGCACATGATCTATCTTCAACTATAGCCTTCGTATTCCGACCGTCTCACCTGTAACCAGCCCCATTTCAGGCGGAGCTTTGATCAGAAACGGCCGACCCCATTGAGGAAAATTCGGATTTCGCCAGAACCTTACCGGCAACTGTTCCACGATTGGTCCAACATACGTTATATACGAACGCGCAATCCTTGCCGGCTCACTGCTCTTTATAATCTCAACCTCCATCCCCATGCTAATCCGGCTCACCTGTTCTTCATTTGCATAGGCTATAATTTCGGTAGGTCTGTCTTCAGTTATCATCAGAATCGGTTCACCTGCTAAAACGGCTTCCGAAGTTCCGTGCATGATTTGACTGACAACTCCGTCAAACGGCGCCTTTAATTCCACAGCCTCCCGCAGGTCCAATACCTCAATCTGCTGTAATACTTCGTCCATCCGACGCTCCTGGACCTTTATAGCCTTACGGATTACACCCAGAGTACCTTCGACCGAGGGATGATACGGCTGGAACTTGACATATTCGTCACGTCGATGTTGAGCTTGTTCTAACGCAGAATTCGCCTGCGCCAATAGAATCTCGTTTTCTTTTATTTTCGTTGAAAGAGCGTCGTATTGAGTCTGTGTTTTCTGAAGCTCATAAGGCGCAACAGCCTGTTGGCTGACAAGTTCCTCCGATATTTTCACTTCCAAAGCCAGGTCATTCAAAGTGATTCGGTCAGTTTCAATCAGCGCTCTCAACCTGAGAACATCAAGCCTTGCATTCTCGACATCGACCGAGAATCTTCTGCTGTCAATAATACGGTTTGTTTCCCGCTGGGTTTTATCTACGGTGAGGTTGTCCTCGGTAGGAACTAATTGCGCGGTGAGATGCTCAATCTCTGCTAAAACAGTAGCAAGCTGCGCCTGTAATTGGCTTCGCGGCTGCTCATTATCGAGCATGGTATTGACCACCGCTACTGTTTGTCCCTGTTTTACATTATCAAACAATCGGACAGGAACACTAACAAGGCGTGCCGGGCAATTTGTTGCGATTTGTTGTCCCTGACCCTGTGCTATTCCAATGACTTCGAATCGTTGCGAACGACGCGAAAAAAGCCCCACAACACACAGCACAGCACCCAACCAAACCACGACCGGAAGTATGTGATGGCGCATACGAAACGGATAACTTTTAAGATCTACCCTTTTCATACGCTACTTAAACCTCCAGCAACTGTTCCTGCATCATCAGGCTGATATTTTCGAGTCCCTCAACCTTTTGCAGTTCCGAGAGCAACTGCTGATTCTTCGTTGCATCTCGAATCATCAATTGATAGGCATACTCAACATCGTTCGTTCCATAACCGGTGCCCTGTGCCGATATGAGTGTAAAACTTCCACAGAAACGCCTGAGAATAGTAGGAATCGGGCTCTCAGGACCGATATGGGCTTTGGAGACAAAACGCAGAAAACCGTTATGCGGCTGATGTGTTCCGAAGCCAACCAGATACAGATATAATATTATTAAACTCAGAATAACAGTTCCAACAACGGCAACTGCGTACCGCTGAGAACCTGATGCCATACCAATGACAAGCGAACAAAAAATGAAGGCTATGTCTCTCGTATCTTTAATAATATTGCGGAAACGTATAATCGCCAGAGCGCCCATCAATCCAACAGCCGTGATGATACTTGTACCGATAACAGCCATGACCATTGCTACCACAACGGTTATTACAATCAATGACTGTACAAAAGACCTCGAATAGGACAGGCCGCTATGTGTGAAGTAATAGACCCAGGCCAGTACCTGACCGAGAACAAATGCCAGCAACAGTGACAAAAGAACCGCTTCAGGTGTAAAAAGTCCTCCGGCTGAAGGAGTACCTTCTAATATTTCCCAAATCCTATCCATGATTTATCACCCATCTATCCGAGGTGCACAAAATCCTAATAAACACGAGTTCTGAATTGATGAAGCATACTTTGAAATCGATCTCTGTTGTAAGTTAAAATATTTGACCATTTGACTGAGCCAAATCGGGTAGTGTTCGGTAAATTTTATTTCCAATATAACTCCACCAGTCGTAAAGGGATTTCTCTGCCAGCCCCGGCCGTCAAATCTGACCTGTGGCAAATCAGTGACACTATAAGCAAGCTCATAGTCAAATGTTATTCTCACTCTATTGTGAGAAGTATCCTCGTAAGCACGTCGTAAGTAACGAATAAGAACAACTGGCCTGGCTCTAATACTGTTCATATATAACTGGAACTGACCGATTGTCTCGGTGTCGGCAGTATAATTCTGCGGTGGCAGGGGCAGCCCTGAAAGCAATGTCGGTACATCACTTTCCATAACACGTGCCCGACTTTTAATAATAATGGTATTCATACGGCGTTTAATTTCAAGATAGCGAGGGTATTCCGGTTCGTCGGTATAGCCGCGAATCCGTAATTTAAAGCGGTTCTTATGACCTCGCAGGCTTTCTTTACAAAGCCGTAATTCGTTTGAATCCAAATAAAGACTCACTATTGGATAAGCACCGCTTCGCTGCAGTTTACTATACCGGTCCATTTGTATGTAAGGTTTAATAAACTGGATTATCGCCTCAGTTTCTGATTCGCGAATATGATATTTCATCTCATGACGGCACCTGAGGGTCTGATCTGGCAGCTCGACTAATTTCCGAGAAATTCCGGAATCACTCCTGAGATGATTGCTTTTTTCATGCATGAAAAATTATTCTACTGACTCACTCTAAAAATAAAAAATCCCCGGTCATAATATCAAATAGTATCCCTGGTACTGTAAATAATTCACCCTGCCTATATTGTTAACTTATACCCTAAGCAACTAAATACTGAAGGCATACCCCATCCAATAGAAGTTGAAAACTGGAGCTATCGTTCATCCAATTTACTTCTTTTACGATCAGGCCCAATAAACAATCCTTTATAATTACCTATTTTAGCACTATTTTAACATATTCACAACAGATAAGTCAATACTATTTCAGTTCTTGTAATGCGTTTTTAGTCCGTATTTAACGCTTTTTTACTTGACCAGACAGAATGGTTTCGATTAGATTACTGGGTTCTTTTAAGAAAATATGAATATTACACTAAAAGCGGTTTTTTATTTATTTATGGTCAACAATATCCGGATACGCCTTTATGGATGAAAGAATTGTAAAAATCGGGCTTGTCGGTTTTGGAACTATCGGCAGCGGTGTTGCCAAGCTGATAAGCAAAGATGCAGATTCGATAGCCGCCAGAACCGGCTTTCGGCTGGAATTGGCCTGTGTTGTTGACATTGACACAACATTGGAACGTCCTATAAAACTGCCGGAAGGCATACTTACAAACGATTTGAATGAATTGCTCGATGATAACACTATTGAAATAGGCGTGGAAACGATAGGTGGAACAAATGTAGCAAAACAGGTTCAAATAAAAATGTTGGAGGCCGGAAAAGACGTAGTTACGGCCAATAAAGCCTTATTGGCTGAAAATGGCAATGAACTTTACAGAATTGCCCGACAAAACGGGAGATGCATAGCCTTTGAAGCGAGTTGTGCAGGTGGAATACCGATTATCTCGGCAATACGGACCGGATTGACTGCAAATAATATATCTGCAATGTATGGAATCGTCAACGGGACATGCAATTATATTCTCTCGAATATGACTTCAAAAAACGAAAGATTCGACCAGGCATTAATTCAGGCACAGGAAAAAGGTTATGCCGAACCGGATCCAACACTGGATATTACCGGTATCGACAGCGCGCATAAACTCACTATCCTCGCTTCCATTGCATTTGGTTACGAAATTATGCTCGAAGACATTTTCGTCGAGGGCATCGAGAAAATCTCCAAGGATGATGTCCGTTACGGTGTTGAAATGGGCTATTGTCTTAAATTACTGGCGATCGGCCAAAAAGATGAACAAAACAGAGTCTCGCTTCGGGTGCATCCTTCATTTATCGCCATAGACAATCCACTTTCCAGGGTCGAAGGCCCATTCAATGCCATAAGCATATTCGGCAGTTCTGTCGGACAGGTCATGTTCTACGGTCGAGGAGCAGGAATGATGCCGACTGCAAGTGCAATTGTAGCGGATATCATCGATGTCGCTCTTGGAAATTCCGCCACTACTTTTAGCCATTTGAATCTGCAATCAAGAAGCGAAGAAACATTATTAATAGATAAAATCGACAATCTCGTGAGCAGGTTTTACATTCGAATAATGTGCAAGGACCAGCCGGGCGTTATAGCTCAATGGAGCAAAATCCTGGCAGAGCACAAGATAAGTATATCCGGTGCATTACAGCATGAAGGCATTGGTCCCGATAACACCGTCCCGGTAGTAATCATTACCCACCCAACCCTGCAGAAGAACGTTACCGCCGCACTGGACGATTTGGAGAAACTCGCCGACATCGGCGGAAAACCGGTCTGTATAAGAATTGTGGATATTCCAGAGGATAAGGATTAGTGACTAAATACGTTATTATAATACCTGACGGTGCAGCAGATAATCCGCTTGAGCAATTCGACGGAAAGACAGCCTTTGAAGCCGCAGAAATACCCAATATCGACAAAATAAGTTCAATGGGCAGACAAGGTCTTGTCCGAACAATTCCTGAAGGCATGGAAGCGGGCAGCGACGTCGCTCAAATGAGCTTGTTGGGCTACGATCCCCGTCGATATTATACTGGTCGGGCACCGATCGAAGCAGCCGCCCGAAATATCAAGCTATCACTTGGTGACTGGGTTTTTAGGTGCAATCTGGTAACTATAGCCGACGGCAAAATGGCTGACCATAGCGCAGGACATATCTCAACTGCAGAGGGCAGCAAACTAATAAACGAAATGGACAGTCAGCTTGGTAACGAGCAAATGCGATTTCATACCGGAGTTAGCTATCGGCACTTATTAGTTTTCAAAAAGACCGATTTTGATGTGAAGACATACCCGCCACACGACCATATAGGCACAGCAATAGAGAGGATATTACCTCGCGGCAAAGGCTCTGATCTGCTCATTGATCTAATGGCCCGTTCACAGCAACTCTTCGCCAATCATGATATTAACAGAGTCAGAAAAGATCTGGGAGAAAATCAGGTTAGCTCTATCTGGCTTTGGGGGCATGGCAAACAGGCTCAGTTAGAAAGTTTTCGTAAACGTTTCGGGATCAAAGGCGCCGCAATTACCGGGGTCGATCTTGCAAAAGGCCTGGCAATACTTATTGGCTTCGACCTGATCAACGTTCCAGGCGCCACTGGTTATATCGATACAGATTATCAGGGCAAAGGGAAAGCCGCAATAAAAGCGATTGAACAATATGATATCGTCTTCGTCCATATTGAAGCGCCTGATGAAGCTTCCCACAACGGCAATGCTGAAATGAAGAAAAAAGCTATAGAACAAATCGATAAACATATTGTCGGCCCTGTGCTCGAAGCACTTCAAAAATACCAGAGCTGGCGAATACTGGTAATGCCTGATCACCCTACACCCGTTAATAATTGTGCTCACTCGGCAGAGCCGGTACCATTTGCGATGGCAGGTGATAATATAAGCGGAATTCTAAATACTACTTTCAGTGAGACCAACGCCGCAAAATCAGGATTCAAGATAGAAAATGGTTTTGAGTTAATGGAGTATTTCCTGAAAAGCTAAAAGCTTAAAAAATCAGGATTAATTTTTAAAAAAATTTTGACTATAAGAAGTGAAGAAACAAATCAACTATGGCAATAATTGTTCAAAAATTCGGCGGTACTTCTGTTGCTGATGCCGAAAAGATCCGCCGGGCAGCACGGCGTGTAATTAAAACCGTTGAAAATGGCTATTCGGTCGTTGTCGTAGCCTCAGCCAGGGGTAAACAAACCGATCAGCTTGTCGCTGACGCTCTTGAAATTAATCCCAATCCACCCAAGCGAGAGATGGACCAGTTGCTCAGTACCGGCGAGCAACAAACGGTCTCGCTTTTTGCAATGGCTATCGACGCTATGGGCCATAAAGCAATAAGCTTCACCGGCGGCCAAATCCGTATGATGACCGACAGCGTCCATACCAAAGCACGGATACAGAGTATAGACGCCGAGCGAATTCACAACCAACTGGACCAGGGCAAAATCGTTATCGTCGCGGGTTTTCAGGGCATAGACGAATATGAGAATATAACCACACTTGGCCGCGGCGGTTCAGATACCACCGCTGTTGCATTGGCCGCAGCACTTGGGGCGCAGGAATGTGAAATTTATACCGATGTCGATGGAATTTACACCACTGACCCGAGAATATATAAAAAAGCCGTCAAAATGAAACAAATCAGTTATGATGAAATGCTGGAGATGGCAAGCCTTGGAGCCGGTGTTATGCATCCTCGTGCCGTCGAGTTCGGCAAGAAATATGATGTAAAAATTCACGTAAGAAGCAGCAGTAACGATAATGAGGGAACAATAATTACTCATGAGGTGCCGCAAATGGAAGGTGTAGTAGTTTCAGGTGCAACAATACAAAAAGATATGGCCAAGATAAGCCTGGTAGGTGTAGATAATGTACCGGGCAATGCAGCGAAAATCTTTGCACATCTGGCGAAGCACAAAGTCGTTGTCAACGATATCATACAAACAGAAATCAGCCCCGAAAAGGCGAACCTGTCATTTATGATCGTTATTTCGGATTTGGATGCCGCCAAAAAAGCGGTAGCAGAAATCAAAGACGAGGTCAACCTCCTTGAAACCTTCATTCGGGAAGATATTGCCGAGGTTTCAGTCGTTGGTGTAGGTATGCGAACTCATTACGGAGTAGCAGAGAAAATGTTCGGCGCCCTGGCCGAAGCCAAGGTCAATATTGATTCCATCACCACGAGCGAAATCCGCATCAGTTGTGCCGTGGATGAAGATCAGGCCGAAAAAGCACTCGAAGCTATCTGCAACGCCTTTGAGCTGGATCGACCTGCCAAACAACGCAGATCGTAAATTCCTTGACTCTTTGTTTAATGAAAAATGCCACCCAAGCAGACAAACAGCGTCTATGCAATGAGCGGGCGTAAACGCAATACCATACTATTGCTATGCCTACCGGCATTAGTACTGTTGATTCTGCTCGATAATACCTATATCAAACATAAGTGGCGGTTTCAACCGCTCTCCAAAGAACAGGTCAAAACAAACGATCTGGAAAAATACCACACCAAATCTTTCTCTGTTGTCAATATCATTGACGGTGATACGTTGGATATCGATATCCCGGACGGTCAAAGCGAATATACGCGGATAAGATTGCTCGGTATCGATGCTCCGGAGAAAATTACCGCATCCGGCGGGATGTATTTCGCCGAAGAAGCTACTGCATTTATAAGACAATCAGCCCTCGGTAAAGCTGTTGGAATTTATCTGGACCAGGCAAACGAGACCAGGGGCAAATACGGCAGATTGCTTGCTTATATCAAACTGCCGGATGGAAGTTTTTTAAATGAAATTCTTCTGAGCGAGGGCTTTGCATACGCCGACCTGCGATTCGGCCATAGCTTGTATAACAAGTATAAACAAATAGAATCCCGTGCCCGCAGCACCAAAAAAGGTCTATGGCAAAATGTCACACCCGACCAAATGCCACAATGGTTACAACAGAAAAAAGATGCATTTTAGCGGTCCGCAAACAGCCCCCGATCGGATTTATACCGCTATAAAACATATCCAAAAATCGCCTTTGTTTTTGTCAATTTTTATGATAAACAGAGGTTAAAAAGTTTTCTGAATATTCTTTCCGCTTAATCGAGTATTTCTTGACTTTTTAGCCGGTTACAGGTAGTTTATTCGAACAGGATAATCGGCTTTAAGGATATAAAAAAGGCTTATGAAAGAGATCACAAAACCACAGGAACAATTCGAGGATATGCGTATCCTCGACGAGCTAAAGAACTCATACTTAAACTATGCAATGAGCGTTATTGTTTCGCGTGCTCTGCCGGACGTTCGCGATGGTCTAAAGCCCTCGCAAAGGCGAATTCTTGTCGCAATGAACGATCTGAACCTCGGACCGCGAAGCAAGCACCGTAAATGTGCTAAAATCGTCGGTGACACGGGAGGTAACTATCATCCCCACGGCGACCAGGCTACCTACGGCACTCTTGTGCGATTGGGCCAGGTATGGAATATGCGTTATCCGCTGGTTGACCCGCAGGGCAACTTCGGTAGCATAGATTCGGACCCACCGGCGGCCATGAGATATACCGAAGCAAGAATGGCTGCGCCCGCCATGGAAATGCTTGAAGACCTCAAGCACGAAACCGTAGATTTCGTGCCGAACTACGATGAGACTCGCACAGAACCGACGGTACTTCCATCTAAGTTTCCGAATCTGCTTGTTAACGGCTCGACAGGCATCGCCGTCGGGATGGCCACAAATATCCCACCTCATAATATTTCCGAAGTCTGTGACGCACTGCTGCTGGTGATAGATGACCCGAATTGCGGATTCAAGGATATCATCAAGTGTCTTCCCGGCCCGGACTTTCCGACGGGCGGAATTATCTGCGGCAGAAAAGGAATCATGGACGCTTATACAACCGGCCGTGGCCATTTAACGGTCCGGGGAAAAATAAATGTCGAATCAAACAAAAAAGGCAGGGACAGAATCATAGTCACCGAAATTCCATATATGGTTGTCAAGACCACGATTGTCTCGAAGATCGCCGAATGCGTCCAAAATAACTCACTCCCGGAAATTTCCGACGTCAGAGATGAGTCCGACCGTCGCGGGCTGCGGATTGTTGTCGATTTGAAAAAAGACGCCGACGCAGAAATTGTGCTGAACAAACTCTATCGCTACACTCCGCTGCAAAGCACTTTTGCAATCGCCAATATCGCCCTGGTGGACAACAGACCTGAAGTCATGAACATCAGAGAGATGCTCGATTGTTTCATTAATCATCGCAAAGATGTGATCCGCAGACGAAGTCGCTTCCTGCTCAAAAGATGCAGAAACCGGGCTCATATTCTCGAAGGTCTTATCCTGGCCGTTAGTGACATCGATGAAATCATCGAACTAATCAAGAAGTCACCTGATACTCCCACAGCCAAGCTGAACCTTATGAAAAAGCCGCTGCATCTGGCTGAGCTTGCCATATTGAAAAAAATTCTGCCTAAGGCCTTCGTCAATGAAAAAAGCAAAGGCAAGCACTACCTCACCGGCCCTCAGGCCGATGCAATCCTCACAATGCAGCTACAAAGGCTCACCGGCCTGGAGATGGAAAAACTCGCCCGTGAGTACGCCAACCTGACCGAACAAATCGAGGGCTATCTTGCTATACTGGCCGATGAGAAAATCCTGCTGGACATCATTCGTGAAGACATCCACGAAATCAAAGAGAAATACGGTGATGCCAGACGGACAAAAATAGCAGCACAGGCAGAGGAATTTGACCTCGAAGACTTAATCGCCGAAGAGGAAGTTATCGTAACAGTCAGCCACAGCGGATACGTCAAGCGGATGCCGATTGATACATACCGCAGGCAAGCCAGAGGCGGCAGAGGAATCATCGGCTCGGATACCAAAGAAGGCGACTTTATAAAGCATCTTTTTATCGCCTCTACGCATGATTACCTGCTTATCTTTACCAATCGCGGCAAGTGTTACTGGTTGAAGGTTTATGGAATACCGAGCATGTCCAGGCAGAGCAAGGGTAGAAATATCGTAAATCTGCTGAATCTGGGCAACCAACAAGTAGCATCCATTATCAACGTTAGTAGTTTCGAAGATGAAAGTGATGACCAGACAAAACAGCAACAACTCGTTATGGCCACAAAAAACGGCATCGTCAAAAAGACAAGACTGTCCGCCTATGGCAATCCCAGATCGACCGGCGTTATCGCAATCAACCTCGACCCGAACGATGAATTGATTGGTGTTGCAATGACAACGGGCACCAACCATATTATACTCGGTACACGTGACGGCATGACGATACGTTTTAACGAGAGCCAGGTTCGTTCGATGGGACGGGCCTCGCGTGGTGTCAGAGGAATTAACCTCAGGCAGGGTGACACTGTGGTCGGCATGGTGATTGTCGAGGAAAAAGCCGCCCTGTTTACAATCTGCGAAAATGGATACGGCAAAAGAACGGGCCTTGAGAATTACCGTTCCCAGAGCAGGGGCGGAGTCGGCCTGAAAAACATAAAAACATCCGATAGAAACGGTAAAGTTGTTGCGCTCAAGGCGGTTCAGAGTACGGATGATTTAATGATGATAACCACTCACGGGATGATTATTCGTACCGGACTCGACCAGATTCGCTCGATCGGCAGAAACACGCAGGGCGTCCGTCTGATTAACCTCAAACCGGGGGACAAGCTGGTGGCCGCTGAAAAAATCGTCTCCGAAGATGCGGATAATCCGAAGCCCAAGGCCAACAATAACCGTACACAGCGCAAAGAAAATTCGGAATCAAAAGCCAACGGCAGGAATAACTCCAAAGCAAAAAATAAAACGCAGTCAAACTCTAAAAAAAATAAGAAACGCCCCAAATAAATAATTTGATATCAGATACTCGATACCCTACACGGGATATGGAGCAGGGGTTCCCATAGTGGACCTTACGGTAAATTCTCGATAAGTATCTGGTTACGAATATCCGGAATTGAGAATCGAGATGGATAATTTTATTTATGTAATCGCCGGCAAGGAAAAATCACTCGTCAACGCCCGATGCCGGGAGCTGCTCGACGAACTTTTGGAACCGTCACAAAGAGCAACCGGTCTTTTTTCCGCCGATCCCGCTTCAGTCCCCGCATGTGAGGTGCTCGATGAATTGCGGACAGTGCCGTTTCTGACCGATAAGCGAGTTGTAGTCGTTAAAGAAGCGGACGATTTCATCTCGAAAAATCGTGAATGGCTCGAAAAATACTTCGACGCCCCCTGCCCCACAGGAAGGTTTATCCTGACCGTCAATAGCTGGAATGCCAACACAAAGCTGGCGAAAAAACTCAAAAAGATCGGCAAGCTGATTAATGTCACGCAGCCCAAACGCTGGCAGCTCCCGCAACGCCTGATCGAATATGCAGGTCAAGCCCACGACAAAAGACTATCCAAGGACGCAGCGGAACTGGTTGTCGAATTAACCGGGGATGAACTGCCGCGACTGTACAATGAGATCGACAAGCTGGCGCTCTTGGCGGATTCCGAAAAGACGATCACCCAAAAGCATATAGAATCACTCATCGGCCATAATCGCCTTTTTAATGCATTCGCAGTGATTGATGCAATAACAACCGGCCGAACTGCAGATGCGATAGAAAGGCTTAGAGAAATGTTCGCCGAGAACAAATCGGCGGAATATACCGTCGTCGGCGCTTTTGCATTCCATTTTCGCAGGATGTTTAATGCCAGGGCAATGCTCGAAAAAGGAATACTACCCGGCGAGATTATAAAACGATTGCGAATATGGGGTAATCAAGACAGCTTCTTTACACAACTTCGTAAAATTTCCTTACAGCAAATCGGAAAATACCTTCAATTCCTGGCTCAAACAGACTTCGCCATAAAAACCGGCCGGGCAAAAGCTCAAATAGAGATGGAACAATTCATCCTCAGACTTACCGTAGAATAAGAACGGTCAATAAAAAACATAAGAACTTGCTACAAACTCATTCAAGGCTAAGAAGTCTCCGGACACAGGTTTTCCTGTGCCGTATCTTTGACAACCTCACTTTTCCCATTAAGAAATGTCTCCCTTTGCCTGGGTATCGTAAAAAAGAAAGTGCTTCCACATCCAATTTTGGATTCAACCCAAATTCTCCCACCATATGTCTCAACAATTTTACTGACTATGGAAAGACCGATACCGACACCTTCACACTGATTGGAATTTGAGAGTGTTTGAAATATTTTAAAGATCTTGGCAAAATATTTTTCTTCGATTCCACATCCGTTGTCAGAAACACTGAACTCCCAATAGTCGGCTTGATCATGACAGCCGATATTTACCATACAATTTTCCTTGTCCAAGTGCGCCACGGCGTTGCTCAACAATTGGTAAAAAACCTCAGTAATATTATTACGATTATAGAAAATTACCGGCAATTCGCATTCAACTTTTATCTTAACATGCTGGGGCGAGCCAATTCTATCTATTACTTTAGCTAAGAGCAAAGATAAGTCCACCCTTTCCATCTTCCTATGAAAATGTCTAATACTACAATATTTAAGCACACCATCGACGAGTTTGCTCATTCGTGCTGCTCGATCAACGAGCATCTTAACTTGTTCCGTGCCTTGTTCATCAAATTTATCTTGATAGTCTGTTGATAGCCAATCGGCCAGTTTTATGATCCCATGCAAAGGGGTTTTTAAATCATGTGCTGCCACATAAGCAACATCTTGTAGTTCACGATTCGATAGCTCCAATCTCCTGATAGTTTCTTCCAGCTTTTTGTTCATGGCTTTCAATTCATCTTCAGCCCGTTTTCGCACGGCGACTTCCCCGCTAAGTTCTGCGGTTCGTTCACGAACTCTTGCTTCCAGTTGGGAATTGGTTCCTTTCAATTCTTGTTCTCTCTCGTCCAGTTTTGCAACCATGGAATTAATGGCAGTTGAGAAATCCCCCATGAAATCAACTCGTTGGGTATAATCACCCTCGGCAATCCTTTCCGCCTGCCAGGTAAGGTGCAGCAATCGGGCGTGTAGTTCTTTGAAAGGGGAGGAGAAAACGTTGCTCCGTTTGGGTACGAAGCTATGGAGTTCTCCCTGCGAAAGAGGAACTATAAATCTGTGAACCTCAGAAGAAGACTCTATCAGTTGATTTACTATTTCAACAAACTGTTTTTCAGCTTCATCTTGATAATCTGATACTTGAATCTTCTCAGGGATTTTTCCCTTTAAGAGATTTGAGATCCTTTCGCTGACGTCAAACAGGACTTTTTGTCCATTTCCTTGCATTTTTTATTTGCCTGTAAAATCCTGACTGAAAATCTGCATACCCTGTCACCGGTTGCCCAGCAATCAACTTCTTTGACGTGAAATTCTTTACCGGTATAGGCATTAAGGATTCCGGCGATAAATCCCTCGTCGTAATCACATACGGTCTCTTCTGAAATCGGCAGGCCGGAGCAGTCTAAATCTTCGGCGACTGTCAATGTAATTTCGAGACTTTCGAGATCTGCTTTTTCAATTCTCAATATTCCAATTTTCAAATCTTTGAGAGTTTTTTGAAGTTCGGCTATGAATTCATTGAACTCCAGGTCCGTATTTAATACGTTTTTACAGAAATGTTCTCCAGCCAGTTTACCTGCCTTAATGAAGATGTCGTTTGCGGTTGTCACATCCCTTTCCGTAATCAGTACATCCCGCATTGTGTATTGAAACAAGCGATAGACAAGAACAGGAACGGATTGTCCGAGATTTGGTCTGCCGGCATCGATATCCCCCAAATCTTCCCATGAAAATTTATTGTAGTCTCTTTCTTCTTTAAACATCTTTACATACCTCCATATTTCGTATATCAATCTAAAAAAATCAGAAGTAAATCCTTATCCTTAAATATTGAAACGTGCACGAGCAGTCATTAACCTTATTGGCCCCAATTCTAATAGATTGTCGACGTGAATATACAGGTAGTTTGTCTTAAAAGGATTAGTAAGATATTAGTGTCTTATATATGGAGATTCGAAACCGGTGTGATGGATGTTATGGGTCTTGATTTGATAAATTAATGATGGAAACACTTTTTTTAGGACTTTATATCATTTTTTATAAATTCATTTCCACCAACCATTTCTCTGAGTCGGATTTGCTGTATCCCAGGAATGCGGAATCTTTATCGTGATTATCGAATGCTTTGGTGGCTTTGTGCCTGTTTGCGTTTGCATAGCAGTATAGACAGCCGTGCGGGCAAAAGCCCAAATAGAGATGGAACAATTCATCTTAAAATTGGCCAATTGATAATACAACTACCTCTCGAACCGGATTCGTCTTGTCTTAATTCCCGATGTCACTCTTTACTTTCCGGCTCAGCTTCGTCCTGTATGTACTCCCTGGGTTTGTACCAGCGGGCCACTACTATGTAAATCA
>CAZMZR010000004.1:0-67205 GCA_964570855.1 uncultured Pirellulales bacterium
CATAACAAACTCCTTAATACATAAAGTTAAGAGTGAGCTAAAGTGACTAAAGTGATCTAAAGTTTTTTACTTTAGGCACTTATAACTTTTAACTTTTTGCACTTTCAACTTCAGTGATTTTCTTAAACAATATATGTCCTTTCTCATTTTTGCAAAACTCTTAATCTTGTTTATATGTTTGCTCTATCGCAACAAGCAATCCGTCAAGCGTATGCTCGCCGGCCGTTACATCGACATTGACACCGAGGCTTTCCAGTTGTCCGGATGTCACCGGCCCGATAGATGCAATTTTTGCCCTGCTCGATTTAATGACTTCGCCGTCGATTTGCTCAAAGAATCCGTTGGCCGATGATGGACTTGCGAACGTCAGCCAGTCAATTTCGCCCTTTTTGATTTTTTCGACCAGCCGACCCGCTTCGCTTTTCTGTGTAACAGCGGTATAAATCGCAACATCTTTGACAACCGCACCGCCTTTTTCCAGCAGATCGACAAGCTCGTTCGAGGCAACCTGCGAACGCAGAAGCAAAACCTTTTTGTCCCGCAGATTCGTGAAGTTGAGCATCTGTTTGCCGAACTGTTCACTGGTAAAAATGCTCGGCACAAAATCCGCCCTGATTCCAAACCTGCTCAATTTGTCCGCGGTCCGGCCGCCTATCGCGGCGATTTTTGCCGGGCCGAACACCCGGGCGTCCCTGCCCAAATCTTCCAGAGCATCGAAGAAGACAGTGACGCCGTTGGCGCTGGTAAAGATTATCCATTCGTAACCGGCAAATTCCGTCAGGGTCCGCAGAAAGTCACTTGAATCCGTTAACGTTTTGATTTTAATTGTTTCAAACTGCACAGGATTGCCGCCGCAGGCAATTATTTTTTCCGCAAATTCGGCGTTGCCGGCCGCATCGCGGGTTAACACGATATTTTTACCGAACAACGGCATTTTCCCGAACCAGTCAAGCCTTATGTCACTATCGGCCGCGGTGCCGATAACGATTATCGCCGGAGGACCGATATCGTTTTGCTCGCATGTTTCGCCTATCCGGGCAAGCGTCGCTTTTACAGACCGCTGCGTGGGGAAGGTGACCTCGGTGACAACCGCCGCCGGAGTATCTTCCGGCATGCCGTTTTCTATCAGTTTCTGCGCAATGAAATCCAGATTGCTCATCCCCATATAAAAGACGATAGTGCCCGGGAATTTCGCAAGCAACGGCCAATCGATATTCGATCCCTGTTTTCCCTCCGCTTCCCTGCCGGTGACAAAGAGAACCTGCGAGCTGTAGTCCCTGTCGGTCAGCATTATACCGGCATAAGCCGAGACCGCCACTCCGGCGGTGACACCGGGCACGATTTCAAAATCGATTCCCGCCTCGCAAAGGACCGCCAGCTCTTCAGCGACCCTGCCGAATATACACGGGTCGCCGCCCTTTAGCCGTACGAGGATTTTCCCGCCGGTTGCTTTTTCGATTAGCAGCTCATTAATTTCCTGCTGCGTCACCCCCGCTGCTTCGTTTCGCCCGCCGCCCCGACTTGCGTCGGGAGACGCAGGGGCAGGCGAAGCAAAACGGCGGGGGCCGATGCGTTTGGGTACGTGTATAATCTCGGCATCGCCGCGGGTGAATTTCAGCAGTGCCGGATTAGCTAACTTATCATAAATTACACAATCGGCTTTTTTGAGAGCTTCGGCCCCGCGAACGGTAATCAAATCCGCCCTGCCCGGCCCGGCCCCAACCAGATATACAAAACCTTTCTTCATTTTTCAGCTTATAGCCATCAGTGAATAGTATCTAACGCAGCTACGATACCAAAATTTTCCCTAAAACGCTATTGATATATTAATGCGTTACAGAAACATAGCAACCAAACAAAAAAGATGTTTTTTTTGCGCACATTTCGAGAGCGAAATTACACTATAATAACGGAGCGCCGAAATATTCTTTTTCGCATTCAGCCGTCCTGAAGCTGATATCAGCGGATTCATATGAATTGGTGGAAATTTTTTGAATCTTAAATCGGAAACAAAATTGGTCGAAGCCGCCCGAAACGGCCATCTGGAAAGTTTCGGTCTCCTGTACGAGCACTATTACAGTTCTATGGTAGCGCTGGCATATTCGATGCTGTCCGACAGGCAGCTCGCCGAAGATGCGGCACAGGAAGTCTTCGCGATTGCCTGCCGGGACATTGGGAATTTGAAAAGTAAAGAGAAGTTTGCCGCCTGGTTGGCCGGTATATGCAGGAATATTTCAAGGCAGATGCTGCGAACAAAAGCAAGAAACATAGAATCCATAACAGACGAACCAGCCGATAAAAACAACCAGCGGGAATATCGTAAAGAAATGCTTCGACGTGCAGTCCGGAATTTACAACACACCGAAAAGGAACTGATAGTCCTGCGATACTACGACAATCTGCCTTATGAGCAAATAGCTGAAATACTGGATATTTCTGTTCAGGCGGTAAACGGCAGACTGATTCGCACCAAACGAAAGATTGCAAAGTATCTGAAATGTAACGGTTTGACGGGGAATGACTATGAAACGTCCTGAAAACTATAAACGGCTTGATGAAGCGTTGAGCGAGACAATCGGTTCAAAAAAACATCGGACGGACTTCGACCACTGGAAGCGGACGCACCCTGACGCCGTTGAAATGTTAACCTCGCGGGCCAGGATTCATTCGAGATCCGGAAGCCTGCTGAAAATAAGGAATACAATTATGAAAAGTCCAATTACGAAATTCGCAGCAGCAGCGGTGTTGATTATTTGTGTGTTTTTAGGATTAAACTATTTTTACGATGATTCTGGAAAAGCTTATGGGATGTCAGACGTACCAACTCTGTTTTATACTGCTAATACTATCCACATGAAAGGCAGAATATATTTTCCTGAAGTACAAGATCCTAAAAAGTCTTTCGTAGAGATAGAGCACTGGCTTGATTTGGTGGAAGGCCGATGGAGAATGGTTGTACCAACTACTTATGGCGGACAGGAAGGATTTGACATTAGTCTCGACGAGCATATCTGTGATGGTAGTGATTACGGAATGAGTATTGACCACAAACATAAACAAGTATCGTTTGCAAAAGTGAGCAAGTTTCATAGAAATCTATTTAACCACCGAAATGTTTATTCAATCATGCAGCTATTATGCAGCGATATTGAAGGATTTTATGAATATGTCAAGATAGATGAAGAAACCATTGATGGACATACCTATCAAGTATGGGAAGCCGTATTTCCGCAGGTAGTTAACGAGTATGATTCTAAGGTAACAAGCTGGTTGTCCCCCAAAACCGGGGAGTTTGCAAAGGCAATTATCTGGATGAGAAAAGCAGGCGAAGACTGGAAGAAAAAAATGGAGATGGATTTAGTTGAACGTAATGTCCCACTAAGTGATGAAATATTCAATTTGCAGATACCGGCTGGGTACACATCAACAAACACAAAAGAAACAGCGCAGAACAAACCTATAAGCTCTTTTGGAGGCGGTCTCAACAACTATCGTTTGTGGACCCATCTTTTATTTGTTTTGCCTGATGGTTCATTGGTTTTGTGCTGGAGCAGTGAAGATACTGAAATTGCCACTTCACAGCAGGAACTTTTCAAAGACTTAAAAATCGGCGGTGAGTTTCCAAAGCTACCTTTCCAGGTTGATGCTCTTAATGTGAGCTATAAGGGTGAAACAGTAACCTTTACGGGGCATCATCTGGCATACACAATAAAAGATAACAAATTCTATGAATGGAGTATATATACGTCATTGAAACAAATAAATCCTGAATATGCCCAGCTATTGACTTTTTATCTGGTCTATAGTGATAACATAAAGGATCCGGAAATCAAAGGCTCATTTAGCGTGGGTATAATGCCGAGTATCTTGATTAAGGATCGTGAAGAATTTAATGAAATTTTTACCGGCGCAATAAAAGAATTAAGTGACAAAACAGATATATCTCAGGAATTGAGCTATGCGAGCGTTATGCAACTGGCAAGAGAGCTTCGCAAATAGAAATCGAATCTTTTTTGCTCTGATTGGCCGAACTTAATGTCTCGGCCTTTTTTTATGCTCAGAATACCACGCAATAAATTGCTGAGCTAAATATGGATTCAAGAAATCTATTGTAAAAAACATATCTGTTTTATAACATTTCTTTTTGTAAACTCCTTGTCCATCCAATAAGGAAATGAAAAATGCAACGATATAAATCGACTATTATATTCCTAATGATATCAAACCTGACAATTCCAGTTGTTTCATTCGGTCAAAATGACACAGCAACAGTCTCCGGAGAACTGAATAAATGGCATAAAATTACATTGACCTTTACCGGCCCGGAAACAAACGAAGATGCCGAGTCAAATCCCTTCCGTGATTATCGCCTCAACGTCACCTTCAATAAAAATAGCAAGCAATACATCGTTCCAGGCTACTATGCGGCCGACGGCAATGCTGCCCAAACCGGCGCAAAATCAGGCAATAAATGGCGAGTACATTTCATACCGGACGAAGAAGGACAATGGGATTATACTGTCTCATTCAGAACAGGTCGTGACATTGCGATTAGCGACGACCCGCAGGCCGGCACGTCAACGGCATTCAACGGATCCGGTGGGACTCTCACCGTTGGTCCGAGTGATAAAACCGGACGAGACTTCCGGGCCAAGGGAATGCTCAAATACGTTGGCAAGCGTTATCTGCAATTTTCCGAGACGGGCGAGTATTTTTTAAAAGGCGGAGCCGACAGCCCCGAAAACTTCCTCGGTTACGCCGATTTCGACGATACATTTGACGCCGGCGAGCTCAAGCGTGAAGGCGAAGCTGCAGGTGAAAAATTTCTACATCGCTATGAGCCGCATATAAAAGACTGGCGCCCCGGTGACCCAACCTGGAAAAACGGCAAGGGCAAAGGAATCATTGGAGCTTTGAATTATCTTGCTTCAAAAGGCATGAACAGCGTCTATTTTATGTGTTATAACATCGACGGCGGTGACGGCAAAGACGTCTGGCCCTGGACCGAATCCGATGAAAAATATCGGTTCGACTGCAGTAAGCTTGACCAATGGGAGATTGTTTTTTCACATATGGACACATTAGGTTTGATGCTCCATGCTATAACTCAGGAAACGGAAAACGACCAGGGGCTTGACGGCGGCGAACTCGGCCCGCAGCGGAAGCTTTACTATCGGGAGCTAATCGCCCGCTTCGCCCATCATCCGGCTTTAGTCTGGAATCTCGGCGAGGAAAATACCAACACCGACGAGCAGCGTAAAGCCTTCTGCAGATATATCAAGGAGCTTGATCCGTACGACCATCCAATTGTCTGCCATACATATCCTGGCAAGTATGAGGAAATTTACACCCCGCTGTTAGGATACGAATATTTTGACGGACTATCACTTCAGACCACTGACACTCACACACAGACGCTCAAGTGGATCGATAAATCCGCTTTTGCAGGCAAGCCATGGTTTGTTTGCCTGGATGAAATAGGCCCGGCTCACACAGGCGTAAAACCTGATGCAAATGACTATTGGCATAATGACGTTCGTCAGAAGCATATATGGGGCAATATAATGGCCGGAGGTGCAGGCGTCGAATGGTATTTCGGCTACAAGTTTGCTCATAACGACCTGAACTGCGAGGATTGGCGCAGCCGGAACCATCTTTGGGACCTTACACGATACGCCCTGGAGTTTTTCCACAAGTATCTGCCATTTACCGAAATGGCCGGCCATGATAAGCTGACATCGGCGAAAGATGATTATTGCTTTGCCAAGCCCGGCCAAATTTACGCCATATATCTGCCTGCCCCCAAGGGGCCGACCGGCGGAACTACAAATCTCGATTTGGGCGAAATCTCCGCAACCTTTATGGTACAATGGTACAACCCGCGTACAGGCGGCCCGTTACAAAACGGAACAAAGACTGAGATAGCCGGCCCTGGTTCTGTTGCAATCGGCCAACCACCTAACGACACCGAAAAAGACTGGGTCGCATTAATAATAAACGCCAAAGGCCAATCTTTCTAATGAAACAACCTCAGAATTACATCAATCTATACAGGCAAAAACGCTATACGCTCTTCGAAGTTTGACCGGCCAAAAAAACTATTGCAATTATTTATTCAGACATTATAATGCTGTTTTTATCATGCGTGGGGTATCGCACGCGATACGCAATACGATATATGTAATGTGATAATGGGAGAAATTCCAATGGAACAAATTGCAGAACCGGGGATTGACTTATTCGGGGGAATCCTGCCCTCACCGGACCAGATTAAAGCATTGTCTGAACAAGTTCATTCCAGTGAAAAAAACCAGATAGATTTCAGCGAACAAGTGGAATCTCACATGGCCGAAACTTCCAAAGAAGCTTTGGCAGCATTGGGCATCGGCCTGTTCATTCTCGGAAGGAATGAAAAAGCTATCGAGAAACTGCAAAAAGCAAAGGATTGCAAGGAAAAATTTGTCTACCTGGCATTCGCACAACGTCGAATCGGCGAATTTGACAATGCAATCCAAAATCTGCAAACAAGTCTCGAACACGGGGCCGACAAGCTGGATGTAACGCTGGAAAAAGCAGCCACATATCGTTATGCAACCAACTTCGATACGGCGGCCAAAGAGTTGAAAACCTGTGCTAATTATGAAAATGTCAGTACCGAATATCACTACCATCTCGGACGCTTACAGGAGGTCCAGGGATTCTACGAAGAAGCAACGGACAATTACCTGAAAGCCGTGGAATTGTCTCCGAATCACCAAAAAGCACTTTTCCACCTTGCCTATCGCTGCGACCTCTCAGGCGATGAAGAATCAGCTATTGACTACTACAAACAAATAGCTACGAACACGCCGGCATATGTAAGCGCCCTGCTGAATCTGGCGGTGCTGTACGAAGACAGCGGCAAGTTTGACAAAGCGGAACAATGTGTCGATACGGTATTAGAGACACATCCGAATCATCAAAGAGCGATCCTGTTCAAAAAAGACATCGAAAGCTCGAAAACAATGTTCTATGATGAGGAAAAGGAAAAGAAAAAGACGCGTAAAAACCAAATCCTCGAGACTCCTATATCAGATTTCGAGCTGTCGGTGCGCAGCAGGAACTGCCTCAAGAAAATGAAGATTCAAACTCTTGGAGATCTGCTGAATATAACCGAGGCGGAACTTTTATCGTATAAGAATTTCGGCGAAACCTCTCTCAAAGAGATTAAAACAATCCTCGAATCGAAAAGTATGTCTCTGGGCATGTCTCTCGAGGAAAAACAGTTCCCTCCGATAGAGACATCCGACGGCATTATAATGAGCGATCAGGACCAGGGGCTTATGAACAAGCCCATCGACGATTTGCAGTTGTCGGTACGCGCCCGAAAGTGCGTCCTGAAGCTCAACATTCGCGTAATTGGCGAGCTGACGTGCAGAACAGACGCCGAGCTTCTTGGCTGTAAAAACTTCGGCGTAACAAGCCTGAACGAAATCAAAAAATCACTTGGAGACCTCGGATTATCCCTGCGAAGTTTAGATTAACCAATAAATTAAAGTCAGGGATTTCGACCTTGTCCAATACCATCCAACTGACAGGAAAGTCTGCCGATACAGTCTTGCAGATAGTCAACAAACTGCATAGGTTTCATAGCTTAAAAAGCAAAGAAATACTCCTGTTATTTCTTTCGATAACTCTATGCGGCTGTAAAGACAGACAGGTAACAACGCCTACTCCACAGATGGACATCAAACCGCAGTATTGGGTTAGAGTTTTACTCTATGACGATATCAATAACTGCACGCTCAGGATTTCTTCGGCTTTCAGCATCACTAACGAAGACCCGAACGCTCAGGCACAAACTGTTTCTGTTAATTTTGAGCGAATTGATTCGCCGATTAATATCCGCATGACTTACGAAGGGCTCAGCATAGCAGAGCGGACTTTCACAGATAATAACCTGATAATTACTCCCAACGATCCATACATTTTCAATATAAACGGCAGTGAATATCGAGGAAAATTAAAGTTAATAATAAATCCGGACGGCAGCTCTTTTGACGCCATTAACATGGTTCCGCTCGAATCATATCTGGCAGGAGTCGCCGGCGCCGAGATGCCCGGCTACTGGGAACCGGAGGCACTTAAAACCCAGGTGATAGCGGCAAGGACCTATTGCTTATATACAAAAAGGCGGTTCGGCAGCAACCGCAACTGGGACGTGCGAAAAACAGCTGCACATCAGGTATATCACGGTCTCTCTGTCGAATCCGCTACGATTTGGAACGCAGTCAATCAGACAATCGGCATGATTCTGGTATGCAAACAGGCCGATGGGACCGAAGACATCTTCCCCGCATATTACAGCTCAACCTGCGGCGGCCATACGGAAAACAGCAACAACGTATTCAGCGAATCGTTCACACCGTTAATCGGAGTGCCCTGCCCCTACTGCAAGGATGTCGCCAAACCAAAATTTTTCTTCTGGCCTATGGTTCGATTCAACAAGGCCGTTGTTACAAACAAGCTTTTCCAGAGATATGAAAAACTCAGGCAGCTTGGCGATATCACGAATATTACGGTCGCCGACAAAACCGATTACGGAGAATTCTCCCGGCTAAACATGATAAAACTGACCGGTCCTGCAGGGAGCGATTTTATAAGGGCAGAGGATTTTCGCCTTGCAATCGATTCAACCGGCCGAAAAATCAGAAGCGCGAGCTTTCAGCTTATTAATCTGGAAGATAGCTGGGCCTTTTTAGAAGGCAGGGGCTGGGGCCACGGCGTAGGGATGTGTCAATGCGGCGCCGAAGGAATGGCAAGACAGGGAAAAACCGCCAAACAGATACTTTCTTATTATTATCCGGGATCAAAAATATCGACCATTGATTATTAACAGCAGGAATTACTCCAATACGCCGGCACTCTATGATAAAATCCAGAGCCGATTCAATCATGTACTTATATGAAACTGAAAAAATTAGAACGTACTTTTAAATGAATTATTTTGAGATTCTGTATAAAGATTCCCGTTCGTCGGCAAGAGCAGGTTTGTTAACGACCGCACACGGACAAATTGAAACACCGGCTTTTATGCCGGTCGGCACAGCCGGCGCGGTAAAAGGTATCACACCAAAGCAACTCAAAGAAACCGGAGCTTCTATTATATTGGCCAATACCTACCACTTACTGCTGCGACCGGGGGTAGAAACGATAGAAAAGCTCGGCGGACTCGGCAGATTTATGGGCTGGGACAGACCGATATTGACGGACAGCGGCGGCTATCAGGTTTTCTCGCTAAGCCCGTTGACTAAAATCGATAACGAAGGCGTTGAGTTCGCAAGTCACATAGACGGAGCAAAAGTATATCTGAACGCTGAAATCGCCACAGAAATCCAAAACCGGCTCGGCGTAGATATTATAATGTGCCTGGACCAATGTACGGCATTCGGCGCCACCGATGCACAAGTCAAACAAGCCGTAGAAAGGACTATCCGCTGGGCAAAACGCGCCAAAGATGCACACACCAATCCCGACCAACTGCTTTTCGGCATTGTCCAGGGCGGGATAAATCCGGAGCTGCGGACACACTGTGCCCTGGAACTTGTCAAAACAGGCTTTGACGGTTATGCTATCGGCGGTCTCAGCGTAGGTGAAGGACACGAAAATATGATAAAAACCGTCAAATATACGATGCAATATCTGCCGCAGGATAAACCACACTATCTTATGGGAGTGGGTACGCCGACGGATATAATAGCCGCAGTAAAGGCCGGTATCGATATGTTCGATTGTGTTCTGCCGACCAGAAACGGGCGAAACGCCTTTGCTTTTACCGAAAACGGCCCGGTTCGGCTCAGGAATAACGCCCATATAGACGACTCCGGGCCGATAGAGGCCGCCTGCGATTGTTATTGCTGTCGGAATTTCAGCCGCGGCGCCCTGAGACATTTCTTCAATTCCTCCGAAATGCTGGGCCCGATTTTGGTCTCAATCCATAATTTGACGTTTTATCAGAGGCTTATGGCCAAAATAAGACAAAAACTCAAAGATGGTGATTTTACAAATTGGGCAAAAGAATTCACTATTGATAATTGATAAATCATAAAAATTCGTTAGTATGTACGGTTTGTTCTCCGGTAAGAAGCCGGTTTTAATATAAAAAAACTCGATATCCGATAAATGAAGGGAATATCAGAATGAATAATATATGGATATTAGCTCAAACAGATGGAAACGACAGTATTTCTTCGGTACCTGTATCAGAAGGCCAGACGACAACAACTGCATCAGGCGATCCGAACGATGGTTTGCCCGGCCAACAGCAACAAAGAAGTCCCTTCGGCAGTCTCTGGTTTTTCCTGCCGCTTATGTTACTTATGTTATTTATGTTCGTCAGGACCCCCCAAAAACAAAAGAAAGAACGTAAAAAACTGGAACAGTCACTCGAAAAGAACGACAAGGTCCTGACAATCGGCGGGATCATAGGAACAATAGTCGATATTAAGGACGATGAGATAACATTGAAAATTGACGAATCAAATAACACGAAAATTAAAATTCGCCGTTCGGCAATCGGCAAAAACCTGACGAAAGATAATGGATAGTAACTAATCTCGTGACGTTCTGTATTAGACCGGTGGTTCGATCTCGGCTCCGACGGCATCAATACACTATAGCTAATATAATATACTGAGGGAAAATATGAACAAGAATTTAACGCCGAAAATGGTTCTGATTATCGTTTTTATTATCGTCGCAGTATGGACCTTATATCCTCCCCAAAAGACCCTGAAACAGGGCATAGACCTTGCAGGCGGTACAAGCCTCATTTATGAGATCGATACATTCGGCCTCACAGAAGCCGAGAAAAAGGACATGTCTCAGAAAATGATAACCGTTTTACGCAGACGAATCGATCCGGCCAACATTCAGAACCTTATTTGGAGATCACAAGGAAACACCCGATTCGAGATACAAATGCCGCTGGCCAGTATAGAAGCACACGAAAAACGGGCAAATTACGAACAAGCCGAAAAGGCGCTGCTCGGTAAAAATGTAAGTCGTTCCAAGATAATCCTGGCACTCCAGAAGCCGGCAGAGGAAAGAACCTCGCTATTTACAGATTTTTCACAGAACGATCCGAACAGAATGGCCGTTCTTGAAAACCTGGCCAAAGTTTACGATGAACGAATAAAACTGCAGGAAAGCAGGGACAGCCTTTATACAAAACTCGAAACCATTGAAAATACAATTTCCTCAACCGGCATTGACCTTGATCGAGTGAAACTCGGCGTTGGAAACTGGATCGAACAAAGCGAACAGGAACTCAGGAAATCACTTAAAGAAATCTCAGATGCCAACGATAACATTGAGCTGCTCAGTAATTATGTCAAGACCTATTCCGAATGGGCAAAAATCGCTACTCAGCTATCTGAAGCAAGAACCCAATATAACGAGAACATGGGGAAAATCGACGAGCTCAACCTGACCGAAGATATGCTGAACTTATGCCTCGAAAAACCAGCTAAATCGTTAAAACGCAAAACAGAAATAGAAAAGCTCAAAACAAACTTCCCGGACCGGGTCGAAGAAATTGACAAAGTCATCGCAGCCTATGACGAATATCGCCCTTTCAGAGGCAGACTCGACGACCCACAGGACCTCAAGCGAATGCTCAAAGGCGCCGGGATACTCGAATTTAGAGTACTGCCTACAATAGAACATCCCGAAGTTGATACCTCTGCGATGAAAAGCTACATTGAACGCCTTCAGGAAAGAGGCCCCGAATATGCCTCGGACAGCTCATATCGATGGTTTGAAATAGAAAATCCCGAAGAATGGCATGCAATGGACGCCCAGGAGCGGCCATCAATAGTCGGCCAGTTTGGAGACAAATACTATGTCCTGGCAAGTAACAAGACTGATGATGTCATGTTACACAGTCCCGGCGTAAAAGACTGGAAGCTGGAAAAGGCATATCCGACCACCGATAGACTCGGTCGCAGAGCCATTGGCTTTCTTATGGATGTCAGGGGCGGGAAGCTAATGGCAACTGTTACAGGAAAGAACATCGGACGACCTTTATGTTACTTTCTCGATGGAATCGCAATCTCAGCGCCAAACATAGAAGATAGAATAGCCGGACAGGGTGTCATAACCGGCAGATTCTCCCAGATCGAAGTTGAAGATACGATTAATAAACTCAACGCCGGCTCCCTACCCGCCCGGCTGATAGAGCAGCCGATCTCTGAAAATACAATCGGCCCGTCCATCGGCGCCGACAACCGCAACCAGGGCATCAGAGCAGGCTTCATCGGTCTTATAGCCGTCATAGTATGTATGGCGATTTATTATTGCCTGGCCGGCTCAATCGCCGACGTGGCTCTTCTGTTAAACCTGCTTTTCGTGCTTGCAATAATGGCAGGTATCAGGGCGACTTTCACGTTACCCGGCATCGCCGGTATCATATTAACCATCGGCATGAGTGTTGACGCCAACGTGCTGATATTCGAGAGAATACGTGAAGAACAGGAGAAAGGTTCGTCTTTAAGAGTCGCGATAACAAACGGCTACCAAAAGGCGTTCAGAACCATTTTTGATGCCAACCTGACAACGTTTATTACTGCGGCGATTCTTTATTGGCGAGCCTCGGAGGAAGTAAAGGGTTTTGCAATCGTCCTTATGCTCGGTATCGCATCAAGTATGTTTACCGCACTATTCGTGACCCGGACGGCATTCGATTTCCTTTTCTTTTTCAAACCCACCTGGCGGACTATAAAAATGACCTTTATTATCACATGGCCCGCCTGGGCACTGCTGCATGTATTTACAAAATCAACTTATCAATTCCTGCCCTTCGGATTCTGGATTAATCTAATACTAAGTGCCATCTTAACGGGTCTTTTTGTTGCCATACTGCTTACACTTCTTGTTCCCGTTTTCGGCCTCTTGGCATGGCTGACTCAGCGAATTGTTAAAGGTCGTTTAGTCATGCTTCGACTAATACACAAACCGAATATCAACTGGATGCGTTCCAGACCAGTCTTCTTTGGCATATCAGCCCTGCTGATTGCAGGAGGACTGTTGGTTTTCTTCAATAGAAACGATGTCGAAAACAACAAATACGATATAGAATTTACCGGTGGAACAAATGTTCAGATAGTGCTGGCCGAAGGCGTCGATATGACAAGGCAACAAGTTGAAGACAAAATCAGGTCCGCACTGCCGGGCGCCAATGTTTACAGCGTTGGAGAAACAGGCAGACAATTTGAAATCACTACTACTGAAACCAACAAAACGACTGTAACGGTAACTCTGCCGCAAACAAGCAATCAATCCATCGAGCAGCTCACCGGCGCAATAAAAAAGGCACAGGAAAAATACGCAGGCAGATTGAGCAACCTGCTCGTAACGCAGGATTCCAATAGTTCCGACAAAATTGTTGTTTCCACAAGCCAGATGAATCAATCTCTTATAAAAGAAGTGTTAGCAAAATCTTTTCCGGACGCCGAAATTTCAGAGCCAAAGGTGGATGAAATCGTTAATAATGCGATACGAGCCACTTTTGCAGATGAGCTGGAAATTCAGCACAATCTGCGTCTCAATATAATATCCGAGGAAAAAATAACCACAGAACTTACAGATACCCATCCCGTACTCGCAGACTTCCTCGGAGGTGTGAAGATCAACTGTGAAATCCAAAGAGCTGCTACACTGGAAGACATTAATAACAGATTAAGAGATATGCAGTTCAAACCCGAGATGCTCGGAATCGAACGGTATGACTACCGAATCCTCGATTCGAGCCTGAGTGAAACGGCTAAGACAGACGTGCCTGTAAAATCATTTGTTTATGTCAGCACCACGCCGGAGGCAAATTATCGTGAGCTTCCCGACGATGAATGGACACGATTCATTGAAAACGAAAAGACCAAGATTCAGGAAGCCACTACTTTCGAGACCTCTCTTCCCCGCGTCAGGCAATTCGATCCTTCGGTCGGTGCGGAACAACAGACCCGGGCGTTGATTGCCATCTTTTTGTCACTATTCGCCATTGTAACGTATATCTGGATCCGGTTCGGCAACATTCGATATGGCGTCGCAGCTATTGTCGCTTTGATACACGACGTGTGCATTACACTCGGCGCGGTAACAGCCTGTACTTACATCGCGGCGACGCCGATCGGTGAAAAACTCCTGATCGGCAATTTCAAAATCGACCTTGCAATGATAGCCGCGTTCCTGACCCTCATCGGATACTCACTCAATGATACAATCGTTGTTTTCGACCGTATCCGTGAAAACCGCGGGAAGGCCCGCCAGCTTAATCCGCAGATCATAACCGACAGTATTAACCAGACTATTTCCAGAACAATCTTAACATCATTTACCACATTTATTGTCGTGCTGATTATGTATATCTTCGGGGGTCCGGCATTGAGAGGTTTTACTTTCGCAATCGGATTCGGCATTATCATCGGAACATACTCGTCCATCGCTATTGCCGCACCGATATTATTACTGGGTACAAAAACAAAAACAGAAAAGAGCAAGTAAAACTGCCAAATGAAGCACAAAGACTTGAAAACAGGTTTGGTTTTGGGCCTGGTGCTGGTAATCATCGTTGTGGTCCGATTTGCTACCGATCCGCGTCTAAGTCCGACAGCAAGAATGCAAAAGCTTCACGACGTAACCGCACAGGAAGAACCGCCGGCTTCCGGGAATAATTTTTCACAGGCCGAACTTTCGGAAAGTCAACCTCTCTCCGACGATTTAGAACAGGATAACCCTCCGTCTGACGATTTAATAATAACAGATACGGATACCGAACAATTATCCACAGTCGAAAACCAATCCGAACCGGCGGACCGGCTCCCATCCATACAGACGGAAAAAATTCAAACCCAGAGATTCCACATCGTACGGAAGAACCAAACTCTTTCGTCCATTTCGAAGGAATACTACGGCACCACAGGCAAATGGGAAAAAATCTTCAATGCAAACCGAGATGTGATCAAAGACGCCAATAAAATCAAACCGGGGACAAAGCTTATCATTCCCGACTAAACTTAGAGATTACAAACAAAACAGGAAAGACAATCTCTCAATGCTCGATATCACCCGGCGAAAAATTCGATATTTCCCGGCTTGGCAAGCCTGGTCAGTTCCGTTGTAAACTTCACTTTATCAGATTCCGACATTTGCCGATACTGATAATGAATCGAAACCCGATCATCCAATACGGACATGGTTTTGAGCTTGAGACTATCGAGACTGTTTTTGAGAAACTGTGTCAATTTTGGTTCAATATCTTCAAACACTCTCTTATCCACGGAAATCATAAAGCTCGCCTGGGGACGAAATGAGAAGCGATTCCGGACAAGCCATTGAATACTCAGGGACAAAAATACAATAAGAAACAAAATAATCGTAATAAGATAGTTCCTGGTCGCCGCACCTATGGACGTGGCAATCAGCAGCAATAAAAAGCCTATTTCCGCGGAATCTTTCACTGGTGTTCTGAACCGTACAAAAGACAGAGCGCCCAACAATCCCAGAGACAATGGAATGGAGCTTTGAATACCTAAAAACAGCGCGGTGATGGCCGGTCCTCCGACAATAAAACAGCGATCAACGCCTGCTCCGATATTGCGAGAGCCGTAAAATAAATGGTAAATAAGATAAACAGCGACAGAGGCAAGCAACGAAAATCCGATTGCCAATATCGTCTCGGTGAGATTGAAATTTGAAGACCTTAACAAACTTGCTGCCAACATAAATATTTCTCCTTGTTAATAATTCACAATAATTCAATTCTGCCGGAGGGCCATAAGCGGCCTACCGAGCCGGGTCTTTCCATCTGCGATTCAAGACAACCGGCATATTTTGAGAACCTGGTCCAGTCGGTACCCAGGTTACTGATGGATCGAAGTGATTGCGAAATTTCCACCGAAGGGCCTTTGATTTCGATAATCCCGCCTTCAAGCATCAGGCTTGTTCGGCCGTATCCTACACCCGGAAATATTAGAGTCGAATGTATTCCCCAGTCGAATGACAGCCTTACGCCGGTCAGGATTTCAGTAAAGCGCAAACGCTTGTAGGTTACCAGAATAACCGGTATCAAAGGTTTATTTGAAAAATACCCGAACTCCGTTAATGTTCCCGATATTATATTCCTGTTTATTATTGTATCCTCGGCTCGAATTTTCTTAAGATTTTCCGCCGGAACGAGTATTTTTCTTCGCTTCTTTCTACTCGCAAATCCTCTTTTGGATTTCAATTCCAGATAGACGGGAACCATACCTTTTGAAACGCCGGGATTGTCATACCACCTGATGCGTATTTTATCTCTTTCGTAGTTGCCGTCGTCTGATTTTTGGAAGCTGTCAAGCTCAGGTGTATCAAAATAAAGGCTGTTTATAGTTCCCCGCGGATACCGGGCGTCCGGCGGGCAGATATGAGACAACAGGCTCCGGGCAAAAGCCGTTTTTGTCGGAGGGATGAAGAATTTTCTCTCTAAACGTTCCCATCTCCGGTCACTGTCTGATGTCATTGTCTCTGTTTTCGATGATACCTTAGAAATCATTCCGTCCTCCACGGTTGCCTCTGAATCCGTCAAACATATTGAAGTTACCTCTGTTCTCCCCGCTCTCATTTCGACTGGGCCGCGTTCCATCCAACTGCTCTCTGACCGACACCCTGCGTTGACTTATAAAAGATTTCAATCCCGGTGCATTCATTCCCCCCCCGGGTCCTCCGCGACGGCCGCCGGGTTCATCTGCCCCCCTATCCTGCATGCGATCCCGGCCCATTCCCGGGGAAAAGCCCCCCGGTCCACCTGAAGCAAGGTCTTCATTTATACTTCTTTCAAATTCCTCGATTGAGTAGAACTTAAGTTCGTCGGCCTCAACGAAAGGCCTGATCAGCTCGGCAATTTCATCAATGCGTGCCTCAATTACACCCTCAGCGAAGCCACCTTTGAGCAATTGCTCAAGGTATTGATGATATCTATCCAGATAAGGTTTATGGGCAAACAGGCGGGCAACCAGTGGTTTATCCGCCAAAGCACCGGTCGTTGGTTCGTCAATATACAAATCTACATTACCCACGCCGCCTTGATTAGGCCCCATGCCGAATGTCCCGAAAGCCATGTTCAGATCCCAGGGAACAACTGTAAACTTCCCGTTATCTTCATAAAGATAATAATTGTGTCCCATCCCTATGTAATTATCCAGATGAACCGTTATCACCGAGACGGCCAAAAATCGAAGAATTCCATCGACGTCCAGCACTTTCTCTATCTCGGAAGGAAACGTCTCATTCGGGCAATTATTTAATACATCAAGCAAGCGAAACAATGCACTGTGATCGGGGACCTTTTCATTTGTTTTCAAACCCATCTGCTCAAGCAAATTTCCACCTCGTCCGAACGGTCCTCCCGGTCCTCCGCCAAATCCTCCTCGTCCTTCTCTTGCAAATGGTCTGTTCGGGTCCACACCGGGGAATTGTCCACCGGGACCTTCGCGGAACCGGCCTCCTGGACCTCCGGCGAACGGTCTGTTCGGGTCGCCACCGGGAAATTGCCCGCCGGGACCTTCGCGGAATCGGCCTCCCGGACCTCCGGCGAATGGTCTGTTCGGGTCGCCACCGGGAAATTGTCCGCCGGGACCTTCGCGGAACCGGCCTCCTGGACCTCCGGCGAACGGTCTGTTCGGGTCGCCACCGGGAAATTGCCCGCCGGGACCTTCGCGGAATCGGCCTCCCGGACCTCCGGCGAATGGTCTGTTCGGGTCGCCACCGGGAAATTGTCCGCCGGGACCTTCGCGGAACCGGCCGCCCGGACCTCCGGCGAATGGTCCTTGTGACGATGTAGTATCGTCCGGCAACATTTCACTTCCAATCATCCCCTCCTGCTTTAATACCTTAATCAGGTCACCAAGCCTGGCGCCTCCAACCTTTATGTCGAGATTGCTTCGCTCCATGCTTTTGGAAGACTGTGACGCATTGGCAATTTCTTCGCCGAGGTCGGCTTTGGTCCAATTGAGGGCCGCCGCCGGAGTCTCAGGCTTATAAAGATTTCCTTCCGGATCGGCAAAATTTCTACGGAGAAATGTTTTGTCGACCTGTTCGACAATAGTATATAAGCCAAGATGAGTGTCGTTTATCCACACATCCGCAAATGCTCTTCGCGGTGTCGGCAATCCCATTCGTTCGAATAACTCGTAGCCTATCGTTTCCCTCATAAAAGTAGGATCCGAGAAGCCGTTGTTAAGGCTTAATTTCTTAACACCTCGAAAGTTCTGAGCAAAATTGAAAAAGTTAAAGTCAACCTTCAGAGGCATTCGTCCACTCTCCCGGCCGGACATCAAGGAAGACATTCCTTTGGGACGAACGGCAACATTCCGGTAGGGTTCTGCGTCAAACCAGAAATCGGCTCGAACATACTGCTCCGCTCTCGAATTGTTTTTGAGTGATTGCCAATCGTCATCATTCATAACTATACGAATCTTAGCGACATGATCGGATCGGAAAGGATCTTTGTCCTCAGAAGCCGGTATCATCAACTCCTCACGGTGATATATCAGAAGCCCTATAAGCAATACGGCCAAAAGTAATAATCCAATGAACGATATTTTCTCCAGTTTACCCATTATTGCTCTACAATAATCCCTGTCATACGAAAGATTAACAAAAATCTAACAATTAAAGACGCAGACACATAGCTTTTTATTGCAGCATAAAACGGGATTTTCAGCAATTGCAGTGATTTTAGGAAAAGGGAAAAGACATACAAAACCGAACCGAATCTCGAATCTGAAGACAGATAACGGATGGCAGATGACAGAGAATTCTTCCGTCCTCCGTCGTTCTTGTTTGCCGTATCCTAATTAATTACGGACTCTGAATTAGAAGCCAAAGGCGAAGGAACAGGCAATGCCTGTATTTCTCCCTGTCCGTCCGGTACGCGCCCCACCGACTGATCGGCCTCCATGTATTCAAAAGTCACCGAGTCCAGTAAAACATTGTTCTGCGAATCGGTATCATACAACCACACGGTCTCACCGAGTTGCGAGAGCTTAAAGTTTGCATGCAATCCCGGCTCATCTGTGCCGTCCTCGTCAGCCCACACGATAAGATAGCCGCCGGAGGCAATTGTTGTGCCTTCGGGAAATTGCCATTTCAGGGGATTTTCCGGATTATCGCTAAGATACATGCCGGATAAATCGACAGTCTCGTTGCTGGTATTGAATAATTCAATCCAGTCGTCGTAGTCACCCTGCGGGTCGGCGATAGTAGCGACGTTGCGTGCCATAAGCTCGTTGATTACGACAGGTGAATCTTCCGCTTCGGCATAGGTCACTGCATAGGTATATACATTGTGTTCGGCACCGGGCGGATTAAAGGCAAGCGTGCCGATACCATCGGCTGTGGCGGCCTGGACATAATAGCGCAATACAGCACCGGGATTGTAGGAAGACAGCGTAATAGCATAGCAGTTCCCCTCGTCCGATTCATCCTTAAAGGTCATCGGCAGAGCAGTAAACGGGCCATAAGAACTGTCCGCCAGAAACAATTGCACATCAGAAACCGGCACGCTCTGGCCGATGCGGGCTGTTATCACCAATGACTGGCCCGGCTGTTCCTGAATCACTTCATATTCTACCGACTGAATATCGGGGACGGACCGATTCAATTCACGGTCGCTCAGCAGGTTATTTCGACGTGTTTTTATGAAGTTCTTCAATGTATCTACCCCGGTGAAAAAAGCCTGTGTGGTATATAGTTTTTTGTTGTCTGCTTCTACTTCCTGTTCAATGAGAGCCTGGTATGCTTCGATTTTAGGAAGCAAGAGATCTTCAGTTAAAAAGGAATCCAGTATAGTCCTGACGTGCGCCATGTAACGCTGCCGGTACTGATCGATATCCATCAGACGATACATCAGGGGCACCAGAGAATCGTCTGATTGATAAAACAGTGCCCAGCCCGTCCCACCGCTGGAATTCATACATTCATTACCTTCATATTGTATAAGATGTATTCTTCCGGTCTCCGGCTCGTAGTAAAGGTAGTAGTCACTGCCGCGTTTATTGACATATCCATCGTCATCCTGGAAAACAATCTCAAATGCACACAACCAAAGCGCCCTGTCCACATTCAATACTTCATCAAGTACATCCGGCAATTGTTCGAGGTCGGTATTGTTCAATACATCACAGGTATTAATAAGACTTGCCCACGGATCATCCTGGTTTGTGTTTTTCAGTTCGTAAACCTGCTCGTATATTGTCGAATCGCTGCCCTGCCAGGTCAATGCCGCACTGCCGTCACCGAAACCACCGCCCCAACCACCACCGGCTTCGGCTAAAACAACATTCAAATCTGTCAGGTTAGCTCTTCTCGGTGTGGGTAACGGTTGATTATCATCGCCATCATCATCTCCGTCATCATTGCCGCCGCCCCCCATATTACCTTCGGCCCGCCAGCGAGTACCGTCGTTGCTGGGAAACCAGTCTTCAATGAACTCGGCGTTGAGCTGCTGGACATTTGCGTAAATGCCCCAGTTCTCTCCGTTGATTACCAATTTTACGAAGTTAGCTCTGGCGCTGGGAATCTGCAGGCGGCAGATGTTCGAATAAAGCACCTCACGCATGAAAGTTGGATCATTTGCACAGTTGATGAGATTGAGTGTCTTGTAACCCATCAGGGACTGGTCCTCGATGGTATAATCTATCTCGATGTTAAAGGATTTTTTCTGCGAGTTTCCTATCGTCATATAAGAAGTATTGCCGCGAAATCTAACTCCGACGCCCTCATAGGTAGCACCATCCACGGTCAAAGTGGCAAGGATGTTCTCCTTATCCTGGTAATTGGCTTCCAATTGACTCCACCAATTGCCCTGAGAAAATTCCAACTGAAGAGTTCGCAGGACTGTCTGGTCGTATAAGTCTTCTTGAGCGGTCCAGGCCAAACGGCACAATAAAACTATCGCAAAAATGATTATAAAATTCTTCTTTGGCATTTTTCCGGAATTTTCCCGTCGAAGCACATCAAATAATCACCATAAGTATAGATGTGCTCCAGTTTTATACGTCCCTGTCTCCATGCGTATCAGATTGAACATACTATTTAAAGATATTTTGGTAATCTCAGATATCGACTTAAAACCATGATTTAAGACGAATACACGCAGTTTTTTATTGCATTAAAAGAAATGATTTTCATTAGTTACGATAACGTAGTATTTGCAGTGACGGCATTATCACAGAGATTTCGCCGCTTCGCTGTCAACCAGCCATGTAACTTTCTCAAGAATGGGCCAAATTGCATGAATGGGGTAGCGTACTTCGTCCGGCTCGCTGGTCAGGACCTCCTTTAATATAGGGGCCTTTTCCCTGCCGCTAACCAACACTACCACATGAGATGCTGCACATAAAACAGGGTGCGTTAAAGTTATCCTGTTAAGCTTGTCATCCAAAACATAAACAACACACGCCAAATCCTCCGTATCAAAAGGAGCATATGAATTCGGAAACAAAGAGCCGGTATGGCCGTCGGCGCCCATACCAAGGGCAATTAAATCGAATTCAGGTATTCGATTTTCTTCCAAATTAAAGATTTCTCGAATTGTTTCTTCGTATTTTTGGGCTGCGATATGAAAATCGCTGTATTCGGTCGGGATGCGATGAATGTTATTTTGCGGGATTGCGACCTTACTTAAGAAAGTATCGGCGGCAAGCTTGTAATTACTCTGCGGTGAAGCCGGCGGTACGTATCGCTCGTCAACCCAGAACAGGTGAATTTTGTTCCAGGGCAGGGCCTTTGCCTGTGGTGATTCCCCAAGCAGCTCAAAAAAATGTTTAGGTGTGTTCCCCCCGGATATAGCTACATAAAAAACATCTTTTGTTCGTATCGCTTTTTGCGCATCGGCGACAAAAATCTCCACGCTTCTTTGGGCAAAACTTTCAGGACCGGATACGACTTCAACTTTCGGTTCATATTTTATTGTTGGCATCGTAATACCCCCGACATTTCCGCCAAATAAGAAATTATACTCCGTTTTAAAACAATACTCCCTGCTTTTTATCGCTTATAAATATCTTTACAGTATTATACGCTCGCGGGAGAGATTTTGCACGGAAAAACTTCTAAAAAACTTATCTATTTACAAATTACCAAGACCGAACAACTTATGCAATCTAATCCGCCGAGTCGGTAGCAAAAACCCGAACCTTGATATCTTCAAGAATCATATACAATGAAGGTACGAGAATCAGTGTTATACATGTTGCAAACATAACACCAAATGCCAGGCTTATCGCCATCGGCACAAGAAATCTCGCCTGCAGGCTTTTTTCCGTAATCATCGGAAGCAGACCGCAAAATGTGGTAAGAGTCGTCAGCATAATCGGCCGAAACCTGCGCGTTGCGCAGTCTCGAAGCACCTGTTTTAATTCTACGCCGCTTGAACGCTCGCGATTGATAAGATCTATCATAATCAGCGAATCGTTCACAACCACGCCGGAAAGGGCCACGATTCCAAAAAATGACAGCAAACCAAGATTGTAGCCCATTATCAGATGCCCGAGCGTTGCGCCTACAATGCCAAACGGAATCGCAGACATTACTATAATCGGCTGCGAATAGCTCCTGAACTGGACGGCCAACAGGGCAAAAATCGCCATCATCGCTATTCCGAAATTGGGTATCAGGCTGCTGAGAGATTCCTGCATCTCCCGTTGTTCCCCGGCGAACCGATATTGCAAACCGGGAAATTCACGCATCAGGTTCGGTAACACGCTTTTAGCCAATTCACTATTTATTTCTTTGGAGTTTGCAACAGCCTCATCGACATCAGCCGATACACTCACAACGCGTCTGCGGTCAACTCGCCTTATAGTGGAATAGCCTCTTCCATACTGGATCTCGGCAACCGTCTTGAATGGAATCTGCGTGCCGTCGGGTAGTCGTATTCTGATATTCTCTATATCGGCCAGGCTTTTACGCTGGTCTTCGGGATATCGCACCATTACACGAATATCGTCACGACCACGCTGAATACGCTGGGCCTCGTCGCCGTAAAAACCCTGTCTGATTTGTCTGGCCAGGTCCGAAAGCGTCAGGCCCAGAGTGCGTCCGGATTCTTTGAGTTTGAGCTTTAGCTCGGCCTTCCCCGGCTCGAAATCATCGGCAATGTCACTGACGCCCGTATAGTCACGGAGTATGCTCTTGAGCCTCTCCGAAGCCGGAAGCAGCACATCATAATCCTGGTGAGATAATTCGATATCTATCGGATTGCCCGTACTGACCAGTTCGGAAATGAACGTAAGAGAAGAAACACCCGGTATTTCTCCGACCAGTTCACGCCAGCGGTTTCTAATTAACACACTGGATACGTCACGTTCTTCGGCGCCGAGCAACTCTACGTTAACCTCGGCCAGATGCGATTGTCCGCCCGAACCGGCTCCGGTGGCGACGGGGCCGCCCCGTGAGGTCGTCGGCTGTGCTCCGATGGTGGTCGAAATATGTCTTAGAAGCGAAGGTTTTCCCGGCCGTGTTTCATCAAATTCCCTGATGGCCTCAAACGCGGCCTGTTCGATTTCTTCGATAATCTCTCTTGTTTGTTCCACGGGAGTTCCGAGCGGCATGTTCAGAAGCGCGAGCATATTGTCCGCTTCGACGGAATCAAAAAATACAAACTTGATATAACCGCCGGCAATAATACCCATAGTAACAAGAAATATAGCCACAGCCGAAGATAAAGTTACATAACGCCATTTGACCGCCTTCTCTACAAAACGGGCGAACGGCCCCTGCACGAACCGGTTGAGCATCTTATGTGTCACCTGATTGATTTTATCGGTGAAACGGACAAGGATGAATCTGTTCCAGGACCTTTGACCCGACAGATGGGCCGGCAGGATAAGCAACGCCTCGACAAGCGATGTCCCAAGGACGCTAATCACCACGATCGGAAGCTGGCGAAGTATTTTTCCCATAATACCGAGTGTGTAAGCCAGCGGTAAAAAGGCAAACATGGTCGTCAGCACCGCCAGGATAACGGGCATTGCCATTTCTTTAACGCCCCTTATCGCCGCTTCGGTCCTGCCTACTCCCTGCTGACGATAGGCGAAAACATTCTCACCGACAACAATCGCATCATCAACGACAAGACCGAGTGACATAATGAATGCAAACAGGCTTATCATATTGATGGAGACATCAAAGTGGGGGATTATATAGAAGGCTCCCAGAAAAGAAATAGGTATGCCCATCGTGGTCCAGAACGCCAGACGCATATTAAGAAACAACGTCAGGCACAAAAATACCAGGACCAGGCCGATATACCCGTTTCTTGTTAAAAGTTCCACCCTGTCCTTGAGAATTTCCGTGTCGTCCTCCCACAATCCAAGCGAAACTCCCTCCGGCAGGGAATTCTTCTTTTGCTCGACATACTGTTTGACGGTCCTGGCGATATCCAGCGCATCCTGTTCGCCGATACGCGTTATCTGTATTAAAGCAGCTCTCTTTCCGTCGAATCTTGCAGATAAATCAACATCCTGAAAATCATCCCTGACGGTTGCAATATCGCTAAGTCTGACCGTTGTTCCGTCGTTTTTGGTTAGAACAATGATTTTTTCGAATTCCGGGCCATAATATTTCTGACCTTTTGTGCGAACAAGAATCTCTCCGCCGGAGGTCTTGACTGATCCGGCCGGCGTATCGAGCGAGGAGTTTCTAACCGCCAGTGTCACCTGGTCGAAACTAAGATTGTAACGTCGCAGATTTTCCTCTGAAACCTCTATGGATATTTCATAAGGCCGAATCCCCGCAATGCCGACCTGGCTTATATTCGGCATGGCAGTCAAATCGTCACGAACCTGCTCCGCCAGTATTCTTAAGGTTTTCTCCGGAACGTCACCAAAAACAACGACGGTTATCACCTGGTGACGGGTTTTTATTTCGGAAATTATCGGCTTTTCGGTTTCCTCGGGAAATGTAATGATTGTATCAACTTCCGCCTTTATATCGTCGAGCACCTCAGTGGCATCGGCATATTCCTCGACCTCGATTACTGTCATTCCGGCGCCTTCTCCGGCGCTTGATGTCATCCTCTTTATACCGTCAACGGCGGCAACGGATTCCTCAACACGAAGGCATACTCCTTCTTCAACATCCTCCGGCGAAGCCCCGAGGTAAGGCACTGTTATAGTCAACATATCGAGGCTCAACTCCGGAAAAACTTCGAGCTTCGCGGAGAAAATAGAAAGCAGTCCGGCAACGATAATAATGAGCATCAGCAGATTTGCCGCAACATGGTTCGAGGCAAACCACCCGAGAAGACCTTTTCTTTCTTCAGAATCTTTCACTTAATTTTCCTCCGGGTCGCCTGATTGACCGCTGTTTTGCTTTTCCTGTTCGTCATCAGCAGTGACATCAAACTCGGTCCGAACATACATACCGTCGGTAGCCAAATCCAGTGAGCTGATAACAACATTCGACTTATCCGGTATGCCGGAAACCACATAGGCGAAATCCTTGTCGGCCCGGACAATCTCCAATGGCTGGATACGCAGGTGATTGTCATTTACAAGCCAGATCCGGTTACCTTCCCGTATCGCATCACGAGGCACTGCAACCGCATCATAAAGTGTCTTGCCGCGAATCAGAACACCGGCAAAGATACCCGGTAACAACGGCGATTTACCTTTGGAAATGTTAAACGGGTCGGAAACTTCAACAATAACCGAAAGCATTCGTGAATTTCTATCGACCTGTCCTGTAGTCCGTACTACGAAACCATCCCAGCTTTGCCTGGCCCCCGCAAAGTCGGCGGTGACAGTAGCCCGGATTTTTTCAGCGGAGCTCCGGTCCGAATTTGTGAATTTTGAGCTTCCGAAGATATCGAACCAGGCCAGCTCATCGGCCTCAAGCGGTACTTGTATTTCCACTGCTTCGGTTCCATAAGCACTGGCTAAAGCCTGGCCGGTGACAATATATTGCCCGAGACCAACACTTTCTGCTGTAATCAGTATATCGAACGGCAAAGAAATGCAGGTTCGTTCAAGTCGTAACTGTGCAGTGGCAAGCTGGGCCTTTGCCGAATCCAGCGCAGCTTGTGCTTTGCGAATCTGCGGCTCGCGCAAAACAAGTGCCGAGACCGGCTCGGTATCCGGGTGTAAACCGCTCCATTCTCTTCGGGCCACCTGAGCTTCGGCCTGCTCCGTTTCCAGCAAAACTGTGGTATCCGCCACAGCGGCCTCGGCCTGCCGAACTGCTAATTCGTAGTCTCTGGGGTCTATTTGTAATATCTTTTCATTGCTGCGAATCAGCCCGCCGACTTTAAGCTCCGGATGGATGAACACTACTTTACCGGCCACTTCCGGGATGATGTCAACTTCCACCGTGGGATTGACCGTTCCATAGCCCTGAATAAACATCGGGATATCACGAACGTGGACCTGTTCGATTTTAACCAACGGCGCAAGCACATCCTGTTCAGTCCGCTGGGGCTGCTTTTTGTTCTTGATGAAAAAAACAGCAACGCCAATGCCGACAGCCACAATCAAAACAGTTAAAAACGCATGTAATACTCTATGAGATTTTACATGAGCTTTTTGCGGTTGCCCGGCTATTTCTTTTTCTTTTCGTTTGCTTTCAGTCATCTTTTGTTACCGCCAATATTTCATTTTCTCTTTCATCCCAATCACCACCGAGAGCCAAATACAGATTTACCCGCGAAGTCCATATCTGGCCTTTCAGGACGGCTAATTCTTCTTCAGCCATTTTGCTTCGGCGTTCCGTTTCGAGTACTGCAAGTATCCCATCGACACCGCTTTGATAACGCTGCCTTGAGAGTTCCTCCGCCGCTTTGGCTTCATCCAATCGAATCTGTGATTGCTCAAGCTGGGCCTGTAACATACGCTCAGTAATCAAAGCATCCTCAACCTCTCTTATTGCGTTAAGAACCGTGCCTGCATAATTGGCGGCCTGTTCTTCAAAACGTGCCTTTGCGGCGTCGATTTGGGCCTTAATTTGCCCTCCTTTGAAGATAGGCTGGGCAAGGCTGGATACCGCAGCATACATTTCGGTATAATCGTATTGAAAAACTTCCTCAATGGTATCGCCGGAATAACCAAAAGAGCCGGACAATGTCAAATCCGGAAAAAGTCGGGCAATGCTGACGCCAATCCGCTCATTGGCAGCCTGCAGTACAAACTCGGCCGCTATTACATCCGGTCTTCTGTCAAGCAGGGATGCAGGCAGACCGATCGGTACATTTTCCAGTTGCGGCAAATCCGTTAACGTACCGGGTAAATCATCAGAAGAACCCGGCCGTCGCGCCAAAAGAACATCGAGAGCGTGACGTGCGGTTATCAAAGATAATTCAATAGCCGGTTCGAGAGCTTTCGATGCAGCCAGATTTTCACGGGCCAGCCTGATATCTACGGGCCCGACAAGTCCCTGTGCATACCGGCGTTCGACAATTTCAAGAGTTTTCTGCCTGCTTTCGGTAGTAGCCCGTGCTATGGCCAATCGATGTTGAAGAGTCGCGATATTGATTCTGGCGTTGACGACGGAAGCTATTATCGTATTAATCAAAATCTGCTCATTCATCTCGGCGGAAAGCATATCGGCCCACGCAGCACGTTCCGAACGTTTCAGCTTGCCGAAAAAATCCAGTATGTAGCTCGCCGTTATATCGTGAGACCATGTCGTGCTCATTACGGTGAATCTTCCCCCTCCTCCAAGTCCTCCGAAGTTAAAAGAGCGTTTGCTCCTGTCACGGTTCAGGTTATAAGAAACATCCGGCCACTGCTGCCCGCGAGTTTCCGAAAGCGCCGCCTGTGCCTGCAGCACCCTTGCCGCGGCGGCCTTTAGATCGTAATTGTTTGCCAAGGCCTCTCGAACCATTTCCGCAGTCACCGGATCACCGAAGCTCTCCCACCATCTGTCAACCGGTGTAAAATCATTGACGTCCTCCATGTTTGTTCCGGCGTTGAAATAACCTTCGGATGTTTCCGCGGCGGTCTGCGGCCTTGAATAATCCGGCCCGACCATACAACCGGAAAAAATTATTACGCTTAAAACCACATAGAATAAACCAAGATATACGAATTGTTTTTTCATTACATTGATCCCTTACAATATGACCGAATTCCCGCAGCGGAGAACTTGACAATATGATCAATTACTTCAGTTAAATCCAATACCGGTAAATTCAACTCCTCTTCACTTTGTTCAAACATCATTTTTATATGGACTAAATGTACGAGCTGCCCGATAAGCGAGAATATCACCATTAAAACTTTCGATTTATCCAGATCGGGGCAAGTTTTAATTAAAGCGTCGCTCATCGCATTCATAGTCGGCGTCATGACCTCATCAACAAATATATTGGCCGGTAAACGTCTATCAATGTACTCCCTGGCCATAAGCCTGCTCAAACAGGAACTTCCATGTTTATCTATCAGCGGACCAACAAATGTGTCCGCGAAAGATTTTAGTAAATCCTCCAGTTTGATTTGGCTTTTATTTTTAGACATTACCCTTTCGATGCTTTCGATCCTGGCATCTCGCATGGGAATCAGATGACGTCTCCAAACATCCATGTATAAATTGTTTTTCCCACCGAAGTAATAATTCACGGCCGCTATGTTGCAACCGGCCGAAGATGAGATATCACGAACGCTTGTACCCTTAAAACCATGTTCACAGAAAAGCAATTCCGCTGCATCAAGCAATCGGTTCTTGACTCCTCTATCAGAATCATATTCAATTTTATCCTTGCGTGGAACCATTACGGTGACTCCTAAACGAATGTTTTATACAATAGTTTAAAACATGTGTTTACAAATGTCCAGATTTTTCTCCTAAACTTTTTGAAAATTATTTGGCTCGATTATATCTTTAGAAATAGCAAAGAGTTATCTCTTTTGGAATGTCGTAAAAATCTGCACTGGATGATATATTTAAAATTCAAATGAAGAAAGGGACCGGATTAGGGACCGATACAAAAGGCCTGTGAGTGTGTTTCTTATTGTCTTTGTACAGCGAGGTTCATAGCTTAAATACATTACGACGTGAACAAAACGCTTGCACAATCTATAGAAACAATCAAGAACAAATCACTTTAGAATAGCTTGTTTGCAAAACAAGCCAGTAGGAAAACAGAAACAATCACGATATTAATGTAGATATAATTCAAACGTGCCATAAACTCTTCATCCCCCCAGAATAATTTCGAATCTATGTTATACGTATTATATAAAATTCCGCATTCGAAATCAAGAAAAAAACAGGTCAAACGCTCTATCTGAAGTTTTACTTTCCAACGTCCAGTAATATTGTTTCTAATCTCCGTAAATATTGGTTTAAATATGCTTGCCGTAGGAAATATATTCAACCTATTTAAGCAAGTCAGCTTCGCATTCAGGTCTAATTTTTAACTCCGAACTCCTATTAAATACAAGGCGGCATGGAATCAAGGTTTGCTATTCAATCACGAATGGAAATGATTCCATGTTGATTTATTAAGTATGATTGATAAACATCAATACCAAGCAGAATCCCAATATAAGCGGGCTTGACCTACCGGTGGAATTTGCGGCAAGCAACGGTTCTGCCGACATAGAAATAACCTATGCGTTCCAGAGACCTAAACCTTGCAGCACCGTCCATCTCACATAATCATCCGGAAGTCCGGAGTTTAAATACAATCGCCAGATCATTTATTTTCCGACTCGGTGTTGTGACTATCAGTCCTGAATCCTGCCGTTCCCACTTAATTTTCTCATCCGAGCCAAGCATCGATACGTCGGTTACTTTTATGTCCTGAGCTTTTTCACCCTGCCCGAACATTGTCATTGTAACAGCTTTGTTTTCGCCCGGCCAGCCAAGAACGATCGCATAAACGCTCCGGTCCTTGCGGGTATAGCGAATATCTTCAGGACCATAGGCCCCTTTCATCCTTGCGAAACCGCCGCCTCTTTCCATGCGGGTCGGACCTTCACCATATTCAACAAAAGGACGAGTTCCGTAAATAGATTCGCCGTATTTCGAGAGCCACTGACCCATTTCAAGCAGCACCTGCTTTTGGTCATCAGGGATAGTACCGTCGGCCATCGGCGAGATATTCAGCAGCAGCTGGCCGTTCTTACTGACAATATCTATAAATGTCCGCAGTACTTCAGCAGTACTCTTAATCTCAAGGTCATCCGTATAGCACCAGCTACCTTTACTTATCGTGTCATCGGTCAGCCAGACGAAATCCGTCAGGCTGTCTGCACGGCCCTTTTCATAATCATCCAATGCAACCTCGCGAGGCAGATCTTCTCCTTTAAAAGTCACTATAACTTCCCTGTCCCACTCGTCGGCCTTGTTAAAGTAGTATGCGAGATACTCCATTTTGGTCTGGTCCGGAATTTCGTCCAGCCAGGCGTCAAACCACATCAAGTCCGGCTGGTATTTGTCGATCACTTCAATCAGCTTGCCCTTCCACATTTGAAGAAACTTCTCTCGCGGCATATAGCCATAAAGGATGGCGTTCTTCGGATTCTCAAGCAGGCTCGGAAAATCTCTCTGAACGAACTGATAGTGACCGGTCCATTCAAGCTCGCCATTACTGTTTTTTTTCTGCCACAGATTATTTCTGGCGTGATGAAACGTCGTCACGAACTTCATGCCACGGCTTTTAATCGCCCGGGCTAATTCGCCTGTTATGTCACGTTTCGGCCCGGTATCGGCCGCATTCCAGGGAGTTTGTTCGCTATCCCACATCGCATAACCGTCGTGATGCTCGGCGACAAGTCCGGCAAACTGAACTCCGGCCTTGACGAAAAGTTCGGCCCATTCATCAGCATCAAACTTCTCGGCTTTGAACATCGGCACAAAATCGGGATAACCAAATTCGGTCGGATCACCCCACATCTCTATATGATGCCGGTACTCATCGCTGGGGCCGGGCCGTCGCGTTTCGCCGCTTTTGTTGTACATATTTCGAGGATACCACTCATTACCAAACGCCGGCACGGAATAAACACCCCAGTGAAAATATATCCCTAACTTGGCATCACGAAACCATTCAGGTGCCGGATTGTGGTTCTTTAGAGACTCCCAATCGGGAGTATATATCGATCCAGCTCTTTTCCCCTGGACAGATTGATTCGTACTACAACCTAAAAGTCCAACAATTAGCATGATACAAACAATCCAGTTTGCTCTTTTTGACATCTTTTAATCTCCTAACGGTTCATTATTTAAATGGATCTTAATTTTCCCTGATTGAGTCAATACTACTGGAAACATATACATCGCCCCTTAAGTTGTCCATGTCACGAAGTGACTTCTTTATGCAAATCAATTCTCTTAATTACAAAAAGCTATTTCAGAATATACTTACCGGAAATTCTGTAATTTAAAGTTTACATCTCCATATGTCAAATACGATTCATTAATATTGAGGAAAAAACAGGTCTGTAAAAAAAGCTCTTCCCCGCCGACATATTTTGCAGAAAGATACATCGGCGGAGAGAGCTTAGAACGCCCTATGGCATTATTTCAACTTTATTCTATCTATCCTAATGCTTTAAGAATCATTAAAGGCAATTATTGTTGGCCGCCCTGGCCGCCGCCCATCATACCGCCTTCTCCTCGTGGTCGTGGGAGCCTGATACCAAGTCTTTCCACAGTTTCTTCAAAGGTTTTATTACGCTTGGCAATCATATCCTGTATGAGTTTGGCTGTCTTCTCGGCCTTTTCCTCTTTCGCAAGCTTAAGGGCAACTTCAAGCTCGGCTATTGCCGCATCATGTTCGGTCCGCAATTGACGGCCTTTAAATACCATCAGTTGCTCTTCTATCGCTGCAACCGCCGCCTGCTGCTGCTCCTGTATTTTCATTCGCTGTTCTCTCATTTTGGCCATCTCTTCCTCAGACGGTCTTTCACCACCATCCTGTCCACCCCTGAAACGAGGCATTTCAGCTCGAGCTTTCACATTTTCTTTGAGCTTGGCAACCTGCGCCTCAATTGCTGTTATAGCGGCCTGCATTCTCTCACTGAACCTGCCCATACCGCCCCGCGCTTGACCTTCCGGTCTCTGACCTTCACCCGGCCCTCCGGCAGCCTGCGCCTGAGCATACATACCCAGGGTCACCGCCAAAACCACCAGAACTGCGACGGTCGAAATTAGATACTTCCTCATAATAATAACCTCCTAAAAAGCTCAATATTCCGTTATAACTAATTCCCACGATGAAAATTAGCTTCTGCTTTGATATTAACCTCAACTTGCCCGATTAGAATCACAACAATTTTTACCAAGGCGGTAAAGTGACAACATTGATGCTTTTCTACCGGTTCTTTTCTATTTATTTTCTTCCGATTTTGGTTCTCGCGGTCTTGGTTCACTCTGTTCCCGACCTTCACGCGGTCCCGGTTCCATACCCGGTGCCTGTGATTGTCTTTGCCTGTATCCGGCAATAAGACTTTCGAGTCTTTTCGCGGTTTCTGTCGCCTTCTCTTTTATCGCCAACTGATGAATCTCCTGCAGCTCTTTTACCCGCGTCTGCGGTTCCACTGTTTGTGGTCTTCTTTGTTCTCTGAATTTGAGTTTTGAAAGCTGCTGCTCAATCCCTTCGATGACCTGCCGTCGCGTCCGAGCAATCTGAGCCATTTTGTTTCTATATTCGGTCCTTTCCTCCTCGGACATATTTTGATACTGGTCCCGGCCCTGAGCCATACTTTCCACAGCGGCTTTAAGTTTCGCAACCTGTTCTTCAATCAACGCAATAACCTTTAATTGTCCTTCGCGTCCCAAACCTCTGGAGGCGGTTCTCTCTCGAATTTCGGCACGTGCTTTTTCCCTTTCTTCTTCAGACATATCCGGCCATCTTTGCCGTATATCATTATACCGCTCTCTTTGTTCATTTACATCCGCCGGCTGACAAAATGCTGGCCGGGAAACCATTAAAACAGCCAGTACGAGAACGCTCGAAATGACAAACTTTTTCATAATACTAACCTCCATAATACGTTAAAAAAGCCACGTTATAACCATCCCAAGTAGAGAATCCTTGCCCATACATCCGGACTTTCAGGTATAGACGCAAATACACCGCTTTTTATTGCGGGAATCCGAAAAAATCCAACATGCACCATAGCCCGCCAAATAAGAATTGTCAAGAATAAACACCGTTGAAAAAACCGCCGAAAAATCTTTCAAACCGGATTTGCATTTATAATTTATGGTTTACAATTGCATTTTTAACCTGCCCCAAAAACGCAGAAATATCGCTCACCATCTTATCCTTGTCCCCCAAGTTACTCTCAATCAAACTCACTACCTTCGAGCCGATTATTATACCGTCGGCACCGGCCTGAGCAACGGCGGCGGCGTGTTCCGGTTTGCTTATTCCAAAACCAACACAAATCGGCACACTTGTGAGCTGTTTCAATCTGCCTATCAGTCCCTCAATCGAACCGGAAAGCTGATCTCTGCTGCCGGTGACACCCAATACGGAAACAGTATAAATAAAACCGGTAGTCCTGGATGCAATCAGCTTCATTCTCTCCGGCTCGGTATTCGGCGTAACCATAAAAACTGTATCAAGGCCCGCGGATACGGCCGGACTTATAATCTCGTCACTATCATCAATACTCAAGTCGGCAACCAAAACACTGTTGACGCCAGCCCGGTGGAAATCGTCGAAGAATTTCTCCGTTCCATACTGGTAAATCAGGTTATAATACATCAATAGTCCAATAGGAATATCCTTATAATCCTTGATTTGCCTTATGAATTCCAGAGCGCCGGCTATATTCATACCGCTTTTCATCGCCCGAATATCCGCTTTCTGGATTGTCGGTCCGTCCGCAATGGGATCGGAAAACGGAATACCAAGCTCCAATATATCGGCCCCGGCATCGATAGCCCCTTTTACGACTGCAAGAGACGTATCGAAATCGGGATCACCGATTACAAAAAAAGGAATCAACGCCGCGTGGTTCAATCCGGCAAAAGTCTCTTTGTATGTCTTCATTTATTATATCCTAACTGCCAATTTTACATTAATTGAATAATCAAATATTCAGGGGACGTCGTTTCTCCACGATGGAAACATCTTTGTCGCCACGGCCGGATAGATTTACAACCGCAATTGTCTCCGGACTCAGTTTGCCCTTTTGCTGCATCATATACGCCAGCGCATGTGCACTTTCAAGAGCCGGCAGAATGCCTTCGCTTCTGGTCAGAATCTCGAAAGCATCAAGCACCTCTTCATCCTCAGCGGCAACATATTCGGCCCTGCCGGTATCCTTTAACAAACAATGCTCCGGACCAACAGCGGCATAATCAAGCCCGGCACTTACTGACTCGGTGTCATAGACCTGGCCTTCTTTATCCTGGAGCAGATAGGCCCTGGCGCCATGCAGGATTCCAACTTTCCCGGTCACCAGTGTCGCAGCATGCCGACCGCTGCTCACGCTTTTGCCGCCGGCTTCGACTCCGATTAGCCTGACCTGCTTATCGTCGAAAAAACCGGAAAAAATACCTATCGCATTACTTCCGCCGCCAACGCAGGCGACAACCATGTCCGGCAGTCTGCCGATTTGTTCGATGCACTGCCGCCTTGCTTCTTTGCCGATGCAGGTTTGAAAATGCTTTACAATAGTAGGATATGGGTGAGGGCCGCAGGCCGAGCCAAAGAGATAAAACGTGTCGGTGACATGGGCGGTCCAGTAGCGGAGCGCATCATTGATGGCGTCCTTTAATGTCCCCGTGCCTCCTTCGACACCGATAACTTCCGCACCGCAAAGCTTCATCTTGTGCACATTGACACTTTGCCGCTCAATGTCCGTGATACCCATAAAAATTTTCGTTTCCATTCCGAACAAGGCCCCAATCATCGCCGTTGCCAGTCCATGCTGGCCGGCACCCGTTTCGGCGATAAGTTTGGTTTTGCCCATATATTTAGCCAGAAGGCCTTGACCGAGTGTGTTATTTACCTTGTGCGCTCCGCCGTGCAAAAGGTCCTCGCGTTTTAGATATACCTTGAAACCGACATGCTCACTGAACCTTTGTGCAAAATAAAGAGGGCTCGGCCTGCCGGCATAATTACCGGAGAGCTGCTCAAGCTCCGCGACAAACTGCCGGTCCTGGTAATAACGATAAAAAGCTTCTTCCAATTCCTCCAGCGCCGGTATTAAAACTTCCGGGACATAGAATCCACCGTAATCTCCGAATCTGCCTTTATATTTCATATCTTCCTCGTTTCCTGATACCTGATATTCGATACACGCCGAGAATCGAGAACCAGTTATCGGTTAATTTTTCAACCTCTTAAATGTTGTATATTAGCAAAAAGTTTTTTCATTTTCGCATGGTCTTTTCTACCCGGCCGGTCCTCGATACCGCTACAAACATCTATTCCATAAACTCCCAGCTCAACCGCCGCCGCCGCATTCTCAGGATGTATACCGCCGGCTAAAAAAACTCGTTTGTTCATATGCCCGACGATATTCCAGTCAAACGTCACTCCCGTGCCGCCGTATTTTTCAGGATCAAACGCATCCAGCAAAACGGCATCAGTAAAAAAACTGTCCGCTCTTTTGATATCATTCTGGTCCTTAACCCGTATCGCTTTCATCGTCTTGACGTTATGAGAGAGAAACGACCGGCAGAATTGTGGGTCTTCATCTCCATGTAACTGCACCCAATCCAACTGGCAAAGAGCCGTTGTCTCGTGGATATCTTCCAACGAAGCATTCACAAAAACTCCGACAATATCTATAAAACCGGGCAGTTTGCTAATAATATCAGCAGCTTTTTCCGGAGTCAGGTACCTGGGACTTTTATGATAAAAATTAAATCCCAGTAAATCCGCACCCATATCTATCGCTGCCATAGCGTCCTGGTGATTAGTAATGCCACAAATTTTAACTTTTGTAACCAACATGTTCGCATCTCGTATTTTCTATCAGTATAAATCTTAAGAGGCACGATTCGAAATTTGAATTAATTTCTCCAGAGAATCCATTGCTTTTCCATCGCTGATTGAAGATTCCGCCAACTCAATAGCCGGGGCAAAATCATCAGCCAAGCCACCAGCGATTATCGCAGCAGCCGCATTAAGAATAATAATATCTTTACCAACCCCGACCTCTTTGCCCGTAAGTATGTCCCTTATCATCTTAGCACTGCTTTTTGCATCAGTCACTTTTAACCGGTCTATGTCAGCCGTCTCAAAGCCTAAATCCTTTGGATTAATTTCTCTATCGCTAATTTGACCATCTTTAAGCTCCATTATTTTAGTTATTCCGGTAGTGCTGATCTCATCCAATCCATTGTTATGTACTACCAATGCAAACCGAGCACCCAGCATCCTAAGGGCTTCCGCCATTATCATCAACAAATCTTCCTCAGCAACCCCAAGTACTAATGCCGGTACATCGGCAGGATTAGCCAAAGGGCCTAAAATATTGAAGACCGTCCTGAAGCCAAGGCTCTTGCGTATCGGCTGGACGTATTTCATTGCCGGATGGAACATTGGTGCAAACATAAATCCTATATGAGCCTGTTCTATACATTCGGCTACAACCTCGGGGCCCGGTGATATATTAACACCCAATTCTTCAAGCACATCCGCCGAACCACATTTACTGGTTATCGCACGGTTGCCATGCTTTGCCACATGTATCCCCGCCCCGGCTGCGACTAACGCGGATGCCGTTGAGACATTGAAGGTTTTAACGGCTGCGCCGCCCGTGCCCACAATATCCACTAAGTTTTCAATGTCAGTTTGGACCTTAACAGCGTGACGCCGCAGAGATTTGGCCAGTCCCGCTACTTCCGGTGCCGTTGGCCCTTTGACGCGCATCGCCGTCAGAAACGCTGTAATCTGAGCTTCGGGTATTTCGCCTTCGAAAATCACATCCAACAACATCGTCGCCTCTTCGAAACTTAAACTCTCACCTTGCAATAACGGCTTAATATATTCGATTATTGTTGCCATTCTCGGCTCCTTATTCGTATCTTATATCTCGTTTATCACGCTACGTTTTAAGTTTTTTGTTTTTGTGCAATTTGCAAAATGTTTTCGATAATCTTTCCGCCAGCCGGTGTCAGGATACTTTCCGGGTGAAACTGAACCCCGAATACCGGAAGCTCTTTGTGGCGAACTCCCATAACAATACCCTCGTAGTCTGCGGTCTTCTCAAGGCAATCAGGCATTTCTACCGCTACCAGGCTATGGTAGCGTCCCGCCTGCAGGGGATTTTCTATCCCGGCGAAAATACCCTCGCCGTTATGTGTCACCCGTGAAGGTTTGCCGTGCATCGGCTTGGGGGCATGGCCGATTTTCCCGCCGAAATGCTGCACAATCACCTGGTGTCCCAGGCATACGCCTAATACAGGCAGCCTGTCTTTGAAGTAACCTACTGCTTCGAGCGAGACGCCCGCCGAATCCGGCGTACCGGGCCCCGGTGAAATTACAAGCAAATCCGGGTTAAACTCATCGGCTACGCGTTTGAGCTCTTCAAGCTCGGTATCGGCACGATAAACCCTGGCTTGGCAGTTGCGTTTGCAAAAATCATCGACCAGATTGTATGTGAAAGAATCGAAATTATCGATAAATAATACTTTTCTATCTGCCTGTTCCATTGGAATCTTCCTGTCTCTGTCTTTTTTACCCCTCACTTACATTCGGGGCTCTGTAATTTACATATATTATCCGCGAATCGCGCGCAGGCACGACCCGGCTTTATGTTCGGTTTCCTCGAATTCGGTTTTGGGGACGCTATCATGTACGATACCTGCCCCGACACGGATATAAGCTGTATGGTCTTTGACCTGCAGGCTCCTTATGGTAATGCAACTGTCGAACTGGCCATCGATCGTCAAATAGCAAACGGCCCCGCCGTAGTAGCCTCGCTTGGTCTTTTCCAATTGGCGTATAAGCTTCATTGCTTCTATCTTTGGAGCGCCGGTCAATGTGCCCATATTCATCGTGGCAAGATACGCGCTAAGCGCATCCAATCCATTTGCGAGCTTGCCCTTGACGTTGCTGACTAAATGCTGGACCGATTCGTATTTTTCGACCGTCAGAAGTTCAGTGACAACCCGGCTGCCCGGCTCGGCCACGCGGGCGATGTCATTCCTGGCCAGATCGACAAGCATCATGTGCTCGGCCAGCTCCTTGCGGTCGATCTTGAGCTCCGCTTCGTATCTAAAATCCGTATCGGCATCAATCGCTCCGGCGAGCCGGCCTCTGGGTTTTGTCCCGGCTATGGGGCGAATTTCCACGCTGCGATTTTCCGTTCCGCTGACCCGCAGATTCAGCTCCGGACTGGAACCCATCAGAATCGTAGTAGGAGTATTGAGATAAAACATGTACGGCGACGGATTCAATACACGCAGCCGTTTATAAATATCCAGCGGTTCATCGGGACACGGCTCGGTTATTGTCCGGCTCAAAACGACCTGAAAAATATCGCCGTCGATAATGTGCCGCTTGGCATTTTTAACCATCGCTTCGTATTCGCTCTGGTTCGTGTCACTCGATGCGGCAGGTAAAGAGCCTTCATGTCTTCGCCCGCCGGGCGTATCGAACCTGGCGATATTATAATAATAATCGAAACTATCCTGCGCCTCGGCAACCGCGGCTTCACGGTCTCCGTTCGTGACGATACAATTGACAATCACGTAACCCTGGCCGCTGGCATGGTCCATCAAAAAGATATTGTCTGCGAAATAAAGCTCGTAGTCGGGATTGCCTAACAGGTCATTTTCACTGGCAGGAAGCTTCTCGAACTGGTCGATAAAGTCGTAGCTCAAAGCACCGAGCAGTCCGCAGGTGACGCGGAACGGCTTGCTGGCCAACTTGAAGGCAAACGCCACTGCCCGCAAAACATCCATCTGGTTAATACTTTTGAGCCGACTCTGCTCATCGACGGTTTTTTCTTCCTTCTTTATACGGCCGGTAATTGCTTCCGGGCCGAACTGAACCGATTCGCAAAAGCCGAATCTTTCCTGAGCTTTTTCAGCCAGATAGCCCAATATACGCCTGCCTGTCTTGCTCAAGGCCGCAATTGTAAAATCGAGGCCGGTGCCGGCAAGGTATAAAGCCGGCTTGGCTGTGCCGAAGCTGATTACTCCCGGAGCACCGGGGCCGGCCAGGTGTTCTTTGGACTCGAATAAACAGCAGTTTTTCGCCCGACCATAATCACTGAGCTTGGCGAAAAAATCTACCGGCTCGGCAATTTTAATCTGCTTGACAATCGGGATTATCTGGCCGGGCTGGGCACCGTTTATTATTTGCCTGTAATGTTCCATATTCTCTACCTCGTAATGCGTCTTTTAGCCGTTAATCGCAAAAAATACAAACAAAAAAAAACGCAGCCTGATTTTCCAACAGGCTGCGCTTCTAAAGTTTTAATAATTTTTTTTCAGCAAATTTACCGCTTGCCCATCGGAGTTTATCCTTTAGGCCACCACCAACCAAGCGTGTTTTTGCGGTTAATCTGCTCCATGATTGTAACATTAAACCATCTTTATCTATTTTTGTCAAGAGAAATCACAAATTTTCACTAAAAATTATGTCCAAACTTATTAGCAATAACCCACTGAAGCCTTCCGAACTCGGTTAAGGGTATTTTTATAAGGTTCAATTTTACTATCAGGGATGAGATATCTTTCAGGTTTGTACTGCTTCGGCTCTCGAGCGGGCCAACTGGTCAACCGCAACCGCGGCGATAATAATTGCTCCGATAACTATTAACTGCACGTTGGTCGATATTCCAAGTAGCGTACAGCCGTTTCGTAAAAAGCTTATCAGTAATGTCCCTATTATCGTGCCGGTTATAGAACCCCTGCCGCCGGACAGACTCGCACCGCCGATAACCACCGAAGCGATAATATCCAGTTCGAGTGTGATGCCCGCCGTCGGCTGGGCCGAGACGGTCCGGCTGGTCGCTATCATCGACGCTATACCTACAAAAAGTCCCGTGAGAGAATAAATATAAATAAGATTTCTATCCACATTGACGCCGGCGTGGAAAGCCGCTTCGCGGTTCGAGCCGATGGCATAGGTATAGCGCCCCAACCGGGTATATCGTAAGATAAAACCGGCAACAGCTACGAAAAAAATGAAAGCCAAAACCGAGACGGGGACACCAAGCACAACCCCGCTGCCGAGATATTTGTAGCTCGGCACGTTATAGGGCTGGCCGTTGTTCATCACATATGATATGCCGCGGAACGCGCTCATCGTGCCAAGTGAGACGATAAAAGGAGGCAGCTTGAGCTTCGTGATAAGAGCTCCGTTCAAAAAGCCGCAGACAAGACCCGCTAATATCCCAACAATGGTACCTAAAACAAGAGCGCCCCCCTGCGGGTCGGCACCTCCGACGGCGATCATTGCCACCGCCCCGGCCATTCCCGAAAGAGCCAGCATCGAACCGACGGAAAGGTCTATCCCGCCGGAGATAATTACATACGTCATGCCGAGAGCGATAATACCGTTGACGCTCGAACGGCGGAAAACATTCAGAAAATTATCCAGTGTCAGAAAGGTATCCGGCTCATAAGCAGCCAGAAAACAGATTATTAACATCAGGCTCCCGAAAGGAAGTAACTGTCTCACGAATTTATTCATTTATTTGGTCTCCACCGCCGCCAGGTGCATTACTTCTTCCTGTGTCGTTTCGTCGGTCGTCAAATTGCCTGCAAGCCGTCCTCGACGCATTATCAGAATCCTGTCCGCAATTCCGAAAAGCTCGGGCAGCTCGGACGAAATAAACAATATTGCTTTGCCCTGCTCGGCGAGCCGGTTCAAAAGTGTATATACTTCTTTTTTCGCTCCCACATCGATACCGCGCGTCGGCTCATCGAAAATCATGAATTTGGAATTGGCCAGAAGCCATCTCGCAATGAGCACTTTTTGCTGGTTCCCGCCGGAGAGCGAATCGACCGGTGCCTGCGGGCCCAGCCATTTGATTGCAATACGTTCGGCAACCTCCGCCGCGATTCTACTTTCTCCGGCCGGATTGATAAAATTTTTCATTCCAATCTCCACGAGGTTCGGCAGCGTAATATTCCAGCTACACGGAAGCTGCAGACACAGGCCGGTTCGTTTGCGGTCCTCGGTGAGAAATGCAATGTTGCTGGATATCGCATCGGCGGGGGAATTAATCTTTAACTGCCTGCCTTCGAGGAAAATTTTGCCGGATGTTTTCTTATCGACCCCGAATATCGCCTGGGCCACCTCCGTTCGACCGGCGCCGACAAGCCCGGCCATACCTACAATCTCGCCGGACTTGATTTCAAAGGATACGTCGTGAATATTTCCAGCCGATGAAAGATTCTCCACGCGGACGCAAACGTCACCAATTGTAACATTACGACCCGGAAAGAATTCGTTCAGCTCGCGCCCGACCATATAGCAAACGATTTGCGAAATATCGAGCTTTGTCACCAATTCGGAATGAACCACCCTGCCGTCGCGTAAAACGGTGACATCGTCGGCCAAATCCACAATTTCTTCCAGTCGATGCGAAATATAAATTATGGAAATACCCTGCCCGCGTAACTCTTTTACGATTTTGAAAAGACGTTCCGCATCGCTTTCGGACAAAGAAGAGGTAGGCTCATCCATCACAATAATCGAGGCTTTACGCATCAAAGCCTTGAGCACTTCGACAATCTGGCAGTCCCCCGTCGATAAATTCTGCACCACGGCCGTCGGATTCACATCGAAGTTCAACCTTTTGGCCAGTTCCTCTGTATTTCCGATCATAGCTTTGTAGTCAATGGTGAACGGTAAACTGCCCGGCGGCTCATTGCCGAGAAAAATATTCTCAGCCACCGTCATATCCTCGGCCAGTTCAAGCTCCTGATATATCATAGAGACTCCGGCCGCCAGTGCCTGTTCGGGTTTATCAAAGGCGTAAGGTCTGTCGTTGATTTCAATCGAGCCTTTATCCGGTTTATAAACGCCGGAGAGAATTTTCATCAGCGTCGATTTGCCCGCCCCATTTTCCCCCACGAGCGCGTGTACTGTCCCGGCCCGAACAGTAAAACTAACATCAGAAAGTGCCTGAACCGGACCGAACCGTTTCGATACGTCCGTCATCTGCAAAGCAATATTGCTTTGGGGGGATTTGCCTTCGCGATTTATCTGTATCATTCCAAATTAAGTAAAGTTTTAATCTCCGGCTCTTCCAATCGCTTCAAAGTCACTAATTCGACGCCGGTATCCAAACGTTTGACGACCTCTTTGCCATCTAACTTAGCGACTACCGCTTTAACGCCTTCATAGCCCATTTTATACGGATTTTGGACAACAAGTGAATCAATCGCCCCGGATTTGAGACCTTCGATGAGCAGCTCACCGGCATCGAAACCTACCATTTTCATTTTGCCGGAGCGTCCCTGACTTTGCATCGCCCGTAACGCCCCGACCGAAGTGGACTCATTGCAGGCATACAGGCCGTCAAGCTCGGCATTTTTCGTCAGCAAATCCTCGGTCGCCTGTAACGCCGTCTCAACCGTATCAAGGCCATACTTGGTATCCACGATTTTTATCTCAGGAAATTCTTTCTCGATGGTCTCTATAAAGCCGGCTTCGCGTTTCTCCGTCGAAGCCGAACCGGGCGCATACTTAATTACTACAATATTGCCCCGACCTGCGAGAATCTCTCCCATCCGCCTTGCCGCTATTACGCCCCCTTTGTAGTTGTCCGTCGCCACAAACGAGACAATTCTTTCGGTTTCTATTTCCGAATCGATAATCACGCATGGGATATTCTTTTCAAAAACTTTCTCCACCGAAGGAACCAGGGCCTTACGGTCGTTCGGCGCAAGAACGATACCGGAAATCTTTCGTACAATAAAGTCCTCGACGATTTGTATCTGTTTTTCGCGGTCACCCTCACGTTCCGGGCCGTTCCAGAAGATTTTCACTCCGGTCTCCTGAGCCGCTCTCTCGGCACCGGCGTGAATGGACTTCCAGAAAAGATGCGTAGTCCCCTTCGGGATAACGGCGATTCGGCGCTGCCCCTTGTCTGTTCCTTTCGTTACAAGACCGATTACAACGAAAAGAACCGCCAGAACGATAAGGATAATTACCGGTAAGATTTTTTTCATAATATGCCCTGTTTTCAATTCAACTTTTCAAAACGGGTTCACACTCCATACGAATTCACCTGCTGTTAAGCGATCCGTGTTTGTCTCGATCTTATCATTGCAGGTTAAGAAGGTCCTTGATGGCAGGTTCTTCCAGACGCTCGATTGTCACTAATTCGACGCCGGTATCGATACGTTTGGGCACACTCTTACCATCGAGCTTTGCAAGCACAGCTTTGACACCTTCATAGCCCATTTTATAGGGATTCTGCACGACAAGCGAATCGATAACGCCCGACTTGAGGCCGTTAACAAGGGCGTCTTCGGCGTCGAAGCCAACCATTTTCACCTTATCCGTTCGCCCCTGGCTCTGCAAAGCCTGCATGGCGCCTACCGCGGTGGAGGCGTTACATGCATACAGGCCGTCAAGCTCGGTATTTTTCGTAAGCATATCCTCGGTCGCCTGCAAAGCGGTTTCCACTGTGCCCATCCCGTATTGCTCATCCACAATTTCGATATCGGGAAACTCTTTTTTAATCGTATCGATAAATCCGTTCTCCCGCTGGGTCGTGGAGTCCGAATTCGGCACATACCTGACAACGATAATTTTACCTTTACCGTTAAGAATCTGGCCCATCCGCTTGGCCGCGAGCACACCGCCCCTGTAATTGTCCGTCGCAGCAAAGCTCACAATCTTGTCCGTTTCTATTCCCGAATCGATAATCACACAGGGAATGTCGTTTTCGTACATCTTCTCTACCGAAGGGACCAATGCCTTGCTGTCGAGCGGTGCAAGAACAACACCCGATACCTTTTTAACAAGGAAATCCTCGATAATCTGTATCTGTTCTTCCCGGTCGGTTTCGAGCTTCGGGCCGTTCCAGAAAATTTTCACACCGGCCTCTTCTCCGGCCTTTTTCGCACCTTCATGGACCGACTGCCAGAAGATATGCGTTGTACCTTTAGGAATCACGGCGATTTTTACTTCGCCCTCGCTCCGGCCTTTCCGCGTGATGCCAATCACAATAAAAATAACAGCAATCGCCGCCAGGACTATAACAGGTAAGAATTTTTTCATAATATCACTCCCAGGATAAACTTTTAATTACCAAACGCTTCGAGACCCAGATGATAAAAAGTCCGCGTTAATCAGTCAATAAAATATATATGCCCACAGGAAATTCCAAAATTGTTATAAAAAGAGGATAAAATTCCGAAGCCGCTGTTGACACGACCTTTTTTTCATTATATTATAAGAGCCCAGTTGGAATTTCGAGGTCGCACAGGCAACGCGACGGCTCAGTTCCCTGAATATGAACAATTTACCCGAAAAAACAGATATATCGACGTAAAGGACTAAGTGAAGATTATTGCTGTTATACCGGCCCGATACAGTTCGACAAGATTGGCCGGTAAGGTTCTCGCCAAAGATACAGGCAAATTCCTCATCCAGCACACCTACGAGCGGGCCTGCTTAGCTAAATTACCAGAACGAGTAATTATCGCCGCCGACAATGAAAAAATTGTTGCCGCCGCCGAATCTTTCGGAGCCGAGTGCGTCCTGACCTCGGTTGACCATCAAAGCGGCACCGACCGTATCGCCGAAGCCGTAGCGGATTTGGATGTCGATATCGTTGTAAATATCCAGGCCGATGAACCGGAAATCAATCCGGAACATATCGACAAGGTTGCGAAGCTTCTTGTCGATAATCCAAGCTATCCGATGGCGACTTTGGTAGCGCCATTCGAGAACGCCGCAGATGTGGCCAATCCCAATATCGTAAAAGTAATTGTCTCGTCGTGCGTGATGTGTGATGCGTCGTCCGAAGGAAAAACGCAATACGCAATACGCAAAACGCAATACGAAGCCGGTAAGGCAATTTACTTCTCCCGCTCAGTTATACCATACGACAGACAGAGTGGTGGCATTGGAAATATAGATATTTATCTTCGCCATCTTGGCATTTACGCCTATCGCAAGGATTTTTTATTAAAGATAACTTCCATGCCACAGACTCCTCTGGAGAAAATCGAAAAACTCGAGCAGTTGCGAGCGATTGAAAACGGCTATGGAATTTTAGTCGGCAAGGTCGAGCACACCTGTGACGGTATAGACACACCCGAACAATACGCCGAGTTTGTGAAAAGACAACATACAATTAAAATAAGGACACAAAAATGATAGTTTCATATTTACATCTCAAGAACTGGAAAAATTTCCGTTCAGTTGATGTTCCAATGAGTAATCGTGTGTTTTTAGCTGGTCCTAATGCTTGTGGGAAATCAAATTTCCTTGATGTTTTAAGGTTCTTAAGAGATATTTCGAAAAGAGGGGGCGGTTTACAACAAGCTATTCAGGATAGGGGGGGGATATCAAAAATCCGATGTTTATCCGCCAGACAGGAACCAGATGTAGAAATTGAAGTTCATTTGGCAAACAATACTAATGAACCACCTTTATGGAAATATTCTATAGCTATAAAACAACAACCGAGAGGTAGTAGGCTTTCTTACTTAGTATATGAAAGAATATGGTCTGGAAATGAGCGAATCCTAAATAGGCCAGATGAAAATGACAAAAAAGATGAGTTGCGATTGACGCAGACTCATCTTGAGCAAATTAGTGCGAACGAACGTTTTAGAGATGTAGCAAAGTTTTTTGATTCAATACTTTACCTTCATTTAGTACCACAACTAGTTCGTAATCCAAAAGCATTCACTGGACCTGGAATTACCGGTGATCCTTTTGGTAGGAATTTTCTTGAAAGAGTTGTCAGAACCCAGGCACGAACTCGAAGATCACGTTTAACAAAAATCGAGAAAGCACTTGTGAAAGCCGTACCCCAATTAAAACATTTAACTGACATTAAAGATGAAGCAGGCATACCGCATTTAGAAGCGGTTTATGAACATTGGAGACCCCAAGGTGCAAAACAAAGAGAAGATCAATTTTCTGATGGTACTTTAAGGCTGATAGCTCTCTTATGGTCTTTATTGGGAAGTGAATCCCTATTACTTCTCGAAGAACCTGAGCTTTCACTAAATGCTGCTATTGTTAGAACGCTTCCATCTATGATATACCGTTTACAAAGTAAAGAAAAACGGCAAGTTATAATTAGTACTCACAGTGCAGATTTACTTTCTGATAAGGGTATTGGTGGTGAAGAAGTGTTACTGCTTACCCCGCTCTCAGAAGGAACAGATGTAAAGGTTGCTGCATCAATACAAGAGGTGAAAAATCTTCTTGAGAATGGTTTCACGGTAGCCGAAGCAGTAATTCCACGTACAGAACCTAAAAGTATTCAGGGATTTTTATTCGATGTCTGAAATACCTATAAACCTGATATTTGAAGATAGTTTGAGCGGAGCAGTCCTTTGCAAGCTCCTCAATAATTCTAAACAAAATTATATAATTGGCATTAAACACAGGAGTGCTGGTTTTGGATGGATTAAGAAAAAGATCGATGGGTTTAATAAAACAGCAAAAGGAATGCCTTACTTAATTCTAACGGACCTTGACATAACCGAATGTCCTCCATCATTAATGAAAGCATGGTTCTCAGTAACCAAACACCATAACCTTATTTTCTGTGTAGCTGTTCGAGAAGTTGAATCATGGCTTTTGGCTTGCAGGACTGCTTTCGCTAAGTTTCTGAAAATCAAAGAAGAGTTAATACCAACCAATGTTGAGGAAATTCAAGACACTAAAAACTATCTGATTGAACTAGTTAAAAAATCTCCCCAAAGACAACTACGCGAAGACATTGTCCCGGCACCAAATAGTACAGCCAAAATAGGACCTGATTACAACGGACGACTAATATATTTCGTTGAAAAGCTGTGGGATCCGAACGCCGCTAAAGAGTTTTCACCAAGTTTGCGGAGAACAATCGAAATTCTTGATAATTTTCAACCTATTTTACAACAAAATTAAAAAGTAAGGTATTATTACATGACGAAAGAAAACGAATTATTAGCTTCTGTTAGTGATATTTCGACTGAGAGTGAATTTTTCTCACCCGTTCCGGATGGTTATAAAAAAGGCAAAACCAAGTACGTATTCGTTATGGGTACGGTCATGAGCGGCTTAGGCAAAGGAATATTCTCATCCTGCCTTGCAAAGCTGCTGCAGGATAAAGGGCTAAAAGTCGCACCCATCAAGCTCGAAGGTTATCTAAACGTCGATTCCGGCACGCTCAATCCCTTCCGCCACGGCGAGGTCTTCGTACTCGACGACGGCATGGAAACGGATATGGACCTTGGCACATACGAGAGAATGCTCGACCAGGAGCTGACTAAAGCGAATTTTACCACAAGCGGGCAGATTTTCAGCTCGGTCCTGAACAAGGAACGGCACGGCGATTACCTCGGCAGAGATGTCCAGATGATTCCCCATGTCACCGGTGAAGTCAAATTGAAACTACGGCAATTGGCAATGGAATCCAAAGCCGATGTGGTCTTTGTCGAAATCGGCGGCACGGTCGGCGACCTGGAAAACGCGTATTTTATCGAGGCCACGCGGGAGCTGGCCTACGAAGAAGGGCCGAACAGCAGTTGTTTCGTGGCCCTGACCTATATCCTGGAGCCGAAAACATTTGGCGAGCAGAAATCAAAGGCGGCGCAATTAGGCATCAAGCAACTGATGCAGTGCGGCATTCAGCCGGACATTATCGCCTGTCGGGCGGGAAGTCCTGTCAATGAAAAGGCCCGGCAGAAAATCAGCGTCTATAGCAATGTCCCGTTCGAGAGGGTCATCAGCCTGCCGGATTCGGCGAGCATCTACATGATACCGGCGATGCTCAGAGAACACAAACTCGATTTCCAGGTCCTGCGACTGTTGAAAATCGAGGACAGGATAAAACTTGAAAAAGAACGCAAGGAATGGGGTAAATGGTGCGATTTTACGGAAAAAATGGAGTCAATCAGCAAGGAAGTGACAATCGGAATCACCGGCAAATACACGACCGTGCGCGATAGCTACGCATCCATCATTAACGCACTGGAACACGCCGGCATCACATTGGGCTGCAAGGAAAAAATCAAATGGATAGATACAACAGATATTAACGATGGCAATGCGGCTGAGAATCTGCGTGACGTTGACGGGATTATCGTACCGGGCGGTTTCGGCACCCGCGGCGCAGAAGGCAAGATTGCCTGTATCAGATACGCACGGGAAAATAACCTGCCATACCTCGGATTATGCTTCGGCTTTCAGATGGCGGTCATTGAATTTGCCCGCAACGTCTGCGGCATTAAAAAAGCCAACAGTACGGAAATCATGCCGAATTGCTCCGAGGCGGTGATAGACATATTGCCGGAGCAGAAAAAAATCGAAGGCCTCGGCGGAAATATGCGCCTCGGGGGTCGTGACATCGAGCTAAAGCACCAGAGTCTGGCATGGAAGCTCTTCGGCAAAAAAGATTCGGTCAGAATGCGTTTCAGACATCGTTATGAGGTGGACCCCCGCTTCATCGAAAAACTGGAAAAAGCAGGACTTGTTTTTTCGGGCAAAGCACCCAATCAGCCGATTATGCAGATACTGGAGCTTCCCTCACACCCGTTCTTTATGGGCACACAGGCCCATCCCTGCCTGACCTCCCGGCCGCTCAGGCCGCAGCCTATGTTCGTAGCTCTGGTATCGGCGGCGTTACAAAATCATTACCCGAAGGAAAAATTACCCGATTGCAACGAAGCCGTGCGGACTGTATGAAATCAAAATAAAATAAACCCGGCAGCCGATAAGACACCTCCATACTACTTTATATCGGCACATCAGCAACAGGCTCCTGGTCTTCTTCCGGCCCATCCGGATTATCGATTTGCTTTTTGAGTTGCTCTATATCTTCTTTTAACTGCTCGTTTTCGGTCCTCAGTTCTGCATTTTGCTCTACGACGGCATCGAGAACACCTTCGACCTGATCCCTGACATTTTGCTTGGATTTTTCCTCCAAAGCCTTTATCTGCTCCTTTAATTCCACGGTCGTCTCTTCCAGGTCCTTTACCTGCCGCTCATATTGCTCCTTAAGAGTTTTGATTTCCCAGTCTTGCTGCCGTAATTCTTCTTTTAATTCCATATTTTCGGCGGCAATGACTCTGCTCATTTTCATACTCGTTTGTTCCTGCTGCACACAACCTGCAATCAAAACGAACACGATGCCGATTACTACCATGAACTCTTTATGTAATAACGCTTTCATCCGGCCACCCTTTCACAGGAATTGCTTCTTTTTTATTTTATTCGAAAAGCACATTCAGCTTTTCTTTTTCCGTCGTATCAATTTTACTCTTATCCGTCCAGACGGCCAGTTCGAGACTTTTTCTACAGGAACAGCCCTCGCCGAGAAGTTCATGCCCGCCCGACAAAACGGCCTTTATCAGTTTCAGGCAGTTTTCCGTGGCCGCCTGCAAATTCGCGATGATCTCTTCGAGCAGAGTCTTCTTGTCCCGCCGTGAGGCGTCCCCAACGGGACTGCCTTCTTCGTGCGGCTTCCAGCAGTCATAATCACTGACTATCGCAATAAGGGCATAGCACATTTGTGCTTCCCTAGCCAGTTTTGCTTCCGGCATGGCGGTCATGCCGATTAAGTCACCGCCCCAGGCGCGGTGCATAAGAGATTCTGCACGGGTGGAAAACTGCGGCCCTTCCATACATACGTATGTGCCCCTGTCGTGTACCTTTGCATCGATTCCTTTTGCCGCATCGATAAGCCTGTTGCAAAGTCTGTGGCAGGTCGGCTCAGCCATTTCGCAATGCACAGAACCGAAACCGCCGAAAAAACTGCCTGTCCGCCTGAAAGTCTTATCGATAAACTGGTCCACAACAACCAAATCGCCGGGAGTGATTTGTTCCCGAAGCGAGCCTACCGCCCCGCTGCATATCAAGGCGTGGACACCGAGTTTCTTCATGGCAAAAATATTAGCTGCAAACGGGACCTCGCTCGGCGAAAGTTTGTGACCGGCGCCGTGACGATTCAGGAATGCGATTTTCCTCTCACCGAACCTGCCGACCATAATTTCAGTGCTCGGCCTGCCGAACGGCGTATCGACATCTTCAAAACACGATTCCGTTATATGTTCGGCAAGGGCATCGCCAAGGCCCGTCCCGCCGATTATCCCAATCAATTCTTCTGCCATAGCTTCAGGTTCCTTTTACCAAACTTCGCAACATAATAAATCCTTTTTCCAACATTTACAATATATTCAAAATTATTTGTTGTACCGTCAGGTCCACAGACCCCTGAAACTTGATTGTGCAATAATATAGGCCTGTTATAATACACGCATCCAAATAACGCTGCTAAAAGAAACAATGTATGGGAAAATACGGAAATCATCTCAAGCTACTGTTATTCTTAACATTGATTCTCTTATTGTTAGCGGGACTTTTCCTGCCAAAAGAAAAAACATACGATTGGGTTTTTGTTTATTACATGTCCTATGATAACGACCTTAGCGGTCACGGCCGGACCATTCTCAGGGACTTAACAAAAGGAATAACCAGCTCAAAGATCGCCGTTGTGACTCAGGCGGATTTTATCAACGGCAAAGGAATGAGGCGAATCGCCTTGTACCGGACTTTCGGAAGACTAAAAAGAAAAGAAGCTTTCCTTCAAGACGAGGACAGTGCCGACCCGGCGGAACTAAAAAAATATTTCGAATGGGTACGAGAAAAATGGAAAGCCGAAAATTACTGCATCATCTTCATGGACCACGGCGGGACATTAAACAACATGTGCCGGGATGAAAAACCATTTCGGAACCAAAGCGAAAATAAAAAATTCGTTTCCGGGAAATGGCTGCCCGCCTCGGAAGTCGGCGAAATTGTCGCCGATTTCAACAGGAAAGTTGACGGTAGGGTCAGGCTGCTTTTTCTCCAGCAATGCGGCCGTGCAACGATTCAGAACCTCTATAATTTCATCGATACCACCGAATACATCATGGCATCACCGGTCAAAGTCGGTGCACCGAATACATACTACACAAAAATGCTAAAATCGGTGGCCGATGACCCGAATATTACAGGTACATCTATTGCCAAAACTATTATGCAGGAAGATGAGCATTACACCCTCTATACTTTGATTGATAGTAACCAATTGAAAAATCTCCCGGAGAAGCTCACTGCTGTCTTTACTTCTTTTACACAGAATGCATCGCTGAAATCGCCCCAATCCTGCAGGCCCATATTCGAATTCGAGGGCGAGAGGTTTTATGATTTGAAGTTGTATCTTCAAACCCTTAGCTCATCGAATAACAACATCGCCGACAAGGAGCTCCATGTTTTCTTTGATTGGTGCGACGACAATCTAATCGTCGGTAAAGCGATAAGGAGCACTGAAGATTCCGCCGAGGCTTCTTATTGTGGACTATCAATTTATATCCCGTCGAACAAAAACCAACTCGGCCGCTATGACTTTATGCCGTTATATCAGCAAACAAATCTCGAAGATGTTATGAAGCTCACATTTCAGTAACAATGACTTCCTCAGGCCTGGATTTGCTGGTTCCGATTCAGCAGGCCGAAGAAACAGGCGACTATCATTAGTGCCGCCGTTCCTACAGCACCGATAATAATCCCGTCAAGGTTACATTGCGCCCATCGCCATGAATCGGGTAAATCTCGGGCAAAAGTCCCCCAAGTGATAACTGCAATACTGACACCAATCGAAACAAGACCCTGCCAGAGACGCAGCCGAATCCGCAGCAAAGACAGGATAAACAAACCTAAAATCCCACCGCCAAAAATCCCGGAAATCTGCCACCATACATCAAGCGCACTTTTCGCCCGGATCATCAAAACGGCAAATCCTATTCCCAGCAATCCCCATACCACAGTCGCCAGGCGCAAATATAAAACGCTGGCCCGTTCGCCAATATCAGGCTTGAAATATCTCTTATGGAAATCCAAGAGCATCACAGTTGCCGAGCAATTCAGTGCCGAATCGACCGTGCTCATAGCGGCCGCTACGATAGCAGCGATAATCAATCCCTTCAGGCCTGTAGGCACCTCTGTTGCAATAAAGTATGGGAAGACCTCATCGCCTTTGGTTATACCCGCCTGCGCCAGTTTGTCGCCCTGAGAGTAAAATGCAAAAAGCATCGTCCCGATATAAAGAAACACCACCGTCAGTGGAATATAAATCAGCATTGCAATCCATATCGAGCGTTTCGCATCCCGCTCAGTAGGGACGGAAGAATATTTCTGAACATAGTTCTGGTCTGCCAGGAGATTGCGAAGGTTCTCGGTGATTCCGTAGATTATCATAACCCATATCGTCCTGGAAGACAGTGACAAATCCCAACCGCCGAAGCTGAACTTATTTTGATTGAGAGTGGCCTGTATCAAAGGTTCCGGCCCGGCGAAAACTTTAACCGAGAGACTGACTGCACAAAAGAGAATACCGGCAATCATAATCACCGATTGCATCACGTCCGTCCAAATAACCGCCTCCATCCCGCCCAGCAGCGTATAAACAATAGTAATCAGGCCGATGATTACGATAACGATACAAATATTCCAAGGGACAAAAGTGCTGAGCAACAGGCTGACCAGGTAGAGAATGACCGCAATGCGTCCGACCATATACAGCAAAAACGACAGAGCTGCATAAATTCTGCCCCAGGGGCCGAGTCTCTCCTCTAAGAAGCTGTAAACGGAAATCAGCCGCGTTTGTCGATAATACGGCACCGCGTATTTGCAAACCAGCCAGGCCACCGGAAAAATACAAAGAGAGAAAATAATCGGATGCCAGTTGGAATCGAAGGCCTTGCCGGGCGTGGCAATATATGAAATGCTGCTGGTATAAGCACTCATCACCGCCAGACCGGCCGCCCATGCGGGAATCGAACGACCAGCAACCATAAACTGCTCCGCCGTGCGAGACTTGCGTAAATAATAAATACCCATACCAATCAGCACACAACAATAGAGAATAAGGATGCCTATATCAAATGAGCCAAGACTTACCTGCATATTTTTTATGGCCTATCAAATTCCGGACCGTTCTAAAAACCAGGGTTATAAATAAAACAACCGACACGGAACTTCAAACTAAAAAAATCACAATCTATTCTGTATAATCGTAAATATGAATTTAACCGACAAGATAAAACACAAAGCCCTGGATTCCGGTTTCGACCTGGTCGGCGTTGCCGACGCCTTATCGATAGATTCCAGGCAAATTGAAATATTTCGTTCATGGCTTGAGTCCGGACTTGCAGGCCGAATGGATTACCTTCACAGAGATATTGAAAAGCGTTTCAATCCCGCCGAACTCGTACGAAATGCCCGGTCGGTTATCGTTGTCGGCCTTAATTTCAAACCGCCAAAATGTCCTTCGGCGGTTCCAACAGTCCCGAGCGGTAAAGTAGTAAGTTATGCCCGGTACGAAGATTATCATACGTTCATAAAGAAACGGCTGCTTGAGCTGGTCGAATATATCTGTTCTGTCACCTCTCAAGACCTTCGATATAAAATTTGCGTGGATTCGGAACCATTAGCGGAACGATCGGTCGCCGTCAAGGCGGGTTTGGGATTTATCGGGAAAAACCAGATGCTAATCAATCCCGAATTAGGCTGTCAGATACTGTTAGGCGAAATAATAACAGACCTAAATCTCCAGCCGGACAAGCCGATTACCCAGGACTGCTCAAACTGTAAAAAGTGTATCGAAATCTGCCCTACCGGAGCTTTGATGCCCGATGGTCAATTCGATGCGAATAAGTGTATCAACTACCTGACCATCGAATACAAAGGCGAAATACCTCCGGAGACGGCCGTTAAAATAGAAAATCGGCTCTTCGGATGCGAAGACTGTATCCTTGTATGTCCCTATCATAACAAGGCGCCGGATTGCAAAAATGCACAGTTCGAATATTACCCCGACAGGGCAGAGCTTGATTTGCAGGAGATTTTAACGTTAAGCGAAGAATCGTTCGGTGAAAAATTCCTCGATTCTCCAATTAAACGAACGGGACTTAAAAGACTCAAACGTAACGCCCGAATCTGTCTTGAGAATATAAAAAAAACCGACGACAAAACCGTCGGCTAAATATTTTTTTCACGTCACCTGTGTTAAACCACAGATGTATTACTTTTAAGATTTCGGTTTCAAACCGGCAGTCTTTCGCAGCTTGCCCACCATATCGGTTTTTTCCCAGGTGAAATCTGGGTGACTTCGGCCAAAATGGCCCCCATTAGTCGTAGCCGTATAGATGGGGCGAGCCAGATTCAAATAAGTAATCATTTCCTTCGGTTTTAGTGGGAAAAGCTCTTTCACAATTTCGCCAATTTTTGTCTCGCTTAATTGAGACGTGTCTTTAGTTTCAATTAGAACAGAAACCGGATCAGCAACACCAATTACGTAAGCTAACTGGACCTCGCAAATATCAGCAAGACCAGCTGCAACGATATTTTTAGCTATGTACCTGGCCATATAGCTTGCTGTTCTGTCAACCTTAGAGGGATCTTTTCCGCTAAAAGCACCGCCGCCGTGTCTGCCCCTTCCACCGTATGTATCAACAATCAGTTTTCTCCCCGTTAAACCACAATCAACTGCGGGTCCACCCATTTCGAACACGCCAGTCGCATTGATGTGAAATGAAGTATCGCTATCAACAAAACTCTCAGGCAGTACAGATCGAATGACATTTTCTTTGATTTCGCTTACTAGTTGATCATAACTGACATTTGGATCATGCTGAGCGGCTATGACCACTGTATGAATTCGTTTGGGTTTTTTGTTTTCATATTCGATTGTTACCTGGCTCTTTCCGTCGGGTCGAAGCCAAGGTAATGTGTCATTCTGTCGTACCTCCGCTAAACGAATAGTAAGAGCATGCGCCAGTTGAATCGGCATCGGCATAAGCTCTGGTGTTTCATTACATGCATAGCCGAACATCATCCCCTGGTCACCGGCTCCCTGCTCCTCATGCAGTCCCGTTCCCTCAGTTACGCCCTCGGAGATGTTGGGACTCTGCTTCCCAATACACACCAGTACAGCACAGTTGTCACAGTGGAATCCGAGTTCCGGCTTGTCGTAGCCTATCTTTTTTATCGTTTGTCGGACAATCGTTGGTATATCGACTGTTGCTTCACTTGTGATTTCGCCAGCAACAAGAACCATGTCAGCTTTCACCAGCGTTTCACAAGCGACTCTGCTTTTGGGGTCCTGAGCAAGCATCGCATCAAGAATTGCATCGGATATATGGTCGGAGACCTTGTCCGGATGCCCCATCGTCACGGACTCGCTGGTAAAAAGATACCTGCCATTACCAATATTGGCTCCATATGAAACTACTTTTTTTGCCATATTTCATTTTTCCTTCTAAGAACCATCATTAATTTTCCAGTCGTATGTCATATATTTTACAGAATAATTTTGCCTTTCGAGAAAGGATACATCATACTCAGAAACATATTCGGTAATAAAATTCAAAACCGCCCTGGTCACAGGCGGATGGTCTTTAAATTTTCTGTCTATAGCATGTCTCTTAAGAAATTCACTTCCGAAACGACCTGTCTCAAATATTGCAGACAAATAAACACGCTGTCTTTGTCTGTCTATTTCGAACGCAAGAGGATTAGCCAGAAACTTCTTCGTCTGGTCGTCCAGTTGTTCGTTTAATTTATATCCATAATAAGGCTCGTTACGCAAAGGCGGACTGGACATGCAGGCATCCGATAAAGCAAGGAATATCCTGGGGTCATTAAACACCTTTCGGAAAAAATTATTCTCAATCTTTTTGAAGGAAAATTCTTCGTCCATCACAAGGAACTTGTAATCCGTTATTTTACCCTCGATGTGCCTGATATCCATCGGACCCCATAAAACGCGGAGGAAACGCGAGGACGACTGAACAGGATAATTGGCAGAGACTATTTTCAGCTTGTTTAAATTATAAGCGTTTATCCAGAAAGCTATCCTGTCCTCCTTAAGCCATGATCTATACTCGTTGGGATCAAGATTATTGAACTCTTCCAGCAGCGCTCTTAATTTTACTCCTTCCTGCTTTAGCCCTTTATAATCCACAAATCCATCGCCATTGACAAAGCTGTCCAATATCTCGGCACATTTGTCGTGAAAAATGGCGGCCCGCTTAACTTTTAAATCGTTTGTTTCATCCGCATTTTGTCCGATACCGGGTGAAATTACCTCATTCGGTTCGTCACCGGCGGTTTCAGGCTCAAGACTGTTAACTGTAACAGATTCCACGGGCCCTTCCGGAGTTCCGGAAGGGCAACCGCTGGCAGAGAACAATATTATCAGTAACGCAATAAAAACAAAAAGGCGTTCAGCCATTTTTACTTTCCGAAAGACAAATCCGAAACCCATCCATTAAAGAAATCCCATAACTTCATATTCTCATAATGAATTAAGTTATTAATTCAATAGCTCATTACTCATTAAGCGCATTCGTCTCAATTTGTACGAACATACACCTGTTCGCAATTAAAACGAACCGACAATCACCACCGCTAACCGGTGATTCAATACAAAATAATCTCAAATTCCGATCAGCCCCTGAAATACATATAGATTGCTACAATGATTACACACAAAATAACCGAGAAGATAACATCGGACTTGGACCAACTGGACCTTGATTTCTCCCGATCCTCTATCGTTGTAGTTCCATATGTAAGGCCGCTTATTTTTTCATAGGACGGTGGCGCCGTCAAATAGCTGACAACTACCATCATGATAACACAAACGATAAGTATAAATATACTGTAATACTGGAAGAAGATATTGTTCATGACCCAGAGGAAGGAACCCTGCTCGTATCCGGAGAACTCCCCGAATATCTTTACAAAGAACGGGGTATCTCTCAAAGCAACAGGCGTATCTATTGCCAGACGGAACATCCCGAGGAGGAATCCCACAATAAGGGCCGACAAACATCCCTTCGCATTGAGACGCTTGAAAAAGACTCCGAGGAAGAAGACAACAAAAATCGGAGGAGCAAGGTAAGACTGTACACCCTGTAAATAATCATATAAACCCTTCCCACCCTGTATCACAGGTATCCACAGTAAACCTATCAACACCATAACGGTAGTAGCGACACGGCCGACCCATACAAGCTGATGCTGTGAGGCCTTCGGTCGGAACTTTGAATAAAAGTCCATAGTGAACAGGGTCGAAGATGCGTTAAAAACGCCGGAAAGCGAACTCATCAGCGCCGCCAGCAGACCCGCCACCACGATACCTCGGATACCGGCCGGCAGAACCGTCATCACCAGCAACGGAAAAGCTTTTTGCGATTCGGTACGAATAACATGTCCCTGGGCATCCAATATGGTCTGACTAATGATTTCTGATTTGCCGCTTGTGGCCAGAGCAAAACAGATCATACCGGGAATAATAAAAATAAATACAGGCAGAAGTTTGAAAAAGGATGCACAAATCGAGCCTCGTCGGGCTTCACGTTCATTAGGTGCTCCCAGTGCACGCTGAACAATATACTGATCCGTACACCAGTACCACAAACCTATAACCGGCGCACAAAAGAGCATTCCCAACCAGGGATAATTACTGTTGAAGTACCAAGCCATACGAGTCGATTCCCTCACAGGCGCCCATGTACCTTCGATACCTTCCGGCACTAACGGTTTCCATAGATTGAACATTTCAGAGCCGCATATCGTCCGCAATTCTCCCCAGCCGCCTAATGCTTTCAGGCCGAAAATTGTCACCAAAATCGAGCCGAACACCAGAATAACAGTCTGCACCGCTTCAGTATAGGCCACAGCCCGCAGACCGCCGAGAACAGTGTAAATTCCGGTCAGAACAATGACAAGAATAGAACCGAGCCAGAAACTATCCAGTACTGTGAATCCCAAATCCAAACGCATTTCCGGCAGGAGTACGGAAAATACGATACCTCCGGCAAAGATACCGACTGCAATCTTCGTTACTACGTAAGCCACAAGTGAGATAATCGATAAAACCCAGCGTGCAGTTGGTGAGAAGCGTCTTTCCAGGAACTCGGGCATCGTAAAAACTTTTGAACGTGAATAAAACGGAACCATGACCCAGCCTAACATCAGCAGGCACCAGGCATGTAATTCATAATGCGCCATTGCCACACCATCGGTAGCACCCGAACCAGCTAGACCTACCAGGTGTTCCGAGCCGATATTCGATGCAAAAATCGACGCACCTACGATAAACCAACCAAGGTTGCGACCGGCAAGGAAGTAATCATCGGCCGTGTCTTTGCTTTTTGTAATTACCCACAAGGCAACACCAAGCAGAATCGCAAAATACACGGCGATTGCTATCCAATCCAGGGTAGTAAATGCCCCGCCGACTTGTGCAAGAACTCCAAATGATTCCATAAGATGTCCTTTCCTTTAAATTTTCACATATCTCTTATGTTACACATCGTTTCCGGGAAATTCTACTGATTGAGACGGCATGTTGCAATAATTTTCCATTATCTGTATAGAATTTGATTTAATAATCTTCTTCGGTAAGGTTAAATCCGCAATTACCCGGATTAATCCTCGGATACAAGGTGATAAAATTAATGATTTCATTTGAAAATTCCCAATAAAGGGGGAAAAAAGAGCATTTTGACGTATTTCGGAAATAATACAGTATAAAAGATAAAAATAACCACAATACAAAGATTAGACACTTGAAACTCAAGGCAAGACTACATATCATCGTTTCCACAAAAAATATTATACTGAAAGGGTAAATAAATGGCATACACAATTGGTCTTGACTACGGTACGAACTCTGTAAGGTGTCTGATTGTTGATGTCACTAACGGCAATGAGCCGGGCACGGCAGTATATGAATACGAAACCGGCGAAGCCGGCATTATCCTTGATCCGTCCGATCACAATCTGGCCAGACAAAATCCCGCCGATTATCTCAAAGGCGCCCAGGTTACAATCAAAGCTGCTATACTGCAGGCCAAAAAAGCGGACACGAACTTCGATACGAGTAAAATAATCGGTATCGGCGTTGATACAACCGGCTCAACTCCCCTGCCGATCGATAAAAACGGCACGCCCCTGAGCTTCTCGGATCAATTCAAGGATAATCCGAACGCACACGCCTGGCTCTGGAAAGACCACACCGGTCACGCCGAAGCGGCCGAAATCACCGAATTAGCTCAAAAAGAGCACCCCGAATATCTTACCAAGTGTGGCGGAATATATTCTTCCGAATGGTTCTTCAGTAAAATACTGCACTGCCTGCGAGCAGACCCAAAGGTCTTTGACGCCGCATATACATGGATCGAACATGCCGACTGGGTACCTGCAATTCTTACGGGTACGGATCATCCGGATAAACTCAAACGCTGCCGTTGTGCCGCCGGACATAAGGCAATGTTTAACGATGCATGGGGCGGTTATCCTGCCAGGGATTTTTTAACCAAACTGGACCCTAAGTTAGGCCGGCTCCGCGATACACTCAGCGACAAAACCTATGCAGTGGATACGAAGGCCGGAGATTTAACAAAAGAATGGGCTGAAAAACTGTCTGTCCCCGCGGGCATTCCGGTTGCAATGGGCGCTTTCGATGCGCACTTAGGCGGCGTCGGTTCCGGCATTAAAGAAGGCGTGCTGGTTAAAATCATCGGTACCAGCACCTGCGATATGCTTGTTTCCGAAACCGGTAAAAAACTGGCCGATATTCCGGGCATCTGCGGCATTGTCGATGGCTCCATTTTGCCGGGCTTTTTCGGCCTTGAGGCGGGCCAGTCTGCGGTGGGTGATATATTCAACTGGTTCGTTAATTACATCCAGGCGGGCGGCAAATCCACAGGCTCTCACGAGGCTCTTACCGAAAAAGCCGCAAAGCTCAAACCTGGTCAATCCGGCCTGATGGCTCTCGACTGGAATAACGGCAACAGAACCATACTTGTTGACCAGAGACTAACCGGACTATTGTTAGGACAGACACTTCATACAAAGCCGGAAGAAATATATCGGGCATTAATTGAGGCCACCGCATTCGGCGCCCTTACTATCATTAACAGGTTCGAGGAATACGGCGTCAAAGTTAAAGAAGTTATCAACTGCGGCGGGATCGCCGAGAAGAATCCTCTGATTATGCAGATTTACGCCGATGTTACCGGCAGGGAAATGAAAATTTCCCGTTCGGCACAGAGTTGTGCTCTCGGTTCGGCCGTTGCTGCCGCGGTCGTGGCCGGTTCGAGCGGAGGAGGATACGACAACTATGCCGATGCTCAAACCGCAATGTGCGGTATAAAGGATATCACGTTTAAGCCCATCGCCGAAAATCACGCCGTATATAAAAAGTTATACAACATTTACAAACAGCTACACGACGCCTTCGGTCTGAAGGAGACATCGACAAAACTGGCAAATGTAATGAAAGACCTGTTGAACATTAAAGATGCTGTGAATGCATGAGATAACCATTATGTACGAGGAACTTAAAAAAACTGTTTGCCAATCCAACATCGAACTGCAAAAGCAAAATCTCATCATCTATAGTTGGGGAAACGTCAGCGGAATAGACCGCCGGGCGGGTGTGGTCGCCATCAAACCGAGCGGCGTCTCTTACGACGATTTGACACCGGAGATGATAGTCCTGCTCGATCTCGATGGGAACATTGTCGAGGGAACTTTGAAACCTTCATCAGATACACCAACCCACCTGGAGCTATACAGAAACTTCGAGACCATCGGCGGGATATGCCATACACATTCGATTTGCGCAACCGCATGGGCGCAGGCGTGCATTGAAATTCCCTGCTTCGGGACCACACACGCCGATTATTTCTACGGCCCTGTTCCCGTTACCGATATTATGAAAAAAGACGAAATCGAGAACGATTACGAGCTGAATACAGGCAAAGCAATCGTCAGGAGATTCGCCGGTATCGATCCGATGCAAATTCCGGCGGTGCTCGTGGCCAACCACGGCCCGTTTTCCTGGGGTCGGTCCGCCGAATCCGCCGTCGAAGCAATGGTAGTACTGGAGGAAATAGCTACAATGGCTTTGAGCACAATAATGATAAGCCAACAACAGGGACAAATCGGCAAGACTCTTCTCGACAAACATTATTTACGTAAACACGGCAGGAATGCCTATTATGGCCAAAAATAGACACCCCGGGGACAACTGCCTCGAATTTATAAATCCTACAAATTGGAGAGATTAAAATGAAAAAGACAACATTCGGCGTCATCGTTGGGAACCGCGGTTTTTTCCCCGATGCGTTAGCCAAAGACGGGCGTAAAAATATCCTCGATACGCTCAGGAAAAACGGCTTCAACACAGTCGCCCTTTCGATGCAGGAAACGAAATACGGCGCAGTTGAGACTTTTGCCGATGCCAAAAAATGCGCAGCCCTGTTTGCACAAAACAGCAACAAAATTGACGGCATAGTTGTAACGCTCCCGAATTTCGGCGATGAAAAAGGTGTCGCCGAGACAGTTAAACGCTCCGGTCTCGAAGTGCCGATTTTGATTCAGGCCGAGCCTGACGTTCAGGGCAAAATGACAATCGCCGACAGAAGAGATTCCTTCTGCGGTAAAATAAGTGCCTGCAACAATCTCAGACAGGCGGGCATTCCATATACTCTGACAAGCTCACACACAGTTGGAGTCGCTTCGGCACAGTTTAAGCAAGACCTGGATGACTTTGACTCGATTTGCAGAATCGTCAAGGGCCTTAAAAACGCCAGGTTCGGAGCCATCGGCGCCCGCACCGGTGCATTTAATACCGTCCGTTACAGCGAAAAAATTCTCGAACTATCCGGCATCTCCGTAGAAACGATTGATTTATCCGAAATCCTTGGAAAAGTCGAACTGCTTGCCGACAAAGACAGGGCCGTTAAAAGAAAACTGGATACTATTAAAAAGTATATCTCCACGAAGTCAATTCCCGAACAGCAGCTATTGAAAATGGCAAAATTCGGTTATGTCATCGACCAATGGATCAAAGAAAACGAGCTCAACGGGACCGCTATCCAATGCTGGACGGCACTGGAAGAGTTCTTTGGAATAGTACCCTGCACGCTTATGAGTATGATGAGCGAATCTCTGGTCCCCAGCGCATGCGAGGTTGATATTACAGGCCTGTTAGGGATGTACATTCTTCAATTGGCCGCCGGGACACCAAGCGCCATTCTGGACTGGAACAATAACTACGGCTCCGATCCCGACAAATGCGTCCTGTTCCATTGCAGTAATCTGCCCAAGTCGTTCTTTGGAAGCTCAAAGATGGATTATCAGGAGATAATCGCCGGCTCAGTAGGAAAAGAAAATACATACGGCACGGTTGTCGGTTCAATAGCTCCGGGCAAGGCGACTTTCTGCAGGACTACTACCGACGATGCCGCCGGCGATATCTGTGCATATGTCGGACAAGGTAATTTCACAAACGATAAACTCGCGACTTTCGGCGGCTACGGCGTAATGAAAATCGCCAACCTCCAGCTTCTCCTGGAATACATCTGTAAAATGGGATATGAACATCACGTCGCCGTCAGCAGGTCTCAAAAGGCCGATGCAATTGCAGAAGCCCTCGATAATTATATGGGCTGGGAAGTTTATCGCCACGAATAGTATCCGGATATGCAGACAGCTTTATCAGGAATTTGAAACTCATGAATTTCAAAGCTTGCCTTGTAAGGATCCGAATTTATACAGGCAGAAATGCATAATCTCCCCTGATACCGGAATAATATAAAAACGGCATGCTAATATGATACAGAAATGGATATTAAGGAGAAAGCTACCATGAAACGATTCTTTTTATGCTCATTTTTTCTGATATATCTATCTGGTTTATCTAATGATGCTTTTGCCCAGGATTACCCAATCCAGCCCGTTCCATTTACAGCGGTCAAATTAAACGACGGATTCTGGGCGCCGCGCATTAAACGAAACCATGAAGTAACCATTCCTATCGCTATCGAACAATGTTACAAAACCGGTAGAGTCGATAATTTCCTGTTCGCCGCCGGATTAAAAGAAGGAAAGTTCTGCACGGATTACCCATTCGACGACACGGACATATATAAAATCATCGAAGGGGCCAGCTATTCGATTCAGACCTTCCCCGACAAAGAGCTGGAAGCCAAAATAGATACTCTTATCGAGTACATCGGCAAGGCCCAGGAGCCGGACGGTTATCTTTATACGACCCGAACTATCGACCCGAATCACCCTCACGAATGGGCAGGTTCGAAACGCTGGGAAAAGGTCTCTAACTTAAGTCACGAACTCTATAACAGCGGGCATTTATACGAAGCGGCCGTCGCGCATTATCAGGCAACCGGCAAACGAACATTGCTCGATATCGCCATTAAAAACGCCGACCTGCTGTGCCGTGATTTCGGCCCCGGCAAGCTGGACAATTACCCCGGACACCAGATTGTCGAAATGGGACTGGTCAAAATGTACCGCGCGACGGGTAAAAAGGAATACCTCGACCTGGCAAAATTTTTCCTCGATATTCGCGACAAGGGCAGGCAATACAACCAGAGCCACAAAAAAGTCACCGAACAGACCGAAGCCGTCGGCCACGCCGTACGCGCGACATACATGTATTCGGGCATGGCCGACGTTGCAGCTTTGACCGGAGATACGGCATATACGAATGCGATAATCAGCATTTGGAAGGATGTTATCCGGGGCAAGCTTTATATCACGGGAGGTATCGGCGCAACTGGCGGACACGAAGGATTCGGCCCGCCTTACGTGCTGCCTAACTTAACTGCATACAACGAAACCTGTGCCGCTATCGGGAATATTTACTGGAACTATCGCCTGTTCCTTCTCGACGGTAACGCCGAATATTACGACGTGCTGGAGCGGACGCTTTACAACGGAATGATTTCAGGTGTGTCACTGAGCGGCGACCGTTTCTTCTATCCGAATCCGCTCGAATCCCAGGGAAAGCATCAGCGAAGCGAATGGTTCGGCTGCGCCTGTTGCCCGAGCAATGTTTGCAGGTTCACACCTTCTGTGCCGGGATACATCTATGCCAAAAATAATGACAGGCTCTACGTCAATCTTTACATGAGCAACAAAGCCGACATCGATTTGGACGGCAATAAAACAGAGCTGACCCAGGTAACGGACTATCCGTGGACCGGTGACATTGAGATTACTCTCAAACCGCAAGAAGAGAAGACGTTCGAGATCGCACTGCGAATACCCGGATGGGCGAGAAATCTCCCGGTCCCCGGCGATTTATATTCCTTCGACGGAACGGACGAATCCGAAATACAGCTGTCGGTCAACGGCATACCGGCCGACTACCAAATGCAAAACGGATACGCCGTCTTAAAACAACAATGGAAAAACGGCGACAAGATAAATCTCGATCTGCCCATGACCGTCCGCAGAATCAGGGCGAACGAAAAAGTTACCGCCGATGTCAACAGAGCAGCCCTGCAAAGGGGCCCGATTGTGTACTGCGCCGAATGGCCGGACAACGACGGTCATGTCCTTAATCTCGTCCTGCCGGACGACGCCGAACTGACATCCGGATATCGTGAAGACCTGTTAAACGGCGTAACAGTCATCCGTGGCCAAGCCTTCGATGCGATTTTCGGCAGAGACGGCAAATCCGTCTCAAAGCAGCAGAAGGAATTCCTGGCAATTCCATATTATGCCTGGGCCAATCGCGGCCCCGGAGAAATGGAGGTCTGGCTGGCACGAGATGAATCCGCAATACAGCTACCTACGCCGCCGGGACTTATACCAAACGCATCATTTGAAAAGCAGACAGACAACAAACCCGACGGATGGGAACCACAAATATACAGCGGCGACGCCGAGTTCGACTGCGTCCGGGGCGGCCATTCCGGCCAATGGTGCGTTACGATAGCATCCCAGAGCGGCACCGATGCCGGCTGGCTGGCTTCGGCAACCGTCGAGCCGCACTCGAAATACAGGCTGTCGGCCTGGATTAAGACGGAAAATATTTCCGCAGATTCCGGAAGAGGTGCCTTGCTCAATCTGCATAATATCCAGCCGCTGCAAACACCGGCGGTCACAGGAACCAAAGACTGGAACCGGGTCGAAATTGTGTTTAATTCGGGCGACAATTCCATCGTGGAAATCAACTGCCTGCTCGGCGGCTGGGGTTTGTCCACCGGCACGGCATGGTATGACGATGTTCAGCTCGAGCTTATTCCATAAATTTCTGACCGCAGTTGGAAAATTTTTCTGGACAGGCACGAGAAGGTGCGATAGAATCTCTCTTTTAATAAATTTGAAATTTTGAGGTATGTGGCAATGGCGCATAAAAAAGGACAAGGTTCCACAAGAAACGGCAGAGACAGTAACGCACAGTACAGGGGCATAAAGCGATACGGCGGTCAAACAGTCTGTGCAGGCTCAATAATCGTCCGGCAGTGCGGAACGAAATTCTTCCCCGGCAACAACGTCGGTATGGGCAGGGACTATACACTATTCGCAACCGCAGACGGACAAGTACAGTTCAAGGGCCGAAAAGTCCACATAGTCTGATAAAATACGAAAAAACAATGGTAAAAAGGATGGTATTTATGCCATCCTTTTTTCATATCAGGACACATAACAAAAGTAGCGAGAGATAAACCGTGTTTGTGGACGAGGCTCAAATCTGGGTCAAAGCGGGCGACGGCGGCAACGGATGCGTCAGCTTCCGGCGGGAAAAGTTCATTCCCAAGGGCGGCCCCAACGGCGGTGACGGCGGAAAAGGCGGCGATGTCTTTTTCCACGCCGTCGAGAATATCGATACCCTGACCGACTTTGCCGGCAAACACCATTGGCAGGCCCAAAAAGGCCAGCCCGGCTCCGGAAACAACAAACACGGAGCAAACGGCGATGACCTGATAATCAAGGTTCCACCGGGAACACTCATCTACGATACCGACCTTGACCTGATGCTCAAAGACATGAACGAGGTCGGGCTTAAAGTCTGCGTCTGTCGCGGCGGAAGAGGCGGAAAAGGCAACAAGGCCTTCGCAACGCCCACCAACCAAACGCCAAGATATGCCACTAACGGCAAACCCGGCCAGGAAAGAAATATCAAACTCGAACTAAAACTCATCGCCGATGTCGGCCTGGTCGGTATGCCGAACGCAGGGAAAAGCACGCTGATTTCCCGCTGTTCGGCGGCAAGGCCGAAAATCGCCGACTATCCCTTTACGACAATCGAGCCTGTGCTCGGTATCGTGGAGTTGAGCGGTTTTCGGCGATTCGTTATAGCCGATATCCCCGGCCTGATTGAAGGGGCCCACGACGGCGCCGGACTCGGTCACGATTTCCTAAAGCATATCGAACGCACGACAATTATCGTGCATATCCTTGATATTATGCCGACAGACGGCTCCGAACCGGCCGAAAATTACTACGCTATTCGCAATGAGCTGGAGCAACACAGCAAAATCTTAGCACAAAAGCCTGAAATCATCGTCGCCAATAAAATCGACCTCGATCCCGATGAAAAAAAAGTCAAAGAATTAGCCGAAAAACTGCCTCAGCCGATCCACCCCATCTCGGCGGTTACCGGCTCCGGCATAAAAGAGCTGACCGAACTGCTCTGGAAAAAAGTCAGGGGCTAATTGCCATAAATTAGACCCGTTTAGCCAACCCCGGACGATGTCCGGGGCTAACAATTGGCTTTGAATTGGGTTTGTTTTTTCGGCGTCAAAACGCCGGTTTCTGCCATAATATATTTATTTCAAAGAGCTTACGTAATATTGCCCATATTGACATTGGCTTTGTTTTTCATTTTTTCTTCTGTCATCTGCCTTCGGTTTTCCGTCTTCCGTCTTAATATTGGCTTTGTTTTTCATTTTTTTGTTTAGCCGTGGCCTCCATGGCCATGGCCAACCCCCAGATAAATCTGGGGGCTAAATATTGGATTTTTACATTGTATTTTTGCATTTTAAATTTTGATTACCTAAGGCATAAATTTTGATTTGATTTGCCCTCCGTTTCGTATTTGATATTCCTATATGCTGTACGCTACCCGCTATACGCTAATGGTAATTCTATCCAAAAACGCCCAAATCACAACCAAAATCCCCGTTTTTTATGGAAATTGTCCTTCACATTGCACACCAGGATAATAAAAACCTGCCGATAAAAGATATTGCATTTAACAATAGAA